>JBILWX010000054.1:0-23869 GCA_044369655.1 Pirellulales bacterium
AGGACTCGATGCTCAGCACCAGCAGCCGGAGGCTGCCAAGAAAAAACGGCACGATGCCGTGTTTTTCGTGAACTCAGTTTCGTCGGATGGGTGTGTTCCTGGAAGAAGCGGCATCGTAGGACTCGATTCGAGCCGGGGGCCGTGGCATGTCTGTCACAATCGCCGCCTTGCGAGCGGGATATTTCGCCTTTCAAGCCTTCGCCTCGCTCGCGTGGTGGCTTCTGGTCGCGACCAACCCGGCCTGCAGACGGTGGTTCGCGTTCGGCGACGACGGCCGATCGCTCCTGCCATTCCTTCCCGGCGACGTGCTCTTCTGGATGGTCGGTTCATGCATCGCAGCCTGGGGTGAACGTTCTGGTGCCCCGTGGCGCGGGGCCGTGCGACACGCGGTCGGCGGCGGGGTGGCCTGCTCGCTCGTGCACGCTGCGGCCGCAGCTGTTATCACGGGCACGGGCTACGCCGGAGTGCTGCTCATGCTGCCAGCCGTGGCGATGACGGTATGGCTGGCATGGTTTTCAGACTCATGACGCACCTGATGCTCAACATGCGTCCCCTGGTGGCACGACCCGCCTCGCGGGGCTGGAACACGCTCAAGACACTCCTGCAGATCGCCGCCATGTGGAGCGTGCTGCTCGGGTTGATACCGCTGGCGATCCGTCGGCTCGAGTCCGGGCTGGGCTCGCCGTACTTGACGGGCATGGAGTGGCTAGGGGCCGGGCTGTTCGTCGCCTGTTCAGGGATCGGCCTGTGGACGGCGAACGTCATGGTCCGCGATGGCAGCGGCACGCCGCTGCCGCTCGACACGGCGAGGCACCTCGTGGTCTCAGGGCCGTACCGGCACGTGCGGAACCCGATGGCGATGGGCGGCTTCGGCCAAGGAATAGGCGTGGGTCTCTGGCTGGGATCGCCGGCGGTGCTGTGCTACGTGGCCATCGGGGCGGCGCTCTGGCAATTTTTGGCGAGGCCGTGGGAGGAACGCGATCTTGAGATGCGGTTCGGCGACCAGTACCGGAAGTATCGTGACGCGGTCCGCTGCTGGCTGCCAAGGCTGAGCCCCTATGCGGAGCCGGAGTCGCCGGTCGCGGATGGCGGTGCCGGGTCGTGAATGAAACCCACGGCCGGCGAAGCCGTCTGAAGGTTGGCTTGGGCGGAGACGTTCACTTCTGACAGCGAGCGGTCGGAGGAGACGGTCCAAGAGCTTGATTCAGCCCCCTGCCGTCCTCCCCCCAACGTCCGATAATGTCTCTTATGTCCGGTTTCGGCCGTCTGCGTTTCGTGCTTGTTTTTCAGGGCCGAACTCGCCCTTCTGCCCTGCTCGCGTCGAGCGTCGCTGGCGGCATGCCCGGCCCCTGCTGCTCACCAGCCCGGCAGCGGTGATTGGGCGCCGACGGGGTACCGCGGCGGCGGTTGCTGAGGAGCGACGGGCTGTGTGGTGAAGGGCTGAGCGGGCATCGGTGACGCAGCGGGCTGGGGAGCGAACCGCTGTGGGGATGCGAAGCCGCCGCCGGCCGGGCCGGCGGCCGCTGGTGTTGCATAGCGTTGGACGGGTGCCTCCGGGGCCTGGCCGGTGGCACGCGGCACGAACCAGGCACTGCCTGCCGGCAAGGTGCCGCCGGCCTGCATCGCCCCCTGCCCCGCTGCCCCCCCCTGCTCCGTTCCCGCCCAAGCTGCGGCGGACGTCACCCCTTCCCACATCGCCTTGAGGGGTGACTGCTGCCCCGCGATCATTGGCGACTGGCCCACCACCGCGGCGGGACTGCCTGGCGGGTTCTCGAACTGCTGCTCGAATTGCTTCACGAACGGATCAACCGTCTCGTGAATCTCCTTGGGAAGGTAGGTGTCGGCGCGGACGATCAGTTCTGCCACGAGCCTGCCCGATCTGCTGGCCACGATCTGATGGCGATAGGCAGGGGCCAGGGTCACGCTGAAGAACGTCACCACCACGCAGAGGAGCACCCCCTTGGCCAGTCCCAGAAGCAGGCCGAGCTGGTGGTCGAACGCGGACAGGTGCACCGCGTTGATCGCTCCTGAAATCACCCGAAACACGAGCCAGACGGCGATCGAGGTGCCGGCATAGACGGCCAGCATGGCAGCGAACCGGTTCCACGGTGCCTGGGTGCCGAAGAACGGCGCTAGCACCGCGCCGAAGCGGAAGGCTGCGTAGCTGCTGGCCGCGATGCCGGCGATCCAGGCGAGCTGCCAGACCATGCCCTTGAAGTAACCAAGGAGTGCGGCTGCGGCGAGGATGCCGAGCATGACCAGGTCGTACCCTTCGAGCGCCACTCCAGCCTCCGGTGATCTGGGAACGGGAACGGTGAACAGAATGGTCTGGAAGTCCTCCAGACCGGCGGGGGCGGAGTGTAGAGATTGTTCCAACAGAGAGCGAAGCCAAAACCAACCAAGCAGACAAGCTCACGAGAAAAGCCATCTTGCTTTGCCCAGGGTCTCTATTTTCGCTGATTGTCAGGGTCTCGTTGATGCTCAAATTCTTTCCTGAACGCAAATCGTGCCAATTCTCTATTGCCCCCAGTCGCCTCAGAGTTTCCGTGCTTCTTCGGCCGTGACGTGTACGTGATCTTTTCCGGAGGGGAGTGCAGGGGGGGCAGGTGACCACGCAGCCTCCGCTGAATCTCCAAACGTGCCGATGCCCGCGTTGTCGATAACCCTCGTGTGTCTGTGCGGACCGCCCTGGTGGGCGGCTTCCCGGGCACGTCGTGCGCGTGCGGTCGCTCCCACACACACGACCGGCAGGCAGGCATTTGGCGGGGGATCTCAGTGCCCGGCTTCCAGGCGCACATCATCGGTTCGTCCATCGTAGGCGTCGGCTACGCCGCTGCTGCGTGGCATGTCGGCGGACTGCCCCCGGTCACCTGCCTGCTGGGGGGCACCGTCTGTACCGTCGCGGGCATGCTGCCCGACCTCGACAGCGGCTCCGGCACGCCGATGCGGGAAAGCGTGTCGTTTGCCGCCGCCCTCGTGCCCATGATGCTGCTGCACCGGTTTCAGCAGATGGGCATGCCGATGGAGGCGATCATCCTCGCGGGAGCTGTGGTCTATGCCGTGATCCGGTTTGGCGTGACCTGGCTGCTCGAGAACTACTCCGTGCACCGCGGCATGTTTCACAGCCTGCCTGCAGCCGCGATCGCCGGACAGATCACCTTCCTGGCCTTCAGCAACGACGACCCGATGCGGCGGTACTTCATCGCGGGCGCCGTGGTGCTCGGCTTCCTGACGCACCTCGTGCTGGACGAGATCTGGAGCGTCCGACTTGGCCTGTTCGGAGCCAAGGTCAAGAAAGCATTCGGAACCGCGATGAAGTTCCACGGCCGCGTGCTCTGGGCGAACATCGTGACCTACGTGCTTGCCATCGTGCTCGGCCTGCTCGCCGCCACCGATGCCGCCCGTACGGAGCGCGCCCACGTGCGGCAGCAGATGGAGCAGGCGTCCCGGCCCTACCAGACCATGCCGGCCCCCTGGAACTACCGGCGCTGACGGCACGGTGAGATGTCGTTTTTGGGCCATCCGGGCCGCGGGCCGCTTGCCCTGCGGCACGCGGTGCACGATCATGACTGACTCATCGTTTTCCCCCGAGTCGCCCGCATGCCTCTCTTCGCCGCCGCAGACCCGAGCCCGCTGCCATTCCTGACGCTGGCTCTCCAGTTGGCGGTCGTATCGGCCGCCGCCTACGCGGGCGGTTCGTCGCTCTCATTTCTGTCGATGGGCCATCGCCGGATGCAGGTGCTGCTCTCGCTCACTGGGGGCGTGCTGCTCGGCGTCGGCCTGCTGCATCTCCTGCCGCATGCCTTCCTCCAACTCGACCGGCAGATCGATGCCACCATGATCTGGGTGCTGGTGGGGTTCTTCCTGATGTTCCTGCTCGAACGGGCTTTCCATGGCCACTCCCACCACACGGCCGACGGCGGTGAATCACACAGCGGCTGCGACCACGATCACGCCGCCGGCCATGCTCATGGTCACGTTCATGGCCACGTTCATGGCCACGATCACCACGGTCAGGGCCACGATCACGCCGCCATGCCCATCTTGGCCGGCAGCGGTCGCTGGGCCTGGTGCGGTGCATTCGCCGGCTTGACGCTCCACAGTCTTGCCGACGGCGCTGCCTTGGCGGCGTCGGTGCGTGCCGACGGTGACCACGGCGCAGGCTGGCTCGCCGGGGTTGCCACGTTCCTCGCCGTCCTCCTGCACAAGCCGTTCGACGCCGCCATCATCGGCACGCTCATGATCAACGCAGGCGTGTCAGGCCGTGGTCGCCGCATCGCCAATGCCCTCTACGCCCTGATCGTGCCGCTCGGCGCCGTGGCGTTTCTCGGCAGCCTCCGGCTCTTTGGCGCACACCAGGCGACCATTCTCGGCGTGGCGATGGCGTTGGCAGCGGGGGCGTTCCTGTGCATTGCCGCCGCCGACCTGCTGCCCGAGGTGCAGTTTCACAGTCACGATCGCGTGTTGTTGACGCTGAGCCTCGCGCTCGGCCTCGCGATCGCCTGGGGTATCACCGCGATGGAACGAACCTCCCACGCCCACACGCACGGCCACTCGAACCCGAGGACCTCATCGCACCGCGGGCACTAGCCCGCTGCGACCTCCGTGCGTGTCGCCGGCGCAGGGGCTGCCCGCGCCTGGAAGCCGGCATCGCCGGACAACGTCGGCATCACGTCATTCGACGTCGAGCCCGCGCCGACGCCGCGACTCGCGGACCTCCGCCATCACTTCCTCGATCAACTCGTGCTGGCGGCGGATCTGCGGCACCTGGGCCTGGAAGCACCAGGCGATCGCCGCCGCGAGGCCCAGGCCGCCGAGCAGATGCGGGGTGACCCACTGCTGCGTGCCGGGGCGGCCCGACGCCGGATCGGCCGCGCCGCCGAGGGCCACGATGGTCACCACGGCCAGCATGCCCAGCAGTGCGAACGGAAAGGCCGACCGCTTGAGCCGCCGGCTCCGTTCGATGTAGCTGCCATCGAGACCGTAGGTTTCCACCACCTCCCGACACCACCGACCGGTGCCGATGAAGTAGGTCACGGCCATGCTGTTGACGAGCACCACCATCAGTGCCGCCAAGACGCCTGAAAGCCGATGGACCGTGCCCCAGCGGAGCACCGCGGGGGCCGTCTGGCCGTGCAGATCTCCCAGCCACAGGCCGAGCCCCGCCGTCGCCGCCATCAATGCCACCGCAAATAGCGCCGCCCGTGAGAACACGCGATCCATGGTTGCATCCTGTCGCTTGGTGATCCGGAAGCATGCCGGAGGGGCCGTCCGCTCTCCGAGGAGAGGACGTCGCCATCATGGTAGGCTGGAGAGGTTGTTCGAACCATACGGTCCGCCGATGCCACCAGCCGACAAACCCCTCCTCCTCCTCACCTGCGGCGATCCCGCCGGCATCGGCCCGGAAGTGGCGGTCAAGGCCTGGCACGCCACGCCGACGCATGCCCGTGCCCGGCTGCGCGTGGTGGCCGATCCGGGCATGGTGGAGCGGGTGCTCGCCGTGCGAGCGGGCCTGCCGCGGATCGTGACCGAGGTGATCGAACCGGTCGATCCGCGGGAATCCGTCTCCGACCGCCTGCTCGTGATCGATTCGGCCCACGCTCGTCCGGCGACGGCCGCGCCGGCGGGCGGCGTGGAGCCCGGTGTTGTCAGTGCCGCGGGCGGGGCCAGCGCCGTGGCAGCCGTCGAGACCGCCGCGCGGCTGGTGCGGGAGGGCGTTGCCAGGGGAATCGTCACCGGCCCGTTGCACAAGGCGGCGCTCCATGCCGCCGGCTTCGACGTGCCTGGCCACACCGAATTGCTCGCCCGCTTCTGTAGGCTGGCTGACTCGGCGGTGTCGATGATGCTCTGGCTGCCGCTGGCGGGTACGCTCTCCGCCCCGGCCGGGCTGGGCGTCGTGCACGTGACGCTTCACGAGTCGTTGGCCCACGCCGTCTCCCGCCTGTCGACCGAGGGGATCACGCAGGCGGGAACCCGGTTGGCGGGGCTGCTTGAACCACTGCTGGGCCGTCGCCCGCGGATCGCCATCGCGGCTCTGAACCCGCACGGTGGCGAGTCGGGGTTGTTCGGCGACGAAGAGCCGCGACTCATCGCGCCCGCCGTCCGGCTGCTCGTCGAGGCCGGGATCGATGCGACCGGCCCGCTCCCGGCCGATACGCTTTTTCTGCGTGCCAGCCGCGGTGAATTCGACGGCGTCGTGGCGCAGTATCACGATCAGGGACACATACCCATCAAGCTCCTGGGCATGCACCGTGCCGTGAATATCACGCTCGGGCTGCCGTGGGTGCGGACGAGTGTGGCCCACGGCACCGCCTTCGACATCGTCGGCACCGGCACGGCCGATCCGACGAGCATGCTGGCGGCCATCGACGCGGCGGTGCGACTGGTCGAGGCGGGCTGGCCGTTCACGGCCGCAGCGGCCCCACATGCTTGACGTGCGTGTCGGTCAGGTCGATGAGCCCCTCGATGGCCGGTTTGTAGACGAAGGCGGCGGAGTCGACCGGTTCTCCCAGCCGCACCTCGTAGAGTTCGAGCACGGCGATCGGCTCGGGTTCACGATCGGTCACGGGGCGGCGGCCCGGAATCGCCAGCCACTCGATCCGAAACGGAAACAGGTCGCGTCTGCCGATCGACAGCCGCACGCTCCAGGGCATCCCATCGGGGAGGTCCGCCGCCTGGATGCCCCCCGGTTGCATGATGGCTTCCTTCCGCGCAGGGAGCAGCAACGCCAGGGCCTCGGGATGCCAGCGGCCCTCGATTCGCCAGACCGGCACGTCGTCGATGGCGAGCGGTTCGACCGCCACGAAGCGGTACCAGTCTCTGACGAGCGCGAGCGTCCGCTGGATGCCGCCGAGGTAGGGCGAGATCGAGGTTTCGTCCGCGATCTTCAATTGCCGTAGCCGCTCGCGGATCCGGCGGACGTCCAAGCGTTCGAGGGAGGGAGGCTGCGGCCCGGTTCGCCTGTACGACCAGGCAAACAGCCCGTCGCACACCTCGAGGAGGTCGAAGGTTTCGGTATCCGATTTCATCGACGATTCGTACCGGTACCGCTGGTCCTCGCCGAGTCCCGACTGCACGTAGCGACCGGCGCCGACGAGCACGCGGTCATCCACGCGGACCCGCTGGCGGACCCGCGCCGAGATCGACTCCGCCCGCCCCAACGCCGCCACCGCCGCCGCCACGATCCGCTCGGCTTGGGCCGCCTGCTCTGCGGCGGGGACTGCCGCCCCGGCATTGCTTTTCAGATAGACGCTCTCCGCCGGACCCGCCACCGCCGGGGGCTCGGGCCTGTTCTGCGTCGCGGCCTCCTGCGCCCCGGCCGGCACGCCGGCGGTGATCCATGCAGCAACCATCGCCGGCCCTGCCCAGCGTCCGGCCGCGATCCGCCACCAGCGGGTGCTGACAGGCTGAACGGAAAAGGCTGGCAATCTGGGGGGCAGGTGAAGCGTCACGATCAGGTTGACTTTGAGGATTTTGCCAAAGAAGCGGGCGGTTGTGCGTCGAAGAACGAGGGGTGGCTCACGTTTCCAAGGCGTGAACCCGCGAATCCGTACCCTTCGACAGGAGTGTACGGGATCGGGGTTCGACCGGCCCATGCCGGACTGCCGCGGATTCGCAAGCCGGCAACACGATTCCGGTCCGGAGGTGACGCGATGTTCAACCGACGCCTGCAAGGTTTTGTCGGGTTCTCCCTGGCGGCCACGCTCACGGGGTGCCATATCCCGGCGAATTCGCCCCTGACGGGCTTGGCCCAGATCAGGCCGGTGGCACCCCAACACACCAACGTCCTGCCACCGGCGGCGATGCTTCAGCATCCCGGTCCGGGGGTCGACGGCCCTGGCCCGGGCGTGATCGCCGCGACATCCTACGAGGCCGCCTTGGCCGCGTCGTACGCCGAGGGGGAAGCAGACGGTGGCGGTCCAGACGGCGCCGGCGGCATGGTCGGCGGAGCGTTGGCTCCCACGTCGCAGGTCGGTTTCATCGGTCCGGACGGCATGCAGGTGCGCTGGGACGTCTCGATGGCGGGAGGGTTTGATTCGACGCCACTGGTGACCCCGGGCCGTTATGACTTTCCCCAGGGCGCGATCTACCGGCTCAAGATCACCGACATCCCCGGCCGGGAAGGCATCGAACTCTACCCGTCGCTGGAAGTCGCCCCGGTCACGCCGCGGACGGCCGCCTTCCTCGCGCACAATTCCATTCCGTTCCAGCTCACCGAGGAGGATCTGGACCAGGTGACCACGGGCAACTTCGTGACCAAGGTCGTCTACCTGCCGGATCCGTGTTACCAGGAGTTGGCCGTCGCCGGTGTCGAAACCCTGGTGAGCACCCGTCTCGATCCGGGCATCGATCCGGTCGTGGAGGCTGACCGTCGCGGCTCCATCCTCGCCATCATCCGCATCGGCAACAAGGATCTCGAATCGACTGGTATCGCCGGATCGGGGGCCGCCGGTGGCGCTGGAGCCATCGCCGCGTCCGGAGGCGGCACGCCCGTGGGCATGGCGGCTCCGCTGGGGATGCCCTGTGGCGGCGATCCGTCGCAACTGCCCCCCGCCTTCCTGACCGGCATGAACGCGCCGCAGTACGGCATGCCGATCACGGGCACGCCGATCGGCCTGCCCGGCCCTGCCCACATCCCGCTGGGCATTCCGGCCGGCCTGCAGAAGCACACGATCACCAACCACACGAAGATGCACATTCCGCCGCCGACCCGCGAGCTCAAGCTGCACGTCCAGCAGAACCCCGGACTCAGCTATCCGAAGCCCGCCCATCGGGCCTACATCGCCGAGAACCACGACGTGCCCAACATCATGCTCAAGCAGCCGAAGGAAGACCGCAAGCGGTGGGTGGATAACGGCGGGCCCGATCCCGACGCACTCAACGCGGGTGTGGCCTGTCCGCCCGGAGCACCCTGCCCACCGAGCCCCTGATCATCGTGGCGTCCGAGTGCAGCCGTCCTCGGCCGCTGATCGGGTGCCGAGGGTGTCCAGTGCAAGGCTCCCGCTGATGCGGCCGACCGCATCAGGCAACTTCTCCGACAAACACCCGAAACACCAACCAACACACCACCGTTCATGAGGTATTTCACCAGCATCATCCGGACAGGGGCCGCGCTGCGGGTTGACCGCAGGCTCATGGTGGCGGCGTTTCTCGTCCTGGCGATTGGCACGGGCTATGCCCGTGAAGCCGCCATGCCGAGGGGCGATTCCGACTCCGTCATGACACCGGGAGCGATTGGCGCCTTGCGGCGACTGCAGCCCGGCCCCCGTCCGGAATCGATGGTGCCCCATGACGTGCAACCGGTCGACATCCGTGGCCCTGAGGGGATGCAGATCTCGATCGAGACTGCGGAGGGCTGGTCGCCGGTGCGTGCGGGTCCGTTGCGGATGGGGCTGGCCGTCGGCCACCCCTATCGGCTCCGGCTCACGGGCATTCCCGGGCATGAGGGGCGGGAACTCTTTCCGTCGGTCAGGGTGCTCGCAAAACTGGCCACCCCGCCAGGCATGGTCTGGCGGTTTCCGGTGGAGATCGTCATCGACCCGGACGATCTCACGCTCGCCCTGGCCGGCTCGCACGTCCGCCGCGTCGTGTACTCGGCCTGCGATCCCGACGTCCCCGACGTCGTGCCCGAGGGCTGGTTCGATGTTCGCCCCGGTGATGATTGCCTGGATGTGGCGACCACGCTGGGCGATCCCGTGGCTGAGGTGATCATCGGCAATCGCCTGCCGGTGGAGGTCGCCGGCACGGCCTGGGCCGGGAGCGCTCCATGAACGCTGACCAACTTCCTGCCGACCATCACCCATGGCGCTGGCCGCGGTTGCTGGTCATCGCCTTGGCCGCGGTCATCCTGGCTTCGTGCCGGTCGATCAGCCAGCCACTGGTCCTGCCGCTCGCCGCCGTCGCCGTCGCGCCAGCCGCGGCTGGAGACGCGGTCGAGGCGGCACCCGAACTGCAGTCTGGCGTCAGACGTGTCGGCTGCGAGGAGCCGTGCGCTCCCCTGCCCCGCCAACTGCCCCAACACGTTTCCCTTCATGCCCCCTGCCATGGTGCCCCCTGCGAAGCGGAGGGATGCCGCTCCTGCTCTCCGCAGGTCTGCATGCCAGTCGCCACGCAGGTGCCGATGGTCGGCCCGTGCCTTGTCTGTGACGGCGGCGACGCCCGTGCGCCGGCCATGCCGGTGGCCGGCCTGGGCCTCAAGAATCTGACCTCGGGCGACACCGTCGCCCGGTATCGCGTGGATGACGACACCCCCGACGCCTGCGACGTGCATGTCACCGCGTCGAATTGTGCCTGCGTCTATGCGCCGCGCTTCGGCTCGGTTCGCCAGGTGACGCGTCCGCACGAAGACGCGCGGCCGGAAGGTCCACGTGGGCTCGCGCTCGACACCGCCACCGTGGCGAAGATCGACCTGCAGCCGGTGTGTCGCAGCACGCAGGCCCTCGCGCCGGAAGCGGCGAGGAAGGCCCTTCCCGGCGTCGCCGTCGAGGAGCGGCTCGGACCGCTGGCGGTGGATCAGGGGCACCTCGCGCACGAGTCGGACGGCCTGCTGCGGCCCGCCGAAGACGTGCTGGACGACAAGCTGGAACGAGCCGAACTGGTGCAGTCGCCGCGGATGATGGTCGGTTTCGACGTGCCCCTGGCATGGACCTGCGCTCGGGCCGCGATGGTGATGGTGGGCAGACAGCAGGCCGAGGTCGTGGCCGCCGACCGCGGCACGGCCACGCTCCGGCTGGAATCGCCAGGACGCGCCGAACTCACGCTCTGCAAGCGGGCAGGCAGCGACACGGCGCGGGTCGGCGAGGAACTCGACTTCATGATCTATCTGTACAACTCGGGCGACCGGCCCCTCACCGACGTCGTGCTCGTCGATGCCCTGCCTGGCCGGCTCGAGTTCGTGCCCGGTTCCGCCGCCGCGAACCAGCCGGCCGAGTTCGTCACCGACACGGGCGACGACGGCTCGGTGGTGCTCAAGTGGCAGTTCCAGCACACCTTCAAGCCGGGCGAAGGCGGTTTTGTGCGGTTTCGGACGCTCGTCCGCTAGCCGTCTGGTAGCCGTCTCGGAAAAAGGTCGTTACGATTTCTCGTCGTGGCGTGGCCCCCTTCCCTCCCCCTCCATATCCGTCCTCCGAGGCATTCATGTCCCAGATGCGTTCCCGCTTGTTTTCTGCGCCCTCCATCGCGGTATTCACGATCGCCGCAGGGCTGTTGATCGGCTCGGCCACGCTTCTGATGGCGCGGCAGCCCGGGGGCGGGGCGGAAGGGGGCGACGCAGCGCAGGGAATGCCGAAAGTGCCGCCGCTTCCCGCGGGTACGCCCCAGGAGATGATGCAGTTCATCGCCAACCTCAAGCAGGCGAATGTCAGGCCGACCTCCCGGAAGGAGATGATGGCCTACATGCGCGACGTGGCAGCCGTGTCGCTGGAAGCGGCAGACAAGATCCTCGCCCAGGTGAAGCCCGCCGATCCGCTCCACGACCCGGCCGCCAAGATGAAGCTCGAGAGTCTCCTGATGCTCGGCCGGTTTGGCGACGAAAAAGCCGCCGCCGACATGGCGACCTACGCCGCGACGCTGATCAAGAGCCCGTCAAAAGAGCTTGCCAAGGAGGCCCAGCGGATCATGATCGTCAGCGAGGCGCAGAAGGTGTTGTCCGAAGGCAACATGAAGGCCGCCGAAGGGCTGGTGGAAAAGACGACCGCCCTGCTCGCGTCGGATCCGGACGACATGCAGACGGCCGGCCTGGCGATGCAATTAGCCGGTGCCTTCGAGCACATGCCGGATGGCGACGCGGCGGCGGCGCTGGCGTACCGCAGCTTCGGGCCAGCCATGGCCAAGAGCTCGAATGAGCAGGTTCGCAAGATGGGAGAGAGTTTCGCCGCCACGCTTCGCCGCCTCTCGCTCCCCGGCCATCCCATGGAGATCACGGGCACGCTCCTGAATGGCCAGAAGTTCGACCAGAAGTCGCTGGCCGGCAAGGTCGTGCTCGTCGACTTCTGGGCCACGTGGTGCGGCCCGTGCGTGGCCGAGATCCCCAACGTGCTCGAGCAGTACGAGAAGTATCACAAGGACGGCTTCGAGGTGGTCGGCGTCAGTCTCGACCAAGACCGCGAGGCGCTCGAGAAGTTCGTCGACGAGCAGAAGATTCCCTGGCCGATCCTGTTCGAAGAGTCCGAGGGCGACAGCTGGCAGCACCCGCTGGCCACGTTCTACGGTATCAGCGGCATTCCCACGGTGATCCTGATCGGTCGCGATGGCAATGTGATCACGCTCAACGCCAGAGGCGAGAAGCTCGGCGAACAGCTCGACGCCATCTTCAAGAAAGCGGGCTGAGACGGCCTTGAGTGCACCGCGCGGCGTGATTTCGAAACGGGCCGGAGCCTTCGACTCGTCCGGGATCCGCAAGGTCTTCGACCTCGCGGCCCGGCTCGACGATCCGATCAACCTGTCGATCGGCCAGCCCGACTTCGAGATGCCGCCAGTGGCCCGCGAGGCAGCCAAGGCGGCGATCGATGCGGGCAGGAACGGCTATACGCCCACGCAGGGCATCGCTGCGCTCCGTGACCGCCTGGAGGACCGGGTCCGACGGGAGTTGGGGCAGCCCGATCGCCGGCTCTGCGTGACGAGTGGCTCGAGCGGGGCGCTGGTGCTCGCGCTGATGGCGCTGGTCGATCCCGGCGACGAGGTGATTCTTTTCGAGCCGGCCTTCGTGATGTACCGGCCTCTGGTCGAGTTTCTCGGCGGCCGGTGCGTGGTGATCGACACCTCGCCGACGTTTCGGATTGATCTCGATCGGGTCGCGGCCGCGATCACCCCCGCCACCCGCGTCATCCTGCTCAACACGCCGGCCAATCCGACCGGCGTGGTGGTCGATGCTGATACGGTGCGCGACTTGGCTAGGCTGGCGGAAAGCCGCGGCATCACGCTGATCAGCGACGAACTCTACCGTTCGTATTGCTACGATTCCCCCTTCGCCTCCCCTGCCCTGCACTCCGAGTCGGTGGTCGTGATCGACGGCTTCTCCAAATCGCACGCCATGACCGGGTGGCGGGTGGGCTGGGTCCACGGGCCGAAGCCGGTCGTGGATGCCTGCACGATGCTGCAGCAATACACCTTCGTCTGCGCGCCGCAGGTGGGGCAGTGGGCGGCGCTTGCTGCACTCGACTCGCCGATGGAACTGCCGCTGGCGGAGTGCCGGCGGAAACGCGACCGCCTGATGGCCGGCCTCGAGAAGCATTACCGGTTCGTGCAGCCGGGCGGGGCCTTCTATCTCTACCCCGAGGCGCCGGGCGGCTCGGGCCGGGCCTTCGCCGAGCGGGCAGTGGAGCAGGAAAAGCTGCTCGTCGTGCCGGGAAGCGTGTTCGGCAAGGCCGACACTCACTTTCGGATCGCCTATACCGTCACCGACCAGATGCTCGACCGGGGTATCGCAGCTCTCCAGCGGCTCGCCGTAGCGGCAGGATGCCATGGTTCGCGTGAAGTCGGATGACGTGGTCGCCTTCGACATCGGCGGTGCCAACATCAAGGCCGCCAACGGTCGAGGCTGGGTCCACAGCGAGCCCTTCCCGCTCTGGCAGCGACGTGCGGAGCTGCCTGCGGCTCTGACACGAATCCTGTCGGACCTTCGTCCGGGCCGTGTCGTGGCCACGATGACCGGCGAGATCGCCGACTGCTATGCTTCTCGTCGGGAGGGTGTCGCCGACATCGTGGCGGCGGTGTGCGCGGCCACCCGTGCGGCCGCGGGCCCCGAGTGTCCGGTGGGAATTTATCTGGTGGACGGCTCGATCGTGCCACCCGCCGAGGCGGTCGCCCGTCCGCTGGCGGCCGCGGCCTCCAACTGGCACGCCGTCGCCCGACTGGCGGCCACGGCGACGACCGCCGACCGTGCATTCGTCATCGACATCGGCTCGACGACGACCGACATCGTGCCCCTGGCGGACCGGGTCCCCGCGGCTGCGGGCCATGACGACCTCTCCCGGCTGGCAACGGGCGAACTGGTCTACACGGGCGTGGAGCGGACGCCGGTCGCGGCCATCGTGCGGTCATTGCCCTGGCGGGGCCGTCTGCGTCCCGTGGCGAGTGAACGCTTCGCGGACTCGATCGATGTCTGGCTGCTGCTCGGAGGGATTGCCGAGGAGTCCGGCGGCACCCTCACGGCCGATGGCGGCCCGGCCACCCGGGCGGCGGCCCGGTGCCGGCTGGCCCGCATGCTGCTGGCCGATCCAGAGGAGGTCACGGACGAGGAGGCGATCACCATGGCGGCGTGGTGTGCCGACAGGCAGAGCCGGCAGGTTGCGCGGGCGCTCGGCGGGGTGGCGGCCGCGTGCGGGTGGCGGCCACGTGCGGTCGTGCTCTCAGGCCATGGCGCCTGCCTGGCGCGGCGGGCGCTGGGCCATGTCGGCTGGGATGTCGAACTCGTGTCGTTGCCCGCCCTGCTCGGCGCCGACGTGTCGCGCGCGGCCCCGGCGCAGAGCGTGGCCCTGATCGCACGGGGTGAGATCGCATGACCGGTCTCCATCATGGCAGCGAGCGGTCGCAGCCTCCCCGGGGCTGGCAGTGGGGCGTCATCCGGGCGGCCCAAGCCACAGTGGACCGCGCAGCCGGCCGCGGCATGACGGCGGCGGCTCCGTCGCTCCTGGTGCTGAAGGTCGGTGGCAGCCTGCTGGCCCGGCCAGACTGGCCGACGCTTGTGCATCGGCTCGTGGCGGCCCGCGGCCCGGGAGCCTGCTGCCTCGTGGTGGGCGGCGGCGCCGTGGTGAATGGACTGCGAACGTTGGACCGTGCCGCACCGCAGTCGCCTCGTCTCATGCATGATCTGGCCATCGACGCCATGCGGTTGACGGCGCGGCTGGTGGCCGCCACCGTCGACCTCCCACTCGTGGCGGTCCCGCCCCACGATGGCAGCGTGGCGGTGCTCGACGTGCCGGAGTGGCTGGAGACGGGATCACGGATCGCGCCGTTGCCGGCCGGCTGGCAGGTGACGAGCGACTCGATCGCAGCGTGCGTGTCTGGAGCGCACGGAGCGCGCCTGCTGCTGGCCAAGAGCGTGCCTCCCCCCCCCTGCCCCGGCGATCTAGATCGCGTGTCGGCGTTGGCTCAGGCCGGCTGGGTGGATGAGTATTTTCCCGCGGCCGCGTTGCCGCTGGCGACGATCGAGTGGGCCGCGCCGCAGGCCGCTGACTGAACATGGTGCGAATCCCGTCGCCATTCAAGCCACAGTGGAAGGACCTCAGTCCCACCACCAGCCGTCGGCGGGACGGGCGGCCAGAGCCGCCGTGCGTGTCGTGGTGACGTCGGCCGAATCGGCCGTGTTGGCCGCGAAGCCCCAGGGCTGAAAGAGCACGCCGCCCGAGGCGCTCACGACCCAGCGGTTCCCCTTCTTCACGCCATGCGCCACCGTCGGCACGCTGGCGGGCACGCTGTAGGAGGGGAGTGCCAGCGTTTTGGCGTCGAGCAGCGGGGTCAGGTCGAGTCCTGCCCGGCCGGCCAACTGCCGGCCATGGATCAGCGCCGCCACCACCGCCACGTCGACGCAGTTGACCAGTTCGGCAAACACCGGCTGTTTCGCCGCGAGCCGGTCGTAGTGCGTCGTCATGAGGTCGCACCACTTCTCGGCGTTGGCGTCGGCGGCGGCTTTGCCCTTGCGAGTGCCGTCGGCGCCGAAGAGATCGTTTTCCGTCAGGCACTTCATCCGGCGGCCGTTGATCCGCCAGGCGAGTTCGTCCGGATCACGCGAGATCGGTTCGTAATCAGCCTCCAGCCAGAAGCGGGGAAGCGTCGCCGCGGACGTCGATCCCGGAGGCACAAGCGCCAGGTAGCTGGGCAGGTCGGCGACGCCGGAGGGTTCGAGCCCCATGCCGATCCGCTTCAGATGGTAATCGGCCGCGACCAGCACGCGGGCGAAGCGGCTGTTGCCTGGAACACCGCCGACCGTCACTCGCTGGGGCCCGACCGCGTTTTGCATCGCGACGAGCGTGGCATCGGGGTTCTGGCCGATCGTCTTTTGGGTCCGCAGGAATGCCTGCAGCCTGGTGATGCCTTCAGCCGTGGGATCGATCGAGCACTTGATGCCGCCCTCCCGGGCTGCGTCGATGGCCCGCAGGGCGACGACCAGATCTTCCAACTGCAGCAGCGGCCTGCCGCTGGTGGCGGCCACGACGTTGCCACCCGCATCGACAGCGGGAGCGTCAGCCGGTCCGGCAAGGATGATGTCATGCCCTTCCGGGTCGACGAAGACGTGCGTGATGCGTTCCAGACCGCCCAGCAGGAGCACGTCAGGCGGCAGCGGCTGGCCGGCGGTGGCGGCTTGGGCTGCGGCCACGATTTTGGCGAGTGATACCTTGCGGAGCGGGCCTGCCTGGCCGCGGATGCCGGCGGCCAACGCCTGCCGCCGTTCCTTCGCCAACGACTCGACCGCCTTGGGGTCGAGGTTCCGCACGATGCCGTCGGTATCGACCGAAATGCCGCCCACCGCACCGAAGCCGCCCATGCCCATGCCGCCCATGCCGCCCATCTGGGCATGCGCACGGCCGGAAACTGTCAGGGCCAGCACGGTGACGGCACAGGCGAACCAAGCCGCCAGGCGGCGGTCGGAGCGACGGGCAGCAGGCGCGGGGAGTGTCGTGCCGCAGTTCATGGGCATCCTTTCATGACGGGCCGGTCGGCGCAATATCGTCATCCGCGACCTCCAAAAGCCGGAATGGCGCCGGAATGGAGCCGGAATGGGGCCGGAATGGCGGGAGGGACATGTGGGGATGCTAGTCGCGGAGGGCCGTTCGCGGCAAACCCGTTTCCGCCGGGGATAAGGCCGGTTCTCGCCTCTGCCGGCCAGCCCGGCAGGACGGGCAGTGGCAGTTCGTCGCCCACGCCCTCCCAAAACAGTCGGCGGTGAGGCATGATGCTGGGAGGAACGAAACACCACATGGCCACCGCCCCCCCCCTCTTTTTGCTCGTTCGCGATCCCGTCGTCGGCGAGACGGCGATCCCGCTCAAACTCGGGGAACGAGTGACGCTCGGCCGTGCCCCGACCAATCGCGTGGTTCTTCACGACGAGCAGGCCAGCCGGTTTCATGCGGAGATTTTCGCGGCACCGGCGGGCTGGTCGATCCGGGATCTCAACAGCCGCAACGGCACCCTCTGCGACGGCGTATCGCTGACCGTCGACCGCGTGCTGGCCCCCGGCGAAGTGGTCGCCATCGGCCGTGTCGAACTGACGGTCTGTGCAGGCGAGCCGCCGACGCATTCGACGGGAGTGGTGGATGGGCCGGGCGGTACGGCCACCGACGAGATACCAGCGGCACTCGAGGCGTGGCACCGCTCGATCACCCATCGTCGCGCGAAGAGCCGACTACTCGACGACATCCGCGAAGCGGCCGGTACGGCCCCCCGCGTCGGACGCGCCGCCGCCGAGCTCTGCCGGCTGGCGTTTTCGCTGGGCCGGTCCCATGATCTCAAGTCGATGGCGTCGCTCGCCCTCGAGTCGGCGCTGCAGGGCGCCGGTGCCACCCGCGGCATTGTCCTCCTGCCGGACACGATCGGTGACCAGCCGGTCGCGGCCCCCCAGCCCACCGCCGGCGTCGCTTCCGATTTGGGAAAGGCCGTCGCCGTGCCGGCCGACTGGTCGTTCGCGACGGTGCCGCCCGAGGTGATCACCGCCGTGCTGGGAACCGACGAGGCCGTGCTGGCGTGCGCCTCGTCGCCTTCCGGCGGACGGGGCGCGACCATTTCGGCGCCCGTCCGCCAGGGGGGCCGTGCCGTGGGCGTGCTGCACGTCGAAGTGGATGCTGGGCAGCGTGAGGCGACGCCCGACGATCTCGAATTCGTCATGGCGGTTTGCGATGCGCTCGGGCTGGCGATCGACAATCTCGCCGCCCGCGAGAGCCTCTCGTCGCGTCTCGCCCGCTCCGCGGACGAGAACGAGCAGTTGCGTCGGCGACTGGGAGAGGAATGGCGGATGGTCGGCTCGAGTGCCGGCCTGCAATCGATCATGACCCAGATCGAGCGGGTGGCGGCGAGCAAGGCGACGGTGCTGATCCGGGGCGAGAGCGGCGCCGGCAAGGAACTCGTCGCGCGGGCGATCCACGAGGCGGGGGGCCGGCGGACCGCCCCGTTCGTCTGCATGAACTGCGCGGCCCTGTCGGAGACCCTGCTGGAAAGCGAGCTCTTCGGCCACGAGAAGGGCGCCTTCACCGGCGCCACCGAACGCAAGGCCGGCAAGTTCGAGGCGGCCCACAAGGGCACGTTGTTCCTCGACGAGATCGGCGAGATGAGCCCGGCAATCCAGGCGAAATTCCTGCGGGTGCTCGAGGGCCACTCCTTCGAACGGGTTGGCGGCAGCGCCCGGGTGCAGGTCGACGTCCGCGTGGTGGCGGCCACCAATCGCCATCTCGAGGAGGCGGTCGCAGCGGGCGGATTCCGCCGTGACCTCTACTTCCGCCTCAAGGTCGTGGAGATTCTCGTGCCGCCGCTCCGCAAGCGGCCGGATGACATCGAGATGCTGGCGGCCCATTTTCTGAAGCGGTTTGCCGCCGAGGCGGGCCGTCGGGTGCGGGGTTTCACGCCGGAGGCGATCGCAGCGATGCAGGCCTACCATTGGCCGGGCAACATCCGCGAGCTGCGGAACACCATCGAGCGGGCGGTCGTGCTCTCCCAAGACGAGTGGATCGACGCCCACGAACTGTCGCTCTCCCAGCTTTCCTCCGCCGGCGACACGGGCCGCATTCCCGCCGGCAGGCCGGCGCCGTTCACCCCCACGTCGCTCGAGGAGGTGGAGCGGAGGCACGTGCTGGCGACCCTCGAGGCCGTGGGGGGCAACAAGACCAAAGCGGCGGCGATCCTCGGGATCGAGCGGTCCACGCTCGATCGCAAGATGGCCCGCTGGGCGAAGCCGTAGCGGGCAGCTCCTCACAGCCCGAAATAACGCTTCCAGCCCTCGATATCGGCCGGGCCGGGTTCGGGCGGCTTCGTCTCCGGCTGTCGGCGGCGCTCCCGCTGCTGTTCCCGCATCGTGGCCAGCCATTCCTCGCTCGACACGGCGTTTGCTCGGCGGCGGCGGGCCGCGGCCTGCAGGCGGCGGTCGCCCGACACGACCAGCAGGCTCGAGGGAGCGTCGTTCTCCTCCACCAATTCCTCGATCAGCGAGTCGGCGTCTGGATATTCTCTCGCGAACCAGACACGAATGCCGCCGTGCGAGAGCCGGGCCGGCAGGCCGTCCGGAGCGCGGGCGGCGTCGAACACGACGATCGTGTCGTCGACGGCCTCGCCCAGCAGGGCGACGAGCATGTCGAGCAATGCCAGTCGCGACTTCTCGAAGCCGCGCGGACCCCGCTCATCGCCGAACACGCCGGACGCATGCAACAGGTTGTAGCCGTCGATGATGAGGGTCATGGAACCGGTGGGTTGTCACGCCCCGCCCATCCGATGGTTCACAGCCGATGCTTTACCCGGCCGGCCACGATCGTCGCCACCGCCCTGCCCCGCAGCGACCAGCCGTCGAACGGCGAGTTGACGCTCTTGGAGCGGAACGACTTCACGTCGACGGTCCACTCCCGCGCCGGATCGATCACGGTGATGTCGGCCACGGCGCCGGGCCGCAGCGTGCCGCGGTCCACGCCCAGAATCCGCGCGGGAAGCGTGCTCATCGCCTCGATCATGCGGGGCCAGCCGATCTTCCCCGGGGCCACCAGCCGCGTGACGGTGAGGCCCACCGCGGTCTCCAGGCCGAGGATGCCGAAGGGAGCGCGGTCGAGTTCGAGCATCTTCTTTTCAGGCGCGTGCGGTGCGTGGTCGGTGGCGATGCAGTCGATCGTGCCGTCCACGATGCCCGCGATGATCCCCTCGACATCGGCGGCCGTCCGCAGCGGCGGACTCATCTTGTGGTTCGAATCGAAGCCGCGAAGCCCCTCGTCGGTGAGCGTGAAGTGGTGCGGGCAGGCCTCCGCCGTCACCCGGGCGCCGCGGGCCTTTGCCTGCCGGATCAGGGCGACGCCCCCGGCCGTCGAGACGTGCATCACGTGCAGGCGTCCGCCGGTCACCTCGGAGAGGGCGATGTCCCGGCCGATCATGACCTCCTCCGCCGCCGCCGGCATGCCGGTCAGGCCGAGCACGAGCGAGACGAGCCCCTCGTTCATGACGCCGCCGCGGGACAGTTCCAGCACCTCCTCGTGGGCCAGGATCGGCTTGTCGAACATGCGGCAGTATTCGAACGCGCGCCGCATCAGTTCGGCGTCGTAGACCGGAGCGCCGTCGTCGCTGAAGGCGACCGCACCCGCCTCCACGAGCTGCCCGATCTCGGCCAACTCCTTTCCCTCACGATTGCGGCTCACGCAGCCCACCACGAAGACGTTGCAGGTGTCGGCGCGGGCCGCTTTCTGGTGGATGAACTCCACCGCCGCCTGGGTGTCGATCGGTGGTTCCGTGTTTGGAATGCAGGCGACGCTCGTGAATCCACCGGCCAGCGCCGCCCGCGTGCCGGTCTCGATCGTCTCGTCCTCCTCGCGGCCCGGTTCCCGGAGGTGGACGTGCATGTCGATGAGCCCCGGGCAGACCACCAGCCCGGCGGCGTCGATCGTCTCGTCGGCAGTCTCCGTGCCGTGACCGATGGCCACCACCCGGCCGTCCCGCACAAGCACGTCGTCGACTCGGTCGATGCCCTGGGAAGGATCGACCACCCGGCCGCCGCGGATGAGCAGTGCCCCGTGGTGTGTCTCGTGCGGTGTTGCCATCACAGACTCCTCTCGCCATGGCCCGTCGTCTGAACGTGCCCGCGTGGGCCGCCCGGCTCACGCGGCCCACAGGTGAGCCAGAGCACGCCCATGCGGACGGCCAGCCCGTTGGTGACCTGATCCAGGATCAGCGACTGCCGGCAGTCGGCCACCTCCGCCGTCATTTCCACGCCCCGGTTGATCGGCCCCGGGGCGAGGATGAGCAGGTCGGGTCGGGCGCGGGTGAGCCGGTCGCGCGTCATCGCGTAGAGGTGGGCATATTCGCGGACCGATGGGAACGGCCGCATGTTCTGCCGTTCGAACTGGATCCGCAGCAGGTTGAGCACGTCGCACCGGGGCACGACCGCATCGAGGTCGTGGGACACCTCCACGCCCAGTTCACGCCACCGCTCCGAGACGAGCGTCGGCGGACCGCAGAGGATGACCTTCGCACCGAGTTTGAGAAGTCCCCAGAGGTTGGACCGTGCCGTCCGGCTGTGGGCGATGTCCCCGACGAGGCCGACCGTCACCCCCTGCAGATCGCCGAGCCGTTCGCGGATCGAGAAGATGTCGAGCAGCCCCTGGGTAGGATGTTCGTGCGGTCCGTCTCCCGCGTTGATCACGCCGACGTTCAGGTGCTGGGCCAGCAGGTGCGGCGTGCCCGGGGTGCTGTGCCGCACGACGACGGCATCGATCCCCATCGCCTCCAGATTGCGGGCAGTATCGATGAACGACTCGCCCTTCGACAGGCTGCTCGTCGAGGCCGAAAAGTCGACGACGTCGGCGCCCAGCCGGCGGGCGGCCAGCGAGAAGCTGGTCCGCGTGCGGGTGGAGTTCTCGAAGAACAGGTTGACGACCGTCGATCCGGTGAGAACCGCCAGCTTGCGGCGGCACTTGTCGGTGGCCTCCTTGAACAGCGCCGCCGTGTCGAGCAGGAGCCGGATCTCGTCGCCCGTCAGCCGCTCGAGGTCGAGCAAGTGGCGATGGTGCCAGCCGGCGGGAACCGGCTCGGGCTGGAAGGTTGCTGGCGTCATGGGGGGATGGGCGGTTTGGTGGGTGCCGGCGAGCTGCTGGTGAGCCGTTCAACGTCGCCAACGGGTTGAACGCGGGCGGAGTGTAGCAGTTCGCAACGGTTTTTGCCGCTCTGGCACGTCTCGGTCGCTGCGTGGCTGCGGGGGCCAAACGCCCCGGAATTCCCGCACGCTTCTTGGGCTTGCTCTGGAAAGTCGAAAATTTTTACCTTCCTGCCGCCCCCTTTGCCCCCACGCCCCCGTGGGAGCCGTGATGGGGACCGAGATCGGTGGTCGGATCCTGCCGGCAACGAGAAACACCATGAAGATTGTCACCATTCCGACCTGGCGTTGCTGCCTGCCGCTGGCAGCGATGCTCTGCATGGCCGCATCCTCGGGCTGCACGTCGGTGATCGGTTCGGCATACCTCCGGGAAGCCTGGCTCGACGCGGTTGAGCATGCGGCCGAGTCGACACCGCGGTCGCAGGACGAAGACACCCCCGCGGACAACGACGGGCCTGAATCGCGTCCTACCGCCGGTGAGAAAGGCATGGTTTCGGCCGCTGACGGCGCGACGTTCGACGAGGGCCGCACCGGACCCGAAGCGTCGGGACCCGCAGCCTGGGCGCCCGCCACGCTCGCCGAGGCGGTGGACGAGGCAGATCGCCGCCTGGCAGAGTCGGGCGGGCTGAACGAAGCGGCCCGCGGCGCGTTGCTGGCCACGCTCGAGGGCACGCCCCGGCAGGATTGGCCGGTCGTCGTCGAGGAATTCACTGCGGCGTTGATCGCGGTCCATGGTGACCGCGGCATGGCGGCCGGCCCTGCGCCGTCATCCGCGGAGCCAACGCCTCCACGGGCATCGGCCGTCGCGGCCGGGCCCGCGGGACCATCGCAGGTCGCGGGGGCGGCTCCGGTCGCGCAACCGGTTGCGCCCCTGCCACCCAGCGAACCGGCGCAGGTTTCCGAGGCGGAGTCTCCCCGCCCTGCAGTGCAGATGGAGCCGGCGCAGCCCCTGTTCGCCGTGCGGAACGCCTGCTTCGCCTCCAGGGTGCGGGCCTGGGGAGTCGTCGATCGCTTCGAGACAGCGGAGTTTTCTCCCGGGCAGGAACTCATCGTCTATTTTGAACTCGACCAGCTCTCCTCGCGGGAGTCGGCCGATGGGCACACCACCCGCATCGATACGGCGTTTCGGCTGGTCGATGCAGATGGCCGCCGGATTCACGAATGGACGTTCGAACCGCTGGAGGAGACCTGCAGCAGCCACCGCCACGACTACTTCGCCAGGTATCTGGTGTCGGTGCCGGTGTCGGCGCCGGCCGGTTCGTTGCGGCTGGAGATCGCAGTGAGCGACACGCTCGCCGGCCGCACCGCCCACGCGACCCTGCCGCTGGCAGTCACGGAGCGGTGAGCGGTGGGGCTTCGGTGCCAGAGTCCGTCGCCGTCCCGGCGACGGCGGCGGCCCTTATGCCGGCCGCCGGCTACTGCGGAGCGAGCGATCGCCCGCGCCACGTTGTCTGAAGACCGAGCAGGCGGCGCACCAGTGCCACCCACTGGATGGCAAGAAACACCGCGATGCCCAGCGGGTGCCCGACCACGCTCACGAGGCTGAGGCGAAACCGCACCGCCTCCAGGAACCGCGGCAGGCAGGAGAGCATGACGGCGGTGAATGCCAGCGGCGCGGCCCAGGCCGGCCAGCCCTGCCAGCCGGTCGCGAGGCCCCAGACCACGAGTATCCAGGGAAGAATCTGGCCGCCGGCCAGCAGGATCGTGAAGGGAAGAATCGTGGCGGGTGAACCGATTCCCTCGGTCGCGTTTTTGGACAGACCGTTCCAGACGTCGAGGCTGCGGGTGTACATCCGGCAGGAGGCGATGCCGGTGGCGTCGAAGATGTCGGTGCGGAGCCCCGCGCGGCGAAACGCCCGCGGCAGCTTGATCCCATCGTGCAGCGAGCCGCGAATGGCGGTATGGCCGCCGGCTGTCCGGTAGTCGCGGCGTCTGGTGACGAAGAGCTGCCCGCAGCCGGCGGCCAGCCCGGGCGAGTTGTCCGCGCGGCTGCGACCGATCGGCAGAAAGCCGAGCAGCACGAAGTGGATGAGCGGCAGAAGCAGCCATTCCAGGAACGAGCCGGTGATCTGCCGCGGAAAGCCACTCACGAGCGCCGCC
>JBILWX010000006.1:0-68417 GCA_044369655.1 Pirellulales bacterium
GTGCCGATGGTGGCGAAGCTCGAGGAGGGCCACGACCTCTGCATGGGCAACCGCTTCACCGGGAAGATCATGCCGGGGGCGATGCCGCCGATGAACCGCTATCTCGGCAACCCCGTGCTCTCGGGAATTCTCAATCTGTTTTTCCATTCCGGCGTGGGCGACGCCCACAGCGGTCTGCGCGCCTTTCGCCGCGACGCGGCCCTCGCTCTCGGTCTCAATTCTCCGGGCATGGAGTTTGCGAGCGAACTGGTGGTGAAGGGGGCGCTTAAGCACCTGCGGATGACGGAGGTGCCGATCACGCTGCACCGCGACGGCCGCGACCGCAAGCCGCACCTCCGGCCGTGGCGCGACGGCTGGCGCCACCTGCGGTTTCTCTTGGCGCTTTCGCCGCTCTGGATGTTTCTGATTCCGTCGGCCGTGCTGATCGGCCTGGCGTCGTTGATCGCGGGGGCCCTGCTCACGACACGGTCGGGCGAGATGGTGGATGTCGGGCCGCTTCAGATCGGCGACCACTGGCTGATCCTCGCGGGCGGGATGTTCAACCTCGGCCTCTCTGGGTTCACGCTCGGCACGATCGCGCAGGTGTGGGCGAGCAAGCGGGGCTTCTACAGCCGCTCGCGGATTCTCAACGACGGCGTGGCCACGATCCGCGACGATCGGGCGGTGCTCGTCGGGGCGGTCTTGGCCGGCGCCGGCGTGCTCTTCCTGGCGGCGGTGCTTTTCGACTTCCTGCGGGGCGGTTTCGGACCGGGCGGCCGCATCCGCGAGACGGTGATCGGCACGACGCTCGTGCTGGCCGGCATCCAGATCATCTTCGCGTCGTTCGTCGTGTCGCTCATCGACACGGAAATGCCGCCGCGGGTGTAGCCGGCAGCATCGTGATCCTCACTCCGTGATGCTACGCGGTCATGACTCAACCAGCCACGAGCCACGTCGCCGAAGCCACTGAGCCACCGTGGCTGAGCGTCGTGATGCCGGTCTACAACGGCGAACAGTTTCTCGCAGCGGCTTTGGAGAGCGTGGTCGCGCAGGGCGACGCGGTGCGCGGGATCGAAATCATCGCGGTGGATGACGGGTCCACCGATCGGTCCGTCGGGATCCTGGAAGACTTCGGTCGACGACTGCCGCTACGGGTGGTTCGGCCGGGCCGGCTGGGCAACTGGGTGGCGGCGACGAATCGCGGGCTGTCGGAATGCGGCGCCCCATGGTGCTGCTTCCTGCATCAAGACGACAGATGGCTGCCTGGCAGGTTGGCGGCGCTGAGCCGGGTGATCGCCGATCATCCGCACGCCTCGCTCGTCGTGCATGCGTCGTGGTTCATCGACTCATGTGGCAGACGCGTGGGCCGGTGGCGCACGCCGTTTGGGTCTCGCGAGCGCTTCGTCGAGGGCCGCGACCTTTGGGAGCGGCTGCTCGTGCAGAACAGTCTGGCGATCAATGCGCCGGTGTTCCGCACGGCGCAGGCCATGGAGACCGGTGGGCTGGATGCATCGCTCACCTATACAGCCGATTGGGATCTCTGGCTGCGGCTGGCGCAGCATGGTCCGGCGGCCCACTGCGGCATGCCACTGGGGGAGTTTCGCATTCATCGGGAGGCGCAGACCGCCGCCTGTCAGCCCGAGATGATGCGCCGCGAACTGGAGAAGGTGTTCGATCGGCACCGGCTTGGCCACGGTGGGTGGCCGCGGGCAAGCGGGCCCGTGGAAGCGGTGGGCCGCTACTCGATCGAGGTGAACGTGGCTCTCGCCGGTTGGTTTCACGGCGGCCGGCCGCCATGGCTGCGGCTGATCGCCGACTGGCTGTGGCTGGGGCCAGCGGGCTGGCGGCGTTATCTCCGCGACTCGCGGATCATCGACCGTGTGCGTGCGCGGCTGCGTGCGCGGCTGCGTGCGCGGCTGGCGTCGCGGCGCGCTACAGCAGGAGATCAGCCAGTGGCCACTTCCACGGATGGGAGTAGCGCCGGTAGCGTCCGCGGATGAGTTCGCCGAGCACGGTCGGCAGGCGGAAGCGGCCGCTTTTGAGCATCGCGGCGCGGGTGCGGAGGTGATCGACTTTTTCGGCGAGCCCGGCGAGCACGTCGGCTGGGACGTGGTAGTGCCGGGCGGCCTTGAGGCGGTCGTGCATGGCCTGGAACCGTTCGGCGGTATCGTCGAGCTTGGCAACGCCTGCGAGCCTGGCGGCCCGAAGTTGGTCGAAGAAGCCGAGCGGCCGTTCACCCTGCATCTGCGTGGTGTGTTGCCGGTATCGGATGAGCGGCTCCTCGATCATCAGGCAGGGAGTCACCGCCCCGATCAGCACCGCGATCCAGGCATCGTGCAGAGCGTTCGTGGGGATCGGCAGCAGGAGATTACGGTAGCGTGCGCGGAAGGCGAGCGTGGCACCGGTGACCACATAGTGCCGCAGCAGGACGTCGATCAGCCGGCCTCGCCGGGCGAGGCGTCGTTCGCCCCCAGTGAACGGATTGGCGAGGGCGGCCCAGAGCCGGTAGCCGAGCGGGTCGCCGCCTGAGTCGATCGCCGTGGCATCGCTGAACACCATTCCGAGCCTCTCGTCGGCGGCGAAGACTGCGGCGATTCGTTCGAGCTTGTGGGGCTCCCAGACGTCGTCCTGATCGGCCAGTGCGATCAGGTCGCCCGAACAGAGTTCGATGGCCCGGCCAAAGTTGGCGGCGATGCCGAGCGGCGATGCGTGCTTCTCCAGCCGCACGGGGTAGGGGGCCGTGCGGGCGAACTCCTCGACGATCGCGAGAGTGGTGTCGGTGGAGCCGTCGTCACAGACGACGATCTCGGCAGGTGGCTGCGTCTGCCGGGCGATCGACGCCAACTGCTCGCCGATGAATCGGCCGCCGTTGAACGAGCAGAGGGCGACGGATAGAGAGGCCGACTCGCTGGGATAGCGCATTGCTCAGTCCCCAACTCGCAGCATCGACACTGGGCGGTGCGTAATCACGTCGGGAGATGGTGCCACCTGTTCAAGCATTACCCCTTAAGCCTCGTGCGTCGGTAGTAGAACGGACTACTTTGTAGCTCTTGCTGTAACGTTGGAAACCAAGGCAGAAGGGTCGCAATCAAGGACATCACGGCATTGAACGGAACCTCGGGGGTTGCTGCGAGGGCAAAAGCGGCAGTGCGACGCACCATGCCCAACCGCGCGTCAACCATCTTGTTGCGATAGTCATCAAGCCCGAAACATCCCCGCACCTTCATTGAAACAAGCTCGATGAGCTCGCGTCGCGGATCCTCGGCGACCACCTTCCGTTTTGCTTCAGTGGACAGATGAGGGAATGACCAAATCAACTGAGGCCATGTTTTCATCCAGATATCGAAGGCACGGCGAGACCATTGGGCATTGCCGTAGCGGATTCGGATCAGCGGTTCTGCAAGCAGCCGCCCGCGGCCTTCGAACGGCCGCTGAAAAATAACCCCGACGTGCACAAACTCGGTTCCCATATACCGCTCCGTATCTCGCGATAGCCAGACTGACCGCCGAATGACGACGGCCCCGATAAAACTGAGCAGTGTGCCTGCCGTCGCCAGTAAGTCGTCCTGTTGTTTCGGGCCGAAGTCTCGGTCTCGTGAAATGCAAAGCCGCTGGGGCATGAGCGTGGTGGCAAGATCTTTGGAAGCAACCTCAGCGTTGACCACCAGAAGGTCGATGTCACCGCTGAGATTCCGAAGCACAGTCTCGATAGCGCCGTGGATGAGTAGGTCATCGTCAGTGATAAGCCAGCAGTACTCACCCGTGGCTCGCTCAATCGCGCGGCAGTAGTCTCGGTCGACTCCTCCTTTTTCGCTTAGTCGATGAAAATGGCAGTTCGGTCGATCGCGAAACAGATCGCTAATCACGCGATCAGTTCCATCTGTGGACGCGCCATCGACGACAACAACCTCCACTTCCGGGGTGAGTTGCGTCAATACACTGTGCAGCGTGTCTGCAATGAAGTCTGCGCGATTGAGTGTCGCCATGCAGAGCGACAAACGAATCATGTGCTTCTCCATCGCGACCGTAGCGCGCGAAACACTAAGAGCGATCGGTATAGGCAGTCGAGCAACCAGACGGGAGCGTAACGGGCGATGTAGAAGAACAGCCTGTCGCCGAGGCTATTGTCATAGTGGCGATGAACCGCGCGATAGAAGTCGGCCAATTCGGTCGCTGAGCCAGTTCTTATGACGCGCCGTTTCCAATTCAGCATCTCAAGCACCGGGTACTCATTCGAGACGACTCGGCTGATTGCCGCGTACTCAGGCGAACTCCTGCCGTAGTAGTGCACCGCGAGATCACGGAACCCGCAGATGGAAAGACTTATGCGCCTTGTAATGCCGTGGGCCATGAAAGAGTCGTTGTCACCGCGTTTGAGTACTTGGATATCGGGTTCATATCGCAGTCGAAGTCCTTGCTGATCCATGGCGAACGCTTTGGCCGCGATAATCCAGCAACTTCCTATGAAGTGGTCGGTCCCTAGGGTCCTCATCCATCGTTGGCGATCGACAACGACACCGCTGATGAAGCTGCAGAATGCCGTCGTTGTTCGAGCCCGGCGAAAGTAATCAACGCGTTGCTCGGGCTTGGACCAGTCAAACGTTTGCGCGCCGTCGCAGTCAAGATAGCGATGTGGGGCGAGCGGTGCCATCTTGATGTCGCAGAGCGTGACGCCAGTTAGAAGCAAATCCCAGCCACCGGCTTCGATTGAGGAGAGGACTCTCGTGAGAGCGCCAGGGCCGAGCAGGTCATCGCTACTGAAAAGCCAGCAAAAATCCCCCGTTGCCAAAGCCACCGATTCCAGAATGTCACGGTCCACGCCGACGCGTTCGCAACGTTGAAAAAATGTAATCCGTGGAAACGTCTGCGCTACGCGTTGCACGACCTGTGCAGTGTCATCTGTTGAGCCGCCATCGACGATCACAATGTCGACGCGGTCATCGGCTTGATCGATAATTCTGTAAAGAGTCTCGGCTATGAATGAGCCGAAGTTTAGGGTGGGGATGCAGAAGGTTAATCGCATGCCGAGTTCAGTCTGCAGTGTGCGGGCGTGACATTATCGTGCACATCGTTCAAGGGCGGTGCGGTAGATCTCTCGGTGGCGGGCGGCGATATCGGGCCACTGTGGTACGTCACTGACGCCGGCGAGGCTCCTTGTTCCCCGGTGCAAAGCGAGTGCATGCTGCATTTGAGGGACATTGTCTGGTCCGGCCCAGAAGATGTTGCGAGTGGCGTCATAGCCATGTTCGTTGTGCGAGGTGGCGAGCACGAATGTCCCTTGCAACCGGGCTGCGTGAATCGACGTGTTCCAGATTCCGCCGCCTTTTCGAAATGGAAGCACTACTGCGTCAGCGACGGCGAGCAGAAAAGCGACCTCCTCCGTAGGCAGAAAGCCAGTAAGGATCGCCCGATTGCGCCATGGTGAGCGGTGTGCGATCGAATTGAGTGTGTGGTAATACGACTCGGCTCCAGTAATCGGGCCGCCGACGATGAAGAGGCGGTCGCGCGAAGGATTCGCAATATCGAACAACTGCTCAACGCCTCTGTCGGGGTACAGCAAGCCAAAGTAGACGACGATCGATTCGTTGGCGCCGATGTTGTGTTTGAGACGGAATGACTCTATCTGGGCGAGCGTAGGGGTGGCGCGCGGGATCTGAGACGCGTTGGGTATAAAGTGAAATGGCTTGGATGCAACGGCCGCGCTCAGCCCGCGCTGAAAGCCTTCTGGGAAGTCAGGTCGAACTGATATCACGGTATCTACGGCGTGCGACATAAGGACCGCACCGACGGATTGCACCCGGGCGGGGATGTGTTCATGGAGCGTCAACGCGACCGGTCTTCGCACCACTCGTCGAAACCACTGCGGAAGGATCCCGATCAGCGGTCCGTCGTAGCCCTGGGCAGGCCATTGCACATGAAGGACGTCGGGCTGCCACCGCAAGACCGCCCGCCGGGCTGCAAAGAAGTTCCGCAGTGACCAATTCGAAAACGGCTGGATAAGTTCGACACCCTTGAACGAGTCGAGACAAGGTGCGCGATCAGGTCCTTGTGTCGTCATCAAGCCGACATGTACCCCATCGCAGGCGTCAAGTGCGCGTGACAGACACGCGGAATAGTCGCCAACACCGCAGCGTATCGGCGGAGCAGAGCCGCAAACAAAGAGAACCCGTAAGGCGTCATTCATCGGGCGAACTGGGGGGCTATTTCAATCCACGATTGAGCCCGCGCAAAAGTCGCTGGCGCTTGGGCGGAGCGGCCGCGACGAATGCGTCCGGCCATTCCGATACGGGGCCGCTGGGCTTCGCCCAGCGGGGACGGTAGGAAAAGAAGAATGCCTTGCGGGCGCGATCCGAAAAATTGTGACTACCTGCGTGGATCGTAGAGGAATGGAACAGGACGGCGTCGCCTGCCTTGGCGAGGACCATTCTGGCATCGGGTGCGAGATGCTCCATGTCCTGGCAAGGCGTTAAGTCATAAAAACAATGACTCCGCGGGACCACCCAGAGCGGCGCGTGGTCGGCCGTCATGCTGGTAAGGTAGATTCCAACATTGATCCAGCAGGCGCAAGAGTTGCGGAAGTCGCCCTGTTGTTCGCCAATTCCATAGTCGGCATGAAGCGACTTTCGGGTGGTCGCGTTGACGCCCCGTCGCTCGGTGGGTGTTTCAACGAATGCGCCCTTGAAGAAGCGGATGTCCTCGCCAAGCACAGCGTGGAGAACTGTGAGCAATGTGTCGTTCTCGATGAGGGGAGGGACGGAAGGCGCGTGCCAGATGTCTTCCGTAGTGCCCTTCAGACCATGGGAGTCGACTTCGCGCAGGATCGACGCCAGATGGTCCGGTGCTACCACTTGCGGGATAAGCAGGAATCCATTTTCAAAATAAAAGCGGCGCTGCTGTTCCAGCGTCATCCCGGTCCAGTCGACATCAAATACCAGGTTGGTGTTCTTTCGAAACGCCAGTGTTGCGAACGTGTATTTGAATCCACCGAGTTCAAAATCTGGTTTTGGGCAGTCCCATTGCGGGGCATCGACGAGGGCACAGTCTGTGAGTAGCGGGAGGATTCTGTTGGTGAGGTCGTTTTTCGAATAAAATCGGAAGTCTCCCTGGACGACCGGATCCCCGGCCCGGTATTGATCCTGGAAGTCGCAGGTGAGCACGGAGACACCTCCCGGGGCGAGGAGTGCCACGATCTGAGATATGAATTGCTCGTCGTCGCGGACGTGTTCGATGACGGACGTCGAAAAAATAATGTCGTAGCTGGCCTTGGTCGTGGTGGTCAGCGAGAAAAAGTCATTCAGATCAATGCCGTTGACTACAGGGTCGATCCGTTCGATGTGATACCCAAGTTTTATGAGGCTCTCGCAGGCCGTGTCTTCGAAACTACCGACGCAGAGTATTTTGGGCGAGTTGTAATTGCGGGCGAATCGTTCGACCGAATCCAGCATAAACGCCTGCTGAACGTTGGCGTCGGGGATTTTTCCACGCATCATCTCGGGCACCAGCTGGTGGAGACGATTGATAGAGTGCCGATATTTCTCGCGAGCCTTGTCGTCGAGGATCCGATTGAACCGGATCTGTTCACGGAATGCCTGATATCTGCTCAACGACTTTCGCTTCGCCACGCGGACGAGACGCCTTGTCCTGTTCAAGATCCCGCGGGCAGCGTGCAGTAGCGGTACTTTCATGCTAACCACTCTCTTTTGAAGCGAGGCGATGGCGCGTCGCTCGGGTTGAAGGGGAATGGCGACTTGTTTCCGCCGGTCTTCCAAGATGGCTGCGGCGACGATTCTATCATAAGTCTCCACCATGTTTTCCGGGGACCATAGCTTCCTAAGTTGGTCATGCGGTGCCGTTCCGTTCGCAATGATCCGCTTCATCGTCACGTCTTCGATCGTTACCGGGGGGGTGAGGTCGAACAGGTGTCGAAACATGATCGATTTGGAAGTTACGAACGGGCGCTGCGCGGCGATGGCGTGGTCGGTCGAACTTGATATCCCAGCGACCTTGATGTAGTCGTACAGGAATGCGTTGATCGTGTTAGATGCAAGAAAGTCCAGTACCTCTGACTGACTCATGAAGTGGTTGGAGACCTCGAGGCGGACGCCCGGTTTGCGGATCGTGGCGCGGCAAGACTCGATCTGTCTCAACGCCTGATCTCCCCGGGGATCGACGATTCCGTTGGCGGGAATGTGGACGCGGATGATCGCGGTGTCGAACTCCCGTTGGACCGTCTCGACGACCCGCGAATAGCCCTTGCTCCCGACCGAAAAACCGAATGTCCCAACCGTGACGACACTGGGGAGTGTCTGCCGATTGACATAGGGCACAATCAGGCGGCCGGTCTTGAATACCCGCGGGTTGCGCTCTTTCAGTGTCGGATCACCCATCGCGTAATACTGAAAAAACTGCGAGGGCATTTCATCTGCTTCCCCTTGGGTCATTTCATGCATTACGGCGATATTGACCGGAAGGAATCGGCGCGGGCCCCGAGGGTCGATGAACGAGAGCGTCTGTGGATGGTAGTTGTAGATAATCGCAGAATAATCCCCACCCTTAACCGCCTCGTCGATATCCGCCATCGAACGGACCGGGAGGTAGCGATATTGATATCTGCGTGATTGCTTCAGCGCGTGAAAAAGATTCAGTCCGTATTGATAAACGCCACAGTTTTCAATCGCATAATTCACAAACAACACGCGGCCCAAGCACGCGTCTTGCATCGCTGTATCCCTATCAATGAGAGGCTTGGGACTAACGGTGTTCATGCGCGGGTCTCGTATGCTCAAACGGCGCGAGGAAAGGACTGGGCGTGCAGAGGCACGGCATTGACTCGAAGACTGGGCGGTGCTTGCTGCTCACGGCCATGCACTTCCCGAAGCGATTGTTCGAGCGTCGCTGCACCTTGCCGGAAAAGTCCCGAGCATCACCTGATCTGCCGCAGCGACTCCTGGCCGTTGCTCGCCAAGGGCGTCGCCTGGTGCGATTGTGGATCGGTGATTTGCGTATCGGATTCAGCAACTGCATCGACTATCGCGTGCACCATGCCTTCGAAGGAGAGACTAGGGAGCCAGCCGGTTAGTCGACGCAGTTTTGCTGGGTTCCCCACCCGCCCTGTCCGTCGCCGGGCAAGGATTGAAGGAACTTCCCGCACATACCGGCTCCAGTCCAATCCGACGCGACGATACGCCGCATCGGCGAAATCCCGAACGCTATGCATGACCCCCGTCGCGACCACGAAGTCGGTCGGATAATCGACCTGTAAGATGCGTGTGAACGCATCAACGAAGTCCGGAGCGTAGCCCCAATCGACGGTCGCATCGAGGGAGCCCACGGCGACGTGCGCGTTGTCACCCCGGCTTGCTGCAATCGCACCTCGTGCCAACTTCATTGACAGAAAGTCGCCTCGGCGGAGATGCGATTCGTGATTGTAAAGGATGCCTACGCTGGCAAATACGCCAAGGTGCCGACGGTAATCGCGGCAAATGTCGGCGGCATATGCCTTACTTGCTCCATAGGGTTCGTCAGGATTACAGGGCGTATCCTCGGTCTGCGGCGATGCGGCCGGATGGGAGCCGTAGATCAGCGAACTCGACGCATAGAACAAACGGCATGATTGGGCATAGAGACGAATAGACTCGAGGAAAGAAAGTAAGCCGTCGACGTTGACCGCGTGCAGCGACTGCCATTCTCGCAGAGGGTTCCGATGTTGCGATTCGGAGGAGCCATGGTGGGCGGCGAGGTAGTAGATCTCGTTTGGTTGGGTACGTCTGACGAGAGTTGCCAGCGTTTCAGGCTCGGATAATGAGCAGGGGGGCACGCTATCAATCGGTCCGAAAGTCTCAACCCTCGACCGGCCGATGCCGATGACCGAGTAGCCACGACCCTGCAATAGCGAGTTAAGCAGTCGTCCGTCTTGGCCTTTATGGCCGACGATAATCGCAATGCGTTCAGACAATCTCGATTTCGGGCATTGGGAAAATGAGGTGCCCGCCTGCGTTGAGGAAATCGGCTTCACGTTCGATGATGCCCGCTTTGAAGTGCCAGGGGAGTACCAGGAAAAAGTCAGGCCGGGCCGCACGCGCCTCTTGCTCTGACACGATGGGGATGTGTGTGCCGGGTGTCACGCATCCATGCTTATCCGGGTTCACGTCGGCGATACAAGGAATGTCGTGGGCGGTAAGACCACAGAATTGGAGCATGACGTTGCCCTTGGTTGATGCTCCGTAGCCAAACACGCGTTTGCCTGACTGATTGAGTGCATGAATCAATGCGGTGAGGCTGCGACGGTGTTCGTAAACACGGTCTTCAAAGTCCCGAAATGGTTTTGGGGTGTGCAGCCCGATGCGTTGCTCCGTCGCAAGGAGCCAGTCGATGACTGCCTTGTTTCGGCGGAATGTAGAGCCCCGGCGGGCTGCCGTGACTGCAAAGCTGCCCCCGTTTACCGCGTTCATTGTAACGTCGATGACTTCCATCTCGGCCGCTGCGAGGATCGTCTCCACCACGCCCAAGCTGTAGTACTCGATGTGCTCGTGACAGACCGTGTCATACGAATTCATTCGCAGCATTGACGGCATATAGCTTTGCTCGAAGTGCCAGAGCCCGTCGTGTGCAAGGCAGTCATGGATTTGCCGTGCGAACTCGATCGGTGTTTCGAGATCGTAGAACATCGCTATGGAAGTGATCAGCTTGGCCTTGAGAGTTCCGGCAGCGGCGACAAAGTTGTCGCGGCTGAAAAAGTCCGAGACGAGCGTGGTGTCGTCTGGATACATGTGCCGAAATTTAACTCCCGTAGGGTCGATGCCGATTCGGAACAGCCGCGGCGTCGAATATGATTTCAATAACGTTCCGTCGTTGCTCCCGATGTCTAGCACCAGGTCGCCGGGCTGGAGATCAACGAATCGACTGAGGTGGGCGGTCTTGGCGGTTAGATGCCGAACCATCGACGCGTTGAGGCCCGAGCGATAGCCATAGTTGGTCCCGTACATGGATCCAAGTTCAAAGCGATGCGCAAGTTGCAACAGCCCGCTATCTGGGCACCACACAAGTTCAAGTTCACCCATCGGTACGGGCTCGCTAGCTGACCGTGGAAACGTCCCGGTAAACGCTTGGGAGCCCAGGTGCAAGACGGGAATGAGGTTGGTGCTGTTCGATATGCGGCAACTGTGAATTCGCTGGCTCATAGCAAGTGTCCGAAAAAGGGTTCTGCCGGTTATGCGGTTCACGTCGCCCCGTTTAGGAACCGACGGTCACCATTGTCGGCCCATCTTAAAAGGCGGTGGTGGTACGAAGAGCGAGGAGGGATGAAACAGTTGGGAGTACGGTGCCTCTGGCGACATATTCGAACATGCGTGGATCATTCGGTCACAAGCGTGCTGACTCAGCCGGAAGTAAGACCCCCCCGAAATCCATGCGGATCACGCGGTCGCAGTAGGCAGTAGTCGAGAGTCGGTGTGCGATCAGGATGATTGTCAGGTCGCGTGACAGTCCATCAAGCGTGTCCATGAGGACCTTTTCCGTATGGTCGTCGAGGGCGCTCGTCGCTTCGTCGAAGACGAGAACGGGTGCCTGCTTGTAGAGGGCCCTGGCGATGCCGATCCGTTGTCGCTGGCCGCCGGAGAGCCGTACGCCGCGTTCGCCCACCGTCGTCGCGTAGCCCTGTGGAAGCGACCCGATGAAGTCGGCGATCTGCGCCTGCCGGGCTGCGGCCTCGAGCCTGGTCTGATCCACCTCGGCCGCCGGGACGGCCAGCGCGATGTTCTCAGCGATCGACGTGTCCGCCAGGAAAATGCTTTGCGGCACGTGCGCGATGTTCGCCTGCCACGCTTCGGGGGCGACCTCGCGGCCGTCGATCAGCATCCGCCCGCTCGTTGGCATCAAAAGCCCCAGGAGGATATCGGAGAGCGTGCTCTTGCCACTTCCAGTCGGGCCCACGAGGGCAACACGTTCGCCGCGGCGGATCTTGAGCGACACATCACGAAGCACGGGCGGCAGGTCGGGCTGGTAGCGAAACGACACATTGTCGAGCGAGATGAACTCCGTGAACGGCGCCGCGGTTGCCCGCGGCCGGTCGCAGTCGGGGGCCTCCTGGTCCAGCAGATCGAGCACGGTCTCGAGGCCGGCTGTGTAGTTATGCATCTGAGCGACCGACATGTAGGTCTGCTGCAACGCGGGCAGCAGTCGCTGGGCCCCAAGGGCTAGGGCTCCAAGCACAGGAATCGCCACCGCGAGGCCTCCCTGACGCGTCACGAGCACGTAGGCGAGGGCTGCCACGGCCGCCATGCCTGCGGCCTCTATCACAAACCGTGGAAAGCTGGCGAGCAATTCCGCCCTCGCCCTCAGTTGGCGGATCGACCAGTCAGCGCCGCGGTAGCGGGCGAGATAGTAAGGCTGCGAGCGGTCGAGGAGAACGTCGCGGATGGCGCCCAGTCCCTCGTGGACGTTCTGCGCGAGGGCTTTACTGCTCGCGGCCTGTCGGCGGCTGTTGACGGCCAGCGACGTCTTCGTGGCCGCTGAGATCGCGAGATAGGCGGTGCCGAACGTGAGCACGGTAAGAAACGCTACTCGTGGATCGATGATGACGAGGCCGATGGCGATCGCCACGATCACCACGACGTTCACCGCCACCAGTAGCAGCGGGTTAAGCACGCCGTAAATCAGGCCATCGACGTGCGAAAGCATCGCCGTCGTGATCGTGGCCGAGTTGCGAGCCAAGTGGACGGCGTAGGGCTGGTAGAGGGTGCGACGGTAGGCCTCCTGCGAGAGATCGCTGCCGATGCCTGCGGCCACACGGCCAGAGAGCCAAAGATTCACGAGGCGAATACCGCCCGCGGCAATTGCGGAGAGGCCGAAGATGAGCGTGACTGGAAGGAGCAACTGAACTGGCTCGGTGAGACCGCCGGACTTCGAAACTGATTGAATCCATGGGTGCCGCCATAGCCGCTCCGGGTCGGCAAGCACCGTGAGAAATGGCACGACGGCGGCGAGGCTCACGATCTCCGCGAGCCCGCTCGCCAGCATCGAGGCAAAGACAGCCACGAGTTGATATCGCCGTTTTCCCGGTAGATGGGTCCACAGCCGCCCGAGCATGGAAAACAGCGACGGGCTCGTCGAGTCAGCGGCTTCCGACCCGTGGGCGGCCGATTCATCGGCGCGCACTCCGTTCTTCTGGGTGGCATCCGCCGAGGCAGAAGCCATGCTCGTGGCGGTCATTTCCATCTGGTTTTCCTGAGCCCGCCCTCAGTATCGCAGGAATGCAGTATGCGTGCATCTGGTGGGAAAATCCACCGGGAGGCGGGCATGTCGGCGATGGCAGACGGGCGAGTGAAAGGGCGCTTTCGGGGCCGGAGTCCCGTCGCTTCCGCTCCGGGCTTCTCAGGGGCATGTCTCGCGGCTCACTCAGGAGGCGAGCAGTGCTCGCAGCATGCTCACGACCTGCTCGGCATCTGCGACAGCCGCCGTGGCGTCGCCCTTTGTCGTCGGGGCCGTGTCCCCATAGTCTGACTGCAGCCGGGAGCGGTAGAGGCCGCGCATCAATGACGAGCACTCTGGCGGCAGACGACCGGATTTTACCAGCGTGGTGTCGATGGCGGCCATCAGCCCGGTATGCTTGCGGAAAGCTTCGCCTTCAGCCAGGAAGACTGCGGTCGCGGCATGAAAACAGGCATAGTAGGCCCGTGATCGCACGAGCCGGTAGAAGCCGCCATTCAAGGCGAATTGGGATTCCGCCAGGCACTCGTCCGCAAGAGCCAGTTCGGCAGTCACAGCGGCTTGTTTCGCTTCCTCGCCCGTCATCGTGAATACACCTCGACACCGTCGGTATCGATCTGGAGGCGGAGCGGCGTTGCCTGGTCGATGCCGTGCCACCAATCCTCGTGAGACCGAATGACCAGCTGCACGGCACGACCATGCTGGATTCCCGCCCGCCACGCAGCTTCCTGCATCGTGTTTGCATCGGCGGTGGTGACCGCCCCGCTTGTGATGACGAGCAGGTCGAGGTCGCTCTCGGGATCGTCGTCGCCGCGGGCCTTCGAGCCAAAGAGGATGATCCGCTCCACAGGCCAGCGATCACGAATGGACGCAATCGTGGCCGCGAGCGCGGCGCGATCAGTGTCGGCGAGCCGAAGGGGTGGCGACGCGTGTGCTCCCATAATGGTTCATCATACCGCCGCTCAGGAGTCCCGTCGCTTCCGCTCCGGGCTTTTATTGAGGCGGTCTGGACTGGTATTCGAAAATGTAAGGTCGGTCGGGATAGCTTCGCTGCAGGGCCGCCGAGAGTTCGCCCGCCTCCTCCGCCGTTACCGGCCCTGTGCGGCGGTAGAGAAATGCCTTCGCTCCGCCGTCGAGCGTGTACTCGCCTTCCAGCCTCTCGAACGCCGCCCCGATCCCCACGCCTTCGCCCAGTTGCCGGGCCGGTTCGACGATCGCCTGCTGGTCTTCCGCCGCCATTGGAATCTGCGGCGGATCGGTCGTCACCACGATGTCGGCCTCGGCACCAAGCCGTCGGCCGGAGTCCCTCGCTCGCGCTTCGGGCTTGCATGGGAACCAACCGGGATCGGGAATCGATGGGCATCGGGAATCGACCGGCATTGGTAACCAACCGGCATCCAAGCCCGCAGCGCAAGCAAGGGAATGCGGTGAGCCGCTTGCCATCGGAAAGCTCCGCTGGCTCGTGGTAAGATTTCCAGATCCTTCAATCAGGCCGGGCCCACAGGAACATGGTCCATATGGAAGTCGTCATTCTCTGCGGTGGTCAGGGTGCGCGGATGCGCGAGGAGACGGAGTATCGCCCCAAGCCGATGGTCGAGGTCGGCAGCCGCCCGCTCCTCTGGCACATCATGCGGCTCTTTGGTCACCACGGGCTCAACCGGTTCGTGCTCTGCCTCGGATACAAGGGGAGCATGATCAAGGATTACTTCCTCAACTACGAGGCGATGACGCAGGACTGCACCGTGGCCGTCGGGGGGCGGCGTCAGGTCTGGTATCACGGCAATCAGGAGCCGTTTGATTTCGAGGTCACCCTCTCCGATACCGGTGTCGAGACGAATACCGGCGGCCGCGTGAAACACGTCGAGCCTTACGTCAAGGGAGACACGTTCCTGGTCACCTACGGCGACGGCCTCGCAGATGTCGACATCGACAAACTCATTGCGTTTCACCGGTCGCACGGCAAACTGGCGACGGTGACGACCGTGCAACCCGTTTCTCGGTTCGGCATGACGATGCTCGACGCGCACTCGCGGGTGACGAGCTTCTCCGAGAAGCCGAAGGTGGAAGGCTGGGTGAGCGCGGGATTCTTCGTGTTCGATCGCCGCATCTTCGACTATCTCGACGGCGGCGAGTCGCTGATCCTTGAGAAGGAGCCGCTCGAACGGCTGGCAGCCGAGGGCCAGCTGATGGCCTACCAACACGCCGGCTTTTTCTTCGCCGTCGACACCTACCGCGATTACTTGCAGGTGAATGAAATCTGGCGCGAGGGCCGGGCGCCTTGGAAGGTGTGGGGATGAACGTCGCGGACAGCCTGCAGAGCCTGCGTGGCAAGAAGGTCTTTGTCACCGGACACACCGGCTTCAAGGGCTCTTGGCTGCTCTTGCTCCTCGACCGGCTCGGCGCCACTGTCACCGGCTACTCCCTCGCGGCGCCGACCAGGCCGTCGCTCTTCGAGGCGGCGGGGCTCGTGGATCTGGTGGCAACGCACCACGAGGCCGACATCCGCGACGCGGCCCGCCTGGCCGCCGCCGTGCGGGCGGCGGATCCCGACGTGGTGCTGCACCTCGCCGCACAGCCGCTCGTGCGGCTCTCCCATCGCGAGCCGCTCGACACGTTTTCGACCAACGTGGTCGGCACAGCGGCGCTCCTCGATGCCGTGCGCCAGCGAGGCAAGCCCTGCGTGCTGATTTCAGTCACGAGCGACAAGTGCTACGAGCCCCATCCCGACGGCCGGCCGCACGACGAGGGTGACCGGCTGGGCGGCCACGATCCCTACAGTGCGAGCAAGGGGGCGGCTGAACTGGTGGCGGCGGCCTATCGCCAGAGCTTCTTTCCGTCGGCCCGGCTCGGTGAGCATGGCGTGCAGGTGGCGACCGTCCGGGCCGGCAACGTCATCGGCGGTGGCGATTGGGCGGAGGATCGGATCATCACCGACATCGTGCGGCATCTCTCGGCCGGCGACCCGGTGCCCGTGCGGAATCCCGTGGCCGTGCGGCCCTGGCAGCACGTGCTCGAACCGCTCGCCGGGTATCTCACGCTCGCCGCCGCGATGCTCGCTGAGCCGGCTGCGAAGTGGTGCACCGGCTGGAATTTCGGGCCCGCTGCCGACGACGACATCACCGTGCAACAGCTCACCGAGATCTTCATCGAGGCATGGGGCACGGGCCGCTGGGAAGACATCCACGACCCGCGGGCTCCGATCGAGACCCACGTACTCCGGCTCGCCATCGACAAATCGCTTGCCGGCCTGCCTTGGCGGCCGCGGCTCTCCTCGCGTGAGGCGATTCTGCGGACGGCGGCGTGGTTTCGGGGCTACGGCGACAACGCGGCGGCTGCTCGTTCGCTCTGTCTGGCGGACATCGATGCCTATGATACGGCCGGACCGACAGGCCGCCTTGCCACGCCGGGGGTGCGTACATGAACGAGCAGCAGCGTGGCAAAGCTTCCGATGACCGCACGGCCAACGCCGTCCGCGATGAGATCCGCGCGCTCGTGGCGGAATACTGTCGGCTGGCGTTTCCTGACCGGCCCTTCCAGCCCGGACAGGCCGTGCCGGTGGCGGGGCGGGTGTTCGACGCCCGTGAAGTGGAACATCTCGTCGACAGCTCTCTCGATTTCTGGCTGACGACGGGCCGGTATGCGGAGGAGTTTGAAAAGCGGTTTGCGGCCCGCGTGGGCACGCGGTGTGCGAGCCTCGTGAACTCCGGTTCGAGCGCCAACCTCGTCGCCCTCACGGCGCTCACGTCCCACAAGCTGCTCGCCGAACAACTCGCACCGGGCGACGAGGTGATCACGGTGGCTGCGGGCTTTCCCACCACGGTCAATCCGATCCTGCAGAACAACCTCGTGCCGGTGTTCGTGGACGTGGAGCATCCCGAGAAGCGGGCCACCTACAACATCGACGTCGATCGCCTGGAGGCGGCCCGCAGCGACAAGACACGCGCGGTGATGCTCGCCCATACCCTCGGCAATCCGTTCGACTGCGTCGCGGTGGCAGACTTCTGCAAGCGTCACGACCTTTGGCTCGTGGAAGACTGTTGCGACGCGCTGGGGGCGGAGTTTGGCGGGAGGCACGTCGGCCAGTTCGGTGACCTGGCGACCTGCAGCTTCTATCCGGCCCATCACATGACCATGGGCGAGGGAGGAATCGTGTTCACCGATTCGCCGAAGCTCGAGAAGCTGGTGGAGAGCTTCCGCGACTGGGGCCGCGACTGCTGGTGCGAGCCCGGCCACGACGACACCTGCGGCAAGCGGTTTGACTGGCAGCTGGGCGACTTACCGCATGGCTACGACCACAAATACATCTACTCCCACATCGGCTACAACCTGAAGCTCACCGACATGCAGGCTGCCGTGGGGGTGGCGCAGCTCGACAAGCTCGACGGTTTCATAGCGGCCCGACGGAAGAATTACTCCCGGCTATGGGCCGCCCTCGAGCCGTTGCAGGATGTCTTCGTGCTGCCCGAGCCCACGCCCGGGTCGAACCCCAGCTGGTTCGGATTCCCGCTCTCCGTTCGCCCCACGGCAGCGTTTACGCGGCGCGATCTGGTCCGGCACCTCGACGAGAAGAAGATCGGCACGCGTCAACTCTTTGGCGGCAACCTGCTGCGGCAGCCGGCCTACCACGGCAAGCCGCAGCGGGTGGCGGGTGCACTGACCGGTGCCGACTACATCATGCGGCACACGCTCTGGCTCGGCGTCTATCCGGGCCTCAGCGACGCCCACGTCGATCATGTCGTCGCGACTGTTTCCGATTTCGTGCGGGATTCTCGAGGAGAGAATCTTCCTCTGCCGCAGCGCCTGCGCCCATGAGTTCAGCTATCCGCACCACCGTCGACGCGACCGCGAAGCAGTCGTCGCCCTCGCCCTGGTTCTGGGCCGGGTTGGCGTTCGTTGTGGCGGCGTTCGCGATGCTCGAACTCCGTGATCCCTATTTCTTCTGCCAGGACGACGCCCTTTCGCTCGAACTCCCCTTCACGCTGATGAACTGCCGGGGACTCTGGCAGGGCATCATGCCTGGATACAATCCGTACATCTTTCTCGGTTCACCGACGGCGACAATCGACGGGACGTATCCGCCGCTGTATCTGGCATACGGGATTGCGCGTCACCTGCTGGGCAATGAGTATGCGACGTTCGACGTGTTCGCGGCTCTCCACCTGCTCGCAGGCTATTGCCTGACCTTTCTCGTCGCGCGGCGGCTGGGAATCGGGTCGGTACTCGCGGCCCTGGCGAGCCTCACATTCGTGCTTTCCGGCCCCGTGCTCGTGATGGCGCGATGCTGGCATTCGTTTTCGGTGCTCGCCGCGTTTCTCCCGCTCTTCGTTCTCTTCGTGGATCACTTGCGCACCGGACCGGTGAGCTGGCGGTGGCCGGCCGCACTCGGCCTGGCCCTCGGGGCCTATTACCACGCGGGGTTTCCGCAGCTCTTCGTGCTGGGCTGCGGCCTGATGCTCGTCCATGCCGCAGCGTTGGCGGCCGTGGGCCTGATGCCGCCGCGGCGGCTCGTGTGGCTCGTGCCAGCCCTGGCATTCGGCGCGGCGATCTCCATTCCGGTTTTCTACCAGCAGTGGCAGATCTCGAAAGAGATCTCCGTCAGCCGCCCCGGCCGCGGCTCGGGCGCTGGGGGCAATTTGCTTTCGATGCTGCTGCCCTACCCGTTCGCTCAGGGGACGCTTCCCAACGACTGGGGAAACCTGAACCTGCAATGGAGCGGACATCTCTATTATTTCGGCACGGTGCTTTTGGTGGCATTCCTCGCCGCCGTCGTGTCGCTCGGCTGGCGGTGCATCGCCCGCCGGCCTGAACGGGCCGACAGGAGTGAATCGTCCGGGCTTCAGCTGGCTCTGATGGTTCCGGCGTTCCTCGCCTTCCTGCTGGCGCTCGGCAGGTGGGGTGGACTCTGGTGGCTGATGGACCTGTTGCCCGTCGGACTGCGCAACAATCCCTTCCGTGCCCTGCCTTGGTTCGTGATTTTTGCCTGCCTGACGGGGGCGAGGTACCTCGAGGATTTCATCACGTCGCGGCCAGCCGTCACCGGCCACGCCGGGGGGGGCCGCCGGTCGGGGTTCCTGACCGTGATCGGGGGCCTCGGTCTCGCGCTCGTCGCACTGCATCTCTCCCACGTCGGCATCGCGTTCTACACCTACGGATTTCGGCCTTACCCTGCGCTGCCGTCGGCGCTTGCCAGGATTGTCGAGCCGGACGAACGAGGACGGCAGCAGCGGATCACGTCGTTCGGATCGATGCGGTCGACCGATCCGTCGTATCCGCTGGCCCTTTTGCACAACCTGCCCTGTGAGTACGAGGTGCCGGCGCTCTTCGGCTACGACCCGCTCGTGCAGCGATTCGATCGCTACAACGCCTGCCTGACGCGGGTGCTCGAGCAGCCGCAGGCGGCCCTCGCGGCCTACGGCGTCCGGTGGCTGCTCGTGCATCGCACCGCCTGGGGCGGTTGGCAGAAGCAGACGTCAAACGCCTTCGAACGGCTCTTTGTCTTCGTTCAACTCCTCGACGCCCTGGACGACAACCCGCAGGTGACGCCGCCGGAGTTGGACAGCTATCTGAAAGTCTTCGAGATACCCGACCCGGCTCCACTGGCCTTCGACGCCGCCCGCCCCAAGGAACCGCTTCCGCTGCAGATGAGCGTGGCCGGGCTCGATATCGGGCTCGCTCCGCTGAATGAGCCGCGGAACATCGTGGCGAATTTCCTGAGGTATCCCGCCTTCGTGGCGACGGCAGATGGTAAGCCGGCAGAAGTCTCGGAAGACTCGTGGCAGCGGATCGTCGTCGCTGCGCCACCCGGCGCGAAGGAGATTCGCATCCGCTATTCGCCGCCGCGTGCCGCGGGCATCACGCTGGCGGCCGTGTGTACCCTCCTGGGCGTCGCGGCCGCGCTGGCCTGCCAAAAGGGTCAAGGTGAGCTTTGAAAAAGCAGATCTCATCCCACCCTGAAGTGTCAGCTTGACCGACCTGCGAAAAAAGGTAGTTTCAAGCGTATGGGGCATGATGTCCGCGGTGTTTGCCGTGGGTCTATCTCGGATCGCATCCGTAGTCGACAAGAATTCAGAGGTGCTCGATGTCGCTCTCTCTTGAAGCTGCAGCCCTCAATGGTCTGCTCCCCGACGGCCTCAGTGACGCCGAAAAAAACAAGCGCGGCGACCTCGCCCGCCGCAAACCCTACGTGGCGGCGAAGCTCGCTGCGAACAAGGAACGGCAGGATAACGGGTTTCCCACGCCCGTCATCCGCCTCGCGGCGAACATGCTCTGCAACTTCCAGTGCGACCACTGCTGTGCCGAGCACTACATGGACCGGCATCTGGTGAAGCTCACCTCCAAGCCGGAACAACGGCACCAGCTCGACCTTAACGACATCCGTGAACTGTCTCGGCAGGCAGACGAATACGGTCTCGCGCGGTTCGTGATGACCGGCGGCGAGCCGCTCGTGATGCGGGATCCCGGTTTCGAGGAGGTCGTGGCGGCGGTCGACCCGGACAAGCACTATGTGATCACCGACACGAACGGCTGGTTTCTGGATCACGAGAAGGCCAAGCATCTCAAATCGATCGGTGTCGAGAAGGTTCAGCTGAGCCTCGACAGCTACATCGAGGCGGAGCACGACGACTTTCGCAACAAGCCCGGTTCCTACAAGCGGGTCATGCAGGCCATCGATGCATCGCTCGACGCCGGCTTGAACCTGATCCTTTCCACCTGCCTCGTGCATGCCCGGGTGCGGAGCGAGGAGTTCAGGAACCTGTGTGAGTTTTCCAAGCGTCGTGGCATCGGCCTCTACGTCACCTACGCGAAGCCCGTCGGGTCTTGCAAGGACCATCTGGAGTGGCTCATCACGAAGGACGACGCCGACTACCTCCGTGAACTCGAGAAGGAATACCCGGTGTTCACCCACATGACCCCGTCGTACGGCATGTTCCAAGGCTGCATCACCGTGAAGGGCATCATCACCGTGACTTCGACCGGCGAAATCGTGCCCTGTCCGTACATGGACATGTCGATCGGCAACTATCTCAAAGAGCCGCTCAAGGTGATCCTCGAGCGCGGCATGCGAAACAAGTGGCTCGGTCCTCACCGTCCCGATTGCCTCATCGGCGAAGATCGCGAGTTCATCAAGTTCCACAACGATATGGTTGGCGACAGGGTGCTTCTGCCCGTGCCCTACGGCGAGGGCTTTTCCGATGCCGACATTTTGCCGATGATCACGGTAGATGAGCTGACGGGTGTCACCGCCGGCTGACCAGTGTGCCGCGGCGAATCGGGATCACTCCGGGTCATTACGCATGTCCACCAGCACGACTCTCACCGGCCGACCGATGGCCACCGGTGGTTTGTTCGACTCACACGGGCGGCTGGTCCCCGGCAAGGGCGAAGTGGTCTACAGCCAGATCGACCGCCGGTACTTCAGCCTGGCCCAGCCGGGGTTTACGTTTTCAGGAGTCCTGGCGGCGGTCGCCAAGCACCTGTGCATCGCCGACCTCGATCGCCTCATATCCGCCGCGGAGTTCGAGCGGCGCTGCAAGGAATCGCAGAGAGCCATCCTCGACGACGCGGACCTCGCCGGCTTGTTTCGCGGCGTCCATGTGCCGTTCGTGCTCGTGCCAGCGACGGCGCGGGCTGACATCGGGGAGGAACTCGATGCGGCACTGCTGCCAGCCGTTGCCTCGGCGTACGTCGAGAAGGTGCCCGGCTTCGAGTTCCGCAACTACCTCAAGGGCCAACTCGCCGGCGCCACCCCCGTCGTTCCCGGCGTCCGGTACGAGCGGATCGTCGCGAGGCATGCGAGGGAGGTGGTCACCGGTTGGTATTTTCCATGTGCTTTGGCCGGCTTCGCCATTCCGGAGCAACGGCGGGTGATGGCCCGACTCCCCGAGTCTCTCTCGCTTGCCGGGCCGCTCGAGGCGGCGATGGCGTTCATCGGCGTCCCCGACATCCTGATGCGGTTGGAAAATTATCCCAACCTGCTCGCACTTGCGGCGGTCCAACCGCCCGACCCGAGGTTCTTCCACTTTTTCGAGGCGTATGGCTGGAACCTCACCTACAACCAGCGGTCGATGGTTGGCGCCGCCTCCGAGTACTTTTCCGGCGGGCTCACCGTGTGCGGCTGACGCCCGCGCCTCACGCATGCACAGCGGGTCCGCGAAGTTCTACGGAACCTTTTATTCCGGTGCGGGCGACGCCCGTCGGAAGGCGTCGTTCGTGACGTCGCTCCTCTCTCCGCGGCTCGGTCGGATTGTCGACGTGGCCGCGGGCGTTGGAGATCTCGCGTTCATGCTGGCCCACGAGGGGCATCATGTCTTCGGGTTTGAGCCCTGCGGTGAGATGTACGCGGTCTTGTTCGACCGGTTCAGCCGTGATTCCGATATCCGTCATCTCGCCGCGCTGTTTCCGATGCGGTTCGACGACTATCCTCTCGACCCGGAAGCTGATGCGGTGGTAGCCTCTAACCTCTGGTCGCACCTCGAGACGGTCGCGCGAGACTCCCTGGTTCGCAGGGTGTTTCGCGGGCTCAGGCCGGGAGGCTTTCTGGTCATGAACTGTGTTCAAGACACGCCCCTGCGAGCGGATCAGCCGTGGGATGAGGTCTACAAGCGGGTGTTCGGCAAGGTCGTGATTCGCCATTTCGCCTCATCGACGGTCGTTCCCGGTGGAGCCTCGCGACATATTCGCTTCGAATACCGCATGGAATACGAAGGTGCCTTCGTGCATTCCGAATCGACCGAATTCGTGCTGACGCTCGACTCGCCGGACGGTGTTTCCGCGAGGCTCGCTGCGGCCGGATTCGCCGACATCCGGATTCGCGGGAGCTTCGCCGATACCGACTACGATCCTCGTCTTCCCGGTTTTCTGGTTGTAGCCCGCAAGCCACAGGAGGACTGAGCCCATGGAAACGACGGCGAGGATCCGCGAACTCGTGACCGAGCTCGACAGCCTCTTTCCCGACTCCCGGCAAGGGCTCCCGATCGAGCTCTTCTACTTCGTCAGCAGGCTGACGCCGTTGGTCAACGTGGATCTCCTGATTCGCAATGACCGCGGCGAGATCCTGCTCACCTGGCGTCACGACCAGTTCTACAAGGGTTGGCACATACCCGGTGGCATCATCCGCTTCAAGGAGACTGCGGCCGAGCGGATCAAGGCCGTGGCCCATTCGGAGTTGGGCGCGAACGTGGAGGCTGACGCAACCCCGTGCGAGGTCCACGAAAAACAGAACTGCCAACGGGATGTCCGCGGCCACTTCATCTCGCTGCTCTACGAAGCTCGGCTGACGTCTGGACTCGACGACGCCCGGAAATGTGTCGATGTCGCCCGGCCCATGGACGGGCAATGGGCCTGGCACGGGCCATGTCCGGATCTGCTGCTTCCCAATCACGCCAGCTACCGCCATCTCTTCCAGCCATGAAGCCTGCGGCCATATCGATCGATGCCTGCCGAGTCTGCGGCCGCTCGTTTTTTCCGGAGCCGCTGTTTCGGTTCGTCGGCATGCCCGCCGTCGCCCAAAACTTCCCCCGACGCGAGGACTTGGCGGCGGACAGCGGCAGCGACTTCGACGTCGTCCAATGCTCTGCGTGCGGCCTCGTGCAGCTATCCTGCGGACCGGTCGCGTATTACCGGGATGTCATCCGCGCTGCGGCCGTCTCACCCGAGATGGCCGAGCACCGGCGTCAGCAGTTCGATGGTTTCGTGCGGATGCACGGCCTTCACCGCCGTCCAGTCATCGAGATCGGCTGCGGAAGCGGCGAGTATCTGCGTTGGCTGAAGGAGGCGGGCACCGAAGCACACGGTCTGGAGCACAACGAGGCTGCAGTCGACGCGTGCCGACGCCAGGGACTGCACGTGCAACGGGGATTCGTGGAGGGGAAGGGAACACGGATTCCTGGCGGGCCGTTCGACGGCTTCGTGATGCTCAGCTGCCTGGAGCATGTACCCGACGTGAATGGCATGCTTTCCGGAATCCGGGCCAATCTGGCCCCTTCCGCCGTCGGCCTCGTCGAAGTGCCGAACTTCGACATGATCGTTACCGAGCAGACGGTGAGCGAGTTCATGACCGACCATCTCCTCTACTTCACACGCGAGACGCTCGAGACGACGCTGAGGATCAACGGGTTCGAGGTGCTCGACTGCCGGGCGACGTGGCACGACTACATCCTGACGGCGACTGTGCGCGCCAGGGCACCGCTCGAGGTGGCGACATTCGCGGCAGTGGCTGCCGCGGTGCGGCGGGACATCGACACCTTCATCGGTCGTTTTCCGCCCCGATCAGTCGTCGTCTGGGGGGCCGGTCACCAGGCTCTCGCGGCCCTGGCGATGCATCGACTCGGTGATCGATTGGCCTATGTGGTCGATTCGGCCGCCTTCAAGCAGGATCGCTTCACTCCCGCCACGCACGTTCCGGTCCGCAGTCCAGCGGAATTGAAGTCCGATCCAGGCATCCGGGCCGTGATCGTGATGGGGGCGAGCTACTCCGACGAGATCAGGAGGACTCTCCGCAACGACTATTCCCCCGCGCTTTCCGTCGCGATCCTGCGGCCTGCGCATCTCGAAACGGACGCCGTGGCATGAAGCCCTTGCCCCGCGAAGACCTCGACGCTGCGATCGACCTCGCGGACCAATGCTTCCGCGAGCTTCGCGGTGCCCGGATCTTCCTCACGGGGTGCACGGGATTTTTCGGTGTCTGGATACTGGAAACGCTTCGCCGGGCAGACGAGCGGTTTGGTCTCGGGCTCGATCTGACCCTGCTCAGTCGTTCGCCCAACGCATTCGTCGAGCAGCACCCGCACCTCGCCCCCGCCGACCGCCTGCGTTATCTGCAGGGCGACATCCGGTCTTTCGCATTTCCCGTGGGTATCTTTTCACACGTCATTCACGGGGCGACGACGAACGCCCGGGAGACGTTCGCCGGTGAAGATCCGCTACGGAAGTTCGACACCGTGGCGCTCGGAACTCGGCGTGTCTTGGAATTCTGCGAAAGTGGGTCCGTTTCCGACATGCTCTACGTCGGCTCGGGCGCCGTCTACGGCCGTCGCACGACGCCGGAGCCGATTTGCGAGGACGACCCGTTCGCGCCGCACCCGCTCGACGTGGGCATGACACTCGGGCATGCGAAACGTGCCGCCGAACTTTTCTGTGCGATCTACGGGGCGCGATGTGCGACCCGGATCAAGATCGCCCGCTGCTTTTCCTTCGTGGGGCCGCAGTTGCCGCTCGACATCCACTATGCGATCGGCAACTTCATCGCCGACGCAATTGCGGAACGCCCGATCACCGTCACCGGCACCGGCCGGGCGGTTCGGTCCTACATGTACATGTCGGACCTCGTCGCCTGGCTGGTCACGATTCTGGTGCGGGGCACACCGCTTCGTCCGTACAATGTCGGATCCGAGGACGGTCGGCCGGTGCTTGAAATGGCAAACGTCGTGGCCAGAATTGCGGGCCAAAGGGTCCAGAGACCTCGGTTCCCGGAAAAGGAAGCACGAAGCTCTGCCGGCGATAACTACGTCCCGTCCGCTGCCCGCTCGATGTCGGAATTGGGGCTTCGCCAGTCCGTTCCGCTTGAAGAATCCATCCGCAAAATGCTGGCCTATCACGCTCTCCAGGGATTGAAGACATGAAAAAAGTTTCCGTCGTGATCCCGTGTTTCAACGAGGAAGAGAACGTCAACATAGTCTACGACCGCACCACCGATGTGTTTCGTCAGCTACCCGCCTATGAATACGAGATTATCTTCATCGACAACGATTCGACCGACCGGACCGTGTCACTATTGAGGGAGATCGCGGCACGCGATAAGCGGGTGAAGGTGATCGTCAACTCCCGCAATTTCGGCCATCTGCGATCGCCATTTCACGCGCTGATGAACACGACCGGTGACGCGGCGCTCATGATGGCTGCCGATCTGCAGGATCCGCCGGAGCTCATTCTGGACTTCGTGCGCAAGTGGGAGGAAGGCAACGATATCGTTTTGGCGATCAAGGACCGCACCGATGAGAAGGGCCTTTTGCCGCACGTGCGGAAGCTCTACTACTTTTTCCTGGCGAGTATTTCGGAGAACGAAGTCGTCCAGGGGTTTCATGGCTACAGCCTTTTGGACAGGAAGGTCGTGGAGGCGATCAGGTTATTTCACGACCCGCTCCCGTTCTTCCGCAGCATGCTGCTGGAGGCTGGTTTCCGGAGAGCCGTCGTTCGTTTCTGTCAGCCAACGCGGAGGCGCGGCGTTACGGCGAACAATCTGTACTCGCTGTACGACACGGCGATGCTCGGAATCGTCCAAAACTCCAAGGTGCCACTTCGTATCGCAATCTTTGTCGGCTTTACGATCGCCTGCGGGAGTTTCGCTATCGCGATCGGTTATCTCATCCGCAAAGTGCTCTACTGGGACGACGTCTCGCTTGGCATCGCGCCGTTGCTCATCGGCCTGTTCTTTCTTTCAGGAACGCAGTTGATTTTTCTGGGAGTCATCGGCGAATACATCGGTGCGTTGTGCACGCAGGTCAAGAACAGGCCTTTGGTAATCGAGAGAGAGCGAATCAACTTCTGAGGGAATGAAAGTGTTCCGGGGCCCGAAAAACGAGGTATCGGGGCCGTGACGGGCCGGCCGCCACTTGCACGGGCGAAAATCGGGACAACAATTGACAGGGGGTGGAGCCCCGCCAGGGGATGTCCTCGAAACAAAGGTGGCCGTAAATGGACCGGATCCTCTTCGTCATACCTCCGCACCTCAAGTGCGAAGATTTTCTTCACCCGGCCTACAACGCCCGGATTGAAACCCGTGACTCAGGGTGCAAGTTCGGTAGCGTGTTGACCGACATGCCGCTCGGGCCGATGGCGCTCGCAGCGTATCTGAAGCACACTCGCGGCGATGAAATCGAGGTGCGAGTGCTGGACTTCAACGTCGAATTGAACTTCGTGCAGGAGTTTCCGTGGGCAAACTTTCGGGAGTATTTCGAACACGTCCTTCGGACAGGCCACGATCGCGTGAGTGGCGAAGCGTGGGTGGAGTATGCCCCCAATGTCATCGGGCTGTCGGTGCTCTTCAGTCCGTCGTACGACAATTTTCTCGACATTGCTGCCGCGGCACGGCTCGTGTTTCCTGAGTCGATTATCATGGCCGGAGGTGGCGTGCCAACCACGATGTACACGCAGATCTTCGCCGATTCGGATGCAATCGACGCTCTGTGTTTTGCCGAGGGCGAGAAGCCTCTTCACGACTTTCTGGTGGCCACGGACCGACGCCGCTTCCTCGAGGAAAGCACGTCGTGGGTCACACGTGCCAAGAAGGATCTGCCCAAGTGTTCCTTCAAGCCGGACTACGTGGTGGATCTCGACGAGATTCCTTTCGGTGACTATTCCGTCGTGCGCACGTAGGATTACTCACTCAATCCCGCTCTCACGGCATACGCAGGAGTTTTTCAAAAGAAGCAAAACTTCCACTACACAACGTCCCGAGGGTGCGTCTATCACTGCAACTTCTGCGCATCGCACAATGTCAATGGCCGAACCATGCGGTACTACAGCGTTCCGCGTGTGAAGGCCGACCTGATGCGGCTGCGGGACGAGTGTGGTGCAAGAACGATCGTGTTTCAGGACGATCACTTCATGGGCGACCGCAACCGTGCGCTCGACATCGTCAACATCATCGGGGACCTGAAGCTCACGGCCGTGTTTCAGAACTCTCTCACGCTCTTCGCGCTGAAGCGTCCGATGCTGGAGGCGATGAAGCGGGCCGGCGTCAATCAATTGCTCCTGTCGGTCGAGTCGGGATCAGCCCGTGTTCTCCGGGAGATCATGCACAAACCGCTTACGTTGCCGATCGTCGAGCAGGTGGCGAATGACTGTCGCGATCTCGGCATCTATACCGACTGCAACATCCTGATCGGTAACATCCGGGAGACGGAGGCAGATATAGCCGAGGGGCGAGCGTTCCTCCGGAAGAGCTGTCCGGCCAACTGGTTCAAAATCTTCATAGCGACGCCGCTTGTCGGAAGCGAGTTCTACGAAGAAGCCAGGGCGAAGGGATTCATCACCGGAGACTTCGTCAACTTCGACTACAAGAAGGCGAATATCTCCACCGATGAGTTGAGCCAAGAGCGTGTGGAGCATCTCCAGTATGAGCTCAACCTGGAGCTGAACTTCGTCTGCAACCACGACTTCCGGATTGGGGAAGAAAAGGTCGCAGCCGGCGACTACGAGGGCTCGGTTCGCAACTACCGAACCGCGTTGCTCGGCTTCCTGAACGCCGTGAAGGCCAAGCCGAACCACGCCTTCGGTCATCACTTCGCAGCGATGTGCTACGATCGGCTCGGTGACAATGAGAAGGCGGTCTACCATCGGGCGCATGCGGTACAAGCCTCGCAAGACCCTTTTTGGCAGAAGTGGCTGAGTGCTTTTCCACAGGTTGAAATCGGCAGGTGCCTGGAGTCCGTTGGCGTGCCGGCCGCTTAGGATCGCTGGCGTAGCGTTGTCGAACAATGCTGCGATCGCGGACGGGTTTCGCGACGACGGGTACTAGGACGCCGTCGGCTGAGAGGTCACGGCCATGGCGAACGCGTGAACGACCTCCTCCGGACGGAGTACGAACGTCGTCGTCGGCTCACGCTCCCCAGGGCCCGCCCCCCAACTCGCGAGGATGCATGGCAAGCCGACTTGCCGAGCAGCTTCGACGTCGGCCGTGGTGTCGCCAAGATATACGGCCGCAGACGGCGACAAAACTGTGAGGATGTCACGAAGCATCTGAGCCTTCGTGCGAGGGGCGGGTGGCCGCGAGTCCACCGTTTCCACAACCGCAAAGCGGTCTTGCCAGCCCAGCGACTCAAGGATCAATGCGGTGGGTGCGCGCCTCTTGTTCGTCGCGAGCGCCAACCTCCATCCCTTCGCGATCACCGCCCGGAGCATCTCTTCCACGCCGACGAACGGAGCCGTGAGTCGACACGCCCCGCCGTCGTAGGCCTTGGTGAATTCGTTTCGCAGACGATCAAGGACATCTCCCGCGCCAAGCCCTGTCACGCGTCGTAGTAATTCATCCAACGGAGGGCCGATGATCGCCGCATCGAGTGGTTCGGAAGGCTCGATGCCCGCCGTGGAACAGGCCTGACGGAGGGCTTCCGCGACGCCAGGCTGCGAGTCGACGAGGGTGCCGTCGAGGTCACAAATGAGGAGCGGCGGTCCCATGCAGATCGGTCCTTTCGGGCACAGGGCGGTGTCAGTTCACGTTCCGCGCCGCCCGCGACTGCGGCAGGATAGGCACGATCATCTCCGCCTCGAGTTCCGGAAGCGTAAGCAGGGGGCTCATATCTTCCAGCGGCATCGACAACATCGAGCCATCCGGCTGCGGAATGGCAGCCGCTTTCGGCGAGAGTTGTTCTTCGGTGGCCAGATGCGCATCGACGATGCACGGCCGCGGAAGCGCGAGTGCCTTTCGGAGATCGGCTTCGAGCGTCTCGGAGCGTGTGATCCGGGCATATGGCAGATCGAATGCCGCCGCCACCTGCTCCAGGTCCGGCATCCAGAGCCGATGGGCCGGATCAGTGCCGATGAACCGTGAATCGAAGTAATTCCGCTGCGTGTTGCGGATCGAGCAGTAGCCGCCGTTGTTCATGACGGTCAGGCAGATTGGCAACCCCTGGCCCTTCAGGGTCGCCAGTTCCTGGATGTTGAGCATCAGGCTGCCGTCGCCTTCGACGCAGATCATCGGCCGTGAGCCCGCCGCGAGGCACGACCCTATCGCAGCAGGGAGGCCGTACCCCATCGATCCGAGGCCGGAGGTCAGAAACACCCGTTGGCCCGGTTTGTTGCGAAATCCGAGATAGAAAGCCTCGACTGCGAGCCCGGAACTTCCAGTGCCCACGACGCTGTCGGGCGGGGCTGCGGACGAGAGGGCTGCCACGAACGCCTGATGCGTGATCACGCCGGGCGGGGCGGTGATCGGCTCAGCGGCATACCGCTGTTTCCATGACTGGCAGCGGGATATCCATGCGGATTTCTTGCCGCACTGCTCAGACGCGGCATCGGCAAGAACCGCCTTCACGAAGCGAATGGCATCGACCGGAACCGCCATGGCGATGTCCATGTCGAGTTTCTCGATTTCACGCGGATCGACGTCGACGACAATCTTCTTGGCCTCCCGCGCAAAGCCCCGCGGGTTGTAGGCCGTGATGACGTTGTCGAGCCTGCTGCCGATTGCGATCAGCAGGTCGCAGTTCTGTACGGCAAAATTCGCCGCCCGCCCCGCCACCACGCCTGGCCGACCGACGCAGAGCGGATGTTCCCAGGGAATCAGGTCGAGCGCGTTCCATGTGGCAACCACGGGGATTCCCAGGCGGTCGACAAGTTCCCGAAATGGCTTGGACGCGCCGGCCAATCGCACGCCTTGCCCAACGAGAATGAGCGGCCGTTCCGCGGCGCGAATCAGCCGCAAGACCTCTTCGACCTGTGCATGGAGTTGTGCCTCGCTCACCTCCGCGGCCGCTGGTGGCAGAAAGCCTTCCAGCGTGTCGGGGTCAATCTGCGCCCCCTGGATGTCGAGCGGCACGTCGATCCACACCGGCCCCTTGCGGCCGGCGAGCATCTCGTGGATCGCCCGCTCGAATTCCCGCCGCGCATCCTGCGGTCGCTCGATCGTCACGGCGTATTTGGTGCAGTTTCGCACCATCGGCACGACGTCCACTTCCTGCACGCCCGTCTGGCGGAGCGGCCGGCCCCTGAGCCGGTCCGCTGTCTTCACCTGCCCGGAAATCACGAGGAACGGGACGGATTCGATCCACGCCCCGACCACCGGCGTGAGCACGTTCGTGGCACCCGGCCCCGTGGTGACCATCGCCACGCCAAATGTTTCCTTCACGCGGCCGTAGGCCTCCGCGGCGATGCCGCAGGCCTGCTCATGGTGGCAGGGCACGGCCGTGATCCGAGGCTCGAGCGTGAGCGCGTCGTTCAAGTGCATCGCGCCGCCGCCGGGAAGCATGAAGACATGCTCGATGCCAAGATCGGCGATTCGGCGAACGAGATAATCGGCGACTCGCATGATGTCTACAGCCAGTGCGTGAGCTGCGTCTTGCGGTTTTTGTTGGCGGCGATCGCGGGATCTGTGTAGTAGGAGTCGTCGGTGTAGTGTGTCGAGGAAATCTCCTCGAATACGCAGCCATGTTCCGAACGCATCGCGTGCCGCACTCCCCGCTCGACGGTGATCACGTCGCCGGCGCGGGCGTCCTGCTCGACGTCGTCGAGAATCACTTTCATGGAGCCATGGATGACCACGAACGTCTCTTCCTTCTGTTTGTGATGCTGCTCCGGGTGCGACTGCCCTGGCAGCAAAACGAGGATTTTTTTGCAATAGGCCCGGTTCACCACCGTGAGCATGGTGAGGCCGTAGCGGTCGAACTGCTCCATGCCGTAGTGGTGCGAAAGCTCCAGATCGGTCTTGCCTGGCAGGCTGACACCGCTGGACTTCAGGAGGCCCCGGACTGCGCTGACGTTTTTCAGCACGAGTTCGCGGAGGTGCGTGACCTTCGTGGCTTCGGTCGCGATCGGATCGAGCGCCTTCACCGCCGACAGCAGTTCATAACGGGAATATTTCGACCAATCGTTCGCGGTGACCTGCCCCTGGGCCGCGGGAAAGGCGAAAAAGACGTCGGCTGTCGTGAGCACTGTGCCAGCCGGCAGGTCCCGGGTGGCGAAGACTCCGCGACGGAGCGAGCCGAGCGACTCTCGCTCGCTGGCGGAGGGTTGCAGCCTCTCCCTGGGGCCGAGCATCGCCAGCGACTCTCGGCCGGCCGCCAGCCAGTTCGCGATTTCGGAGGGCGATGCCGAATAGGCGTTGTTGGGGTATTTCTCCGTCGGCAGACCGACGTGCTTTTCAACGACGGTCGCACCCTTCGCCAATGCCACGATGATTCCACCAGTGAACCCGGGCGGTTCGTGCGTGGAAAAGCCCACCTCGACATCCGGATACCGTTGCTTCAGAAGATCGAGTTGGTTCAGTGCGAGCCGGTCTGGCGGCGTCGGATACTCGGCGACGCAGTGCAGGATCGTGAGCCGCTTGTTGCGGTGGAAAAGAAAGCTGACCACGGCGTCGATTTCCTGAAGCGAGGCCCCGGCTGTCGATGCGATGATCGGCTTGTCGACGCGGGCAATCCGCTCCAGGAGGGGCCAATCGGTGAACGAGCAGGAGGCGATCTTGACGATGTCGATGCCCTGCGACTCGATCTGATCGACCGAGGGCTCGTCAAACGGGGTACAGGCGGTAAGAAAACCGCATTCGCGCATCACGGCGAGCAGTTCGTCGAAGGCCCGCCTTTCCAGCCGTGTCGACTCGAACCGCTTGACGTATTTGACGTCGTCTCGGCCTTTGAACGCGGGGTGGACGAAGGTGTCGAGGTCGCGGTACTGCAGCTTGAAAGCAAATCGAAACGTGTCGCGATAGGGCCTTGAAGCCTCTGCGAAGCTGCGGATGACCGCACTCCCATGGGCGATATCGCCCATATGGTTGTTGGCCATCTCGAAAATGATCAGCGGCTGGGCCATGGCATCACTGCAGCAACGCATCCGGGCAGTGCACCGCTGCCCCTTCTCCGCAGAATAGTCGATTGCGTCCGGGTCGCGAACAGTCAGCCCGTTTTGCCCCGAAAAACGCACGGGTTTCGCCACGGTTACACGGCGTCGGGAAGTTCTCTAAATTGAACGCACTTTTACCCGCAACGAGGAAAGACATGGCAGCCGACCAGACATCCCCCGACCGTGAGACCGGCCAGCGACGGCATGCTGTCGACGGTGGTCTTTCCACGCAGGATCATCGTGCCTCCCTCCCCTGGCTGGCCGCCCTCTTGGCCCTGGTCGCCCTCGCCTGGTGTACCGGCACCGGCCGCTGGACCGCCGCCGCCTGGAACACGCCCACGCAATACGGCGACGGCTTCTACTGCGACGTCATCAGCACCCTCGCCGGCATGAAGGCCACCGCCGAAGGCCACAACCTGCCGTTCGCCTGGAAAACCATCCCCGAACTCGGGGCGCCCTTCGACGGCAACTGGACCGACTGGCCGTCGATCGAGGAACTCCAGGGCCTGCTCGTCGGCCTTTTGGGCAAGACCTTCGGCCTGTTCGCCGGACTCAACCTCGCCCTGCTGATCGGCCATCTGCTCGCCGCCGGCACGATGTTCTTCGTCGCCCGCTCCCTCGACTGCGCAGCGACCTGGGCCTTCGTCGCCGCGCTTGCCTATGGCCTCGCGCCCTTCATCTTCGCCCAGTCGCCCCACCACATCACCGTCGCCTACGCCTGGCACATCCCGCTCTTCGTGCTCGTCTGGAAATGGGCCTCGGTCGAACCCGGCCTCGAGTTCGGCTCACGGCGGTTCTGGTGGGCCATCGGCATCGCCTTCCTCACCGGGCTCCAAAACGTCTACTACACCAACATCTTCTGCCAGCTCACCCTCCTCGGAGCCGGCTTTCTTTGGCTGCGCACCGGCTCCCGCACGCCGCTCAAGGCCGCCCTTGCCGTCGTCGGCGCCGCGGCCGCCGCCTTCGCCCTCATGAACCTCGACACCTGGACCTTCCGCGCCGTCAACGGCCCCAACCCAGGGGCCGTCGTCCGCGAATACAAATGGCTGGAGATCTACGGGCTCAAGCTCGTCGATCTAGTCGTGCCGCCGACCACGCATCATTTCCAACGCTTCGCCGATTTTGCCCGGTCCCATCGCGCAGCCGCCCCGCTCCAAGACGAGGGCTCCTACCTCGGCCTCGTCGGTCTGGCCGCCCTCGGTCTGTTGGCCTTCTCGAGCATCGCCGCCGTCGTCAAGAACCGGGCCAACTCGATCCCCATGGAGGCCTGGCAGGTGCTCTGGATCGTGCTCTGTTTTTCGACAGGGGGGCTCAACGCGATTCTCGGGGCCTGCGGCTTCACGCTCTTTCGCACCGGCTGCCGCTACAGCGTCGTCATTCTCGCGATCGCCCTGATCTATGCGGCACAGCGGCTCACGGCCCTGCAGCGTGCGGCTGCGTTTCGCACCGACCCCGATACCCTGAGGATCGGCGGGCTCACCGCGGCCGCGGCGGCCTGCCTCGTGATCCTCTGGGATCAGGTGCCACGGGCCCCGACGGCCGACCAGACCTCTGCGATCGCCCGGCAGGTCGAGGCCGATCGGCAGTTCGTCGCGCAGATGGAGGCGGCCCTGCCTGCCGGCGCGATGGTGTTTCAGCTGCCGATCATGGAGTTTCCCGAGGCGCCCGCCCCCGGCGTGCCACCCTACGACCACTTCCGCCCGTATCTCTATAGCAAGCAGCTACGGTTCTCTTTCGGCTCCATGAAGGGCCGGCCCCGCGAACAGTGGCAGCAGGAACTCGGGAGGGTGCCGTTCGACAAGGCGATCGAACAGATCAAGGAACGGGGCTTCGCCGCGGTCTCCATCAACCGCAACGGCTTCCCAGACAAGGGCAAACAACTCGTTGAGAAACTCCGCGGGATGGGGTTCGAGAAGCCACCGATCGAAAGCGCGGCCGGCGACCTCGTCTGCGTGCCGCTGACGCGATGAAACGGGCGTCGCTCCTGGCAAGATGAAATCTCGCCCCCACGGAGGAATCGGTTGACAGCCCCCCCTAAAAGGACTATACATGAGTTCACTTTGCCAATCGCCTGCCGCCGTTTGCCGGCCTGCTTGCCGTTGGCAAAAATAGCTTTCACCCCTTCCGGAGCAGGAGATCTTCCATGCGCAACTTTGCCGAAATGAAGAACCGCTTTCTGGTCGGCTTCAATGAGCAGCAGTCCGAACTGCTGGCGGAATTCGTCGTGGAAACCTACGACGACCTCGTCACCCGGCGGGACTTTGCGGAACTCCGCGAGGTTGTCGCTGATCTGGCCGCCTCGGAAAAAAGGCTCGCCATCGCCCAGGAACGGACCGAGGCACGGGTTGAAGAACTCGCAGTCGCCCAAAAGGAGACGCAGGCTGAACTGCAGAAGCTCGCGGCCTCGCACGACAAACTCGCTGCCTCGCACGACAGGCTTGCTGCCTCGCACGAGCAGACGCAGTCTGATGTCCACGAGTTGACCCGCATCAGCAAGGAGGTGCTCTGGTCGATCGGCGACCTCCGGAAGCAGGTCGGCGGCCTGTCCAATTCGGTTGGTCAGGGGCTCGAGGCCTACGCGATGGAACGGATCCCCCGCATCCTCGAGCAGCGGTTCGGATTCGTCACCGAATCGGCTGCTCCCGAAAACATCGGCGGCGACGGCGAGGAGTATCCGTTCGACATCGTGTATCGCGGCACCTGCGATGGGCACCGGGTCGTGGTGCTCTGCGAAGTCAAAACGAATATTACGATCACCGAGGTGGAGGACTTCGTCGCTCTGGCCATGCGGGCAAAGCCGCACGTTGGGGCTGCCGATGTTCGCACGCTGTTTTTCGGCTATCGTGCCGGCCACAAGGCCCAACAACTGATCGCCGACCATCGGTCGATGCTGGCGTTTCCGCGTGGGCTCGTTGTGAGCTGACAGGCATTTCCATCGCTGACGCTTCGGTCTTGGCGCTTCGGTCTTGGCGCTTCGGGCTTGGATGAAAACCGGCGGCATATGCTCGTTCCCGTGCTGCGTGCCTCCATGAGAGCTGATCGATGACCGCGACGCCCAGGCAACAGGCGGCGGTGCTCGCCGGCATCACGTTCGCCGTCTTTTCGGCCACGCTCGGCGCCGACTTGGTGTACGACGCCCGGATGCAGATTCTCACGGACGGCTTCATCCACGACTGGCGGAACTGGCCCGCCGTGCTCAGCGGACGTGTGCTCGGGATGGACGTGCTCGACTTCAACCGTCCGGCCATGCTGGCATCGCTCATGCTCGACGCGGCTGTCTGGGGCCGTGAGCCCTTTGGCTACCACCTGGCGAGCGTAGCCCTGCACGCGGTCAACGTCGTGCTCCTCTGGCTGGTCGTGCGGCAGGTTGTCGGACCGGAAAAAAACATCCTGCCGCTCCTGGCGGCGCTCCTGTTTGCCGTTCATCCGGTCGTCGCCGAGGCCGTCTGCGAACCGACCTACCGCGAGGATCTGCTCGTGGCGACGTGCTCGCTCGCGGCGCTCGTGCTCGCCATGCGGCACGATCCGGCGGCGCCGGGCTGCGACCGCTGGCGGGCCCTCGGCTGCACGGTGTTGTGCCTGCTGGCCATCGCCAGCAAGGAGGCCGGGATCGTCGCCCCGATGCTTCTCGGGTGCTACTGGTGGCTCTTCCGCCGCGGCGAGCCGGGTCGATTCTGGGCCGTCGCCATCGGGGGTGCGAAGCTGGTCGTGCTCGCGTTTCTGGCCGCCCGTTTTCTCCTGGAACCCAATCCCTCGAAGATCTTTGAAACAAAACCGGAATACCTCGGCGGCTCCCTCGCCCAGGCCTTGCTGTTCGAGCCCCGGATCCTCGCGCTCTACGCCCAACTCATCCTGTTTCCCGTCAACCTCTGCGCCGACTACGGGAGCGTTTCCATCGACCACCTGCCGCTGCCGGTGGCCCTCGTCTTTCTCGCCGCCATCGTGATCGTCGCCACCATCGCTGCCCGGCAAGACCGTCGCCTTCTCTTCGCCGCTGCGCTGACGCTCTTGCCCCTCGTGCCCGTGGCCAATCTGGTTCCCATCTACCGCCCTGCCGCCGACCGCTACCTCTACCTGCCGATGGCGGGCGTGGCAGTCGCCGTCGCCTGCCTGCTCGATGCCCCCTGGCTCGCCGGCCGAGAGGCTCTCCGCAGGCGAGTCATCATCGGCTGCATGGCTGCCGTGGCGATCCTGGGCCTGGCCTGCATCGAACGCCAGCGTGTCTGGGCCGACTCGCTCGCCCTCTGGAGCGATTCCCACCGGAAGAATCCCGCCTCGGTCACGACCGCCGCGGGCCTGGGCGAGGCGCTCCGCGAAGCCGGCCGGCTCACCGAGGCCGAAGCACTCACCCGCGAGGCCATTCGGCTCTCCAACGGACAACGCGGGGATGCGTGGGCCAGCCTCGCCCTCATCCTTGATGCGCAGGGCCGTGCGACCGAGGCCACCGACGCGGTCGCACGAGCCTTGGAGGTCGACCCCAAGCTCGCCGACCCCGATGCCCGCGTGGCCGCACTGGCCATGGAACGGCCGATGGCCGAAGACCTCAAGCGGCTGCTCGAGCGGCTCGGCGTCAGCCGCCCCAGAGTCCCGTGGCCTTGAGGATCTCGAGCGTGAGGATGATCGTCACGCCCATCAGCGATTCCCCCGCGATCAGTCCGCTCGACACCGGCACCGTGTAGGTCTCCGCGGCCTTCGGGGCTGTCCGCGCGGCAATCCACGCGACGAGCGCCCCCACGAACATCGCGATCGAGTTGAAGGCGGGAATCACCCCCGCGATCCCCAGCCCCGTCGTCGAGGGAATCCAGGGTTTCCACTTTTTCGGTGCATACTCTTCCAGGAGCGTGAGCACCACGCCGAGCACGGCCCCCACCAGGATCGCCGCGAGCGCACCCTTCGGCAGGGCATGCAGCCCCTGTGCGAGCAGCCGCGCCACTCCCTCCCAGACCTTCGCCGCCGGCGCCGGCAGCTCCGCCGACCCGAGCCGGCCGGGATTGCTCTGCACCACGAAGATGTAGGCCGGCACCGAAATGAGCGTGCCCGCCACCACGCCAAAGAGCTGCGAGATCGTCTGCTTCCGCGGATTGCCGCCCAGCAGGTAGCCGCTCTTCAGATCGGTGAGCAGGTCGGCCGCATGCGAGGCCGCCCCCGACGTGATGCAGGCCGTCATCAGGTTCGTGGTGATGTTGGAGGGCGCGATCACGCCGTAGAGCAGCTGCGTGATCTTCCCCATCGCCCCGATCGGCGTGATGTCGGTCTCGCCCGTCGCCCGCGCCGCCACGATCGACAATAAAAAGGTCACCACGACCGCCAGGATCCCCATCCACCACGTGATGCCGAAGAGCAGGTGGCCGAGCACCACGCAGGCGGTGCCCGCCAGGCCGACGCCCACCACGAACCAGGACGCCGGCACCTCGATGTGGGCCAGTTCGTCGTCGATCCGCTCGTGCGGCCGCCCGCCGCCGAAGATTCCCGCGAGGCTGCCCGACAGGCCGCCGAACGCCCGCAGCACCGTCCGCCACTTGAGGGCGAACGAGAGGAGCCCGCTCGTCACCATCATCGCCGTCGCCGGCCAGAGCACCCACGATACGATCCCCTTGTAGCCGGGCTGCACGATCCCCTCTGTGACGAGGATCGGGCCGATGACGCCGAAGCAGACGATCGAGCCGATGAGCATCGACGCCGCCACCCGCAGCCCCATGATCGCCCCGGCCGCCAGCATGATCAGCGAGCCCTCGATCCCGATCGTGTATTTCGTGAGCAGATCGCGGCCGAGCGCCGTCGGCAGGAAGGCCAGCTCCGCCGGAAACGCATAGGCGGAGAGCGACTTCACCGCTGCGAAGAGATCCCGCCAGACCGCGACCACGGCGCCGATGATGCCCGCCGCGAAGAGCGACCGCGCCTTCACCACCGCCTCGCCCCCGGCCGTGTGCATGCTCTTGAGCGTTTCGGCGGTGGCGATGCCGGAGGGGAAGGGGAGCTGGTCGATGTTGATCAGCTGCCGCTTGAGCGGGATCGCCATGAACACGCCCAGAAACGAAAGCGCCCCCAGCCAAAGCATGATCTCCCACCACTGCATCAGCCGGCCGGTGGTGAGGTAGAGCGCGGGAAGCGCCGACACGAGCCCCGCGCTCGACATGTAGCCGGCGGCGCTGGCGGCGCTGCTCATCGTGTAGTTTTCGAGCGTCGTGAACGGCCGGTTCCGCCACGCGGGCACCACCCGCTCGAGCACCGAGAAGACGGCGTAGGCGATGATCGACGCCGTGATCGTCACGCCCAGCCCCCAGCCGGTCTTGAGCCCCACGTAGAGGTTCGAGATCGACATCACGCCGCCGATGATCATGCCCGTGATCACGGCCCGCGGCGTGAGTTGGACGGCGTCGTCGCCCGCGTAGACGTTGGCGAGCCACCACCGCGCCGCCTGGCGCTCGTCGTCAAACGGCGGATGCTGCGTGTCGGGTGAGGTCAAAACACGTCCAGATGGAAGTGATGCCCCTGGTAGTAGCGGCGCGACTTCGGGTATTCGTTCTGCCACGCCCGGTTGTAGACCGGCACCCGCATCTCCTGCGGATAGCGGTAGTAGAGGTCGTTGGCGCTCTGCTGGTAGCTGTCGGCGTAGAAGTTGTGCGGATACCAGACATACGGATAGTGGTAGAACCGGTTCCAGTCGGTGGCGTTGTAGGAATTGCCCCACTGGTAGCCATACGCCTGCTGGCCGACGGCCGGCGGCTGGGCGTGCGCCGCCGGCGCCGCCATCATCATGGCCCCGGCCAGGACGGCCGTGCCAAGCATGGATCGCATCATCGGATTGTCCCCCTGAAGAACCCGGACTCACGGGAGGTATCGGCCGTCCGCACGACCGTTCTTCACGGAAAAACCGGCAGGGTCGGAAAACGGCAGCCGGTCAGGCCTTCGACGCCGGCAGCCGGCCCTCGGCCAACTCCCGGTCCCATTCCTCGATCAGCGGCCAGTGCTGGGCGCAGGTGCCGAAGTCGGCCAGGCTCAGATAGCCACGCAGCCGTTCGAGGGTCTTCGCGAGCAGGTGACCGTCCTTCTTGAAGATCGGGCCGTGGCTCGGAAGCAGCCACTCCACGTCGCTGGCCGCGATCCGCTCGAGCGACTTGATGAAGGCCGGAATGTCGCTGCCGTGGTGGGCGTCGATCGCCCCCACCGAGCCGTCGCGGTAGATGTTGTCACCCGAGAGCAGCAGGTTGCCCAGGCGGAAGGCGAGTTGGCTGTCGGTGTGGCCCGGCGTATGCCAGACCTCGAGTTTGTGGCTGCCGACCTCGATGATGTCGCCGTCGACGACCTCGCGATCGATCTTCACCACCGGCATGTCGAGGTGGACGTTCTGCGCGGCGATCTCGGCGAAGGTCTTGATCCGGTCGCCCGTCTCCAGCGACTCGACCGCCAGCGGATGCGCCAGCACCGGAGCCTTGAGAATCCCCTTCGCCTTGGCCAGCCCCTGGATGTGGTCGACGTCGGCGTGCGTGGCCACGAGGGCCTTGCACTGCGACAGCGGGAAATCCATCTCCCGGATCATCTCCACGATCTCGTCGACGCTCTCCTCGTAGCCGATGTCGATGAGCGCCCAGTCGCGGTCGTCGTAGACCAGGTAGACGTTGCAGCCGATCCGCCAGCCGGCCTGGTGATTCATCTCGATGACACCGGGGAAAATCGGACGACGTTCAAGCATGGGGTTGGATCGCACTCATGGGGAAAACGCCGGCAACACGGACCGCCCTCCGCCCGCAGCCGGATTTGCGGCAATCGTCGGCGGAAGACACACTGGATGCCGAAGTTTAGACGTTTTCCATCCAAAGTGTAGCGGCATGGCATCTTTCCCTCGGACGGGGTTTGCGGCGTGGGCCGGCAGCGTCGACGAGCTGTGTCGGCTCATCGACGCCCTGCAGCCGCTCGGCCGCTCCCTGGGAGCTCCCGACCCGCAGGCCGACGATTGGTATGGCGCGCTATTCGGCAAGCTCCGGCCGCAGGTGTCGCGGGAGCCCCTGCTCGTGGCCGCCGTCTGCGGTGGCACGAACACCGGCAAGAGCCTGATCACCAACACGCTCGTGGGTGCGGAGATCAGCCGCTCCGTGCCGGAGGCGGCGCGAACCCGTCATCCGGTGGCGAGCCTGCCGCAGGGACTCGCCACGCGAATCGATCTGGCGGCACTCTTTCCCGGCTTCTCCCCCGCGCCGTGGCAAGGCGTGCAGGACGCGATCGACCTCGGGCCGGATGCGAGCGGCAACGCCGATCGGCTCGTGTGGCGCGAGGATGCCGGCGGCCGGCAGCCCGCCCGGCTCGTGCTTCTCGACACCCCCGACATCGACGGCACGCTCCGGGAAAACTGGCACCGCGCCGAACTGGTGCGGAACGCCTGCGACGTGATCGTGGCCGTGCTCACCCAGCAGAAATACAACGACGCCGCCGTGCGGGATTTCTTCGCCGCCGCGGCGGCCGCCGGGAAGGCCGTGGTCGTCGTCTTCAACATGATCGACTGGCCGCGGCAGCGCGACCGCATCGGCGGCTGGCTGGCCACCTTCACCGCCGAGACCGGCGTCGCTCCGCTGGCGGCATACGCCGTGCCGCACGACTTCCGCGCGGCCGAGGCGGGACGGATCGAGTTTCATCCCCTGCCCGAACTCACGCCCGACGGCGCCGCGGTCGACCTCGCCACCCGCCTGGCCGAGTGCGACTTCGATTCGATCAAGCTGCGGGCGATGGAGGGAGCACTGCGTGTCGTGCTCGATCCCGCGACCGGCGCCGGCCACTGGCTCGACTCGTTCGAAACCAGCGCGAAGGAGTGGCGGGACGCGCGCCGGTTGCTGACGGACGAGGCTCATGTGCGGGTGGAACTGCCCACTGCGCCGCGCGAGATCGTCTGGAACGAGATCTGGCAGTGGCTCGAACCGCGGCGGTCGGGCCTCGACCTCACCGTCAGCAAGGTCTATCGCGTCGCCGGCAAGGGCGTGAGCTGGGCGGCGCGGCGGGTGGGGCTCGTCCGCAGCGAGGCGGAACGTCGCGAGGATTTTTCGACGCTCGAACTGGCGGCCCTCAAGACCGCCCTCGGCGACTTCGTGCAACGGCTCGACGACGCCTGCCGTCGCAATCCGCGGCTCGCCGCGATGCTCGGGAGCCGGCTCGTGGATGGCGATCGCGCGGCCTGGTATGCCGACCTCGAACGCCGCCATGCGAGCCTGCCGCTGGTGTCGGAGGATTACCGGGCGTTCGTCCGCCACGAACTCGACCGTTTCGCGAAGGAAAACCCCGGCATGGTGCGGTTCATCCTCACGGGGCTCAACGTGGGCGCGGTGGCGCGGCCCGCGATCACGGTGGCGCTCGGCATGGCGGGCGCGGCGGCCGTGCCCGCGGCGGCCGCCTCGGCCGGAGGGCTTTCCGTGCTCGTGCACCATGTCGGCGACGTCGTCGTGGGCACAGCGGCGACGATCGCCGGCGAGGGGGCGCTCGGCCTCACGATGGCCGGGCTCAAGCCGCTCATCGAGACGCTCTTTGCAGGCTGGTCGGCGGAACGCGGCCGCGTGCTCGCGGAGACGTTGCACGACGTCGTGCTTGGCGACCGGTTGGAGGAGATCGACCGCCTGGCCAACGCGGCGGCGGCACCGGAGGTGGCTCAGGCCCGTCGGCTGCTCGTGGAATGCGGCCGTGATATCGGCCGCGACATGGGCCGTGGCATGGGCCAGGAGGTTTCCCGATGACCAGGGAGCATGCCGGCGTCGAGCCGGTCGACTTCGCCAGTTTCGACGAACTGGTCGAAGCCCTCGCGCGGTGGAGCGGCTCGCTGCCGGAATGGGCGCCCGCCCGCGCCGTGCGGGCCGAATGGGAACAGGTGGAGCCCCGCCTCGACCGCGCCCGCCGTGAACTCTCGCGGATGCTCGTCGTCGGCGTGATCGGCGGCACCGGCACCGGCAAGAGCACGCTCGTCAACGCGCTGGCCGGTTGCGACCTGAGCCCCGCCGGCGACATCGCCCGGCCGACCACGATCAACCCGGTGGTGGTCGCCGCCCGCGACGTCGATCTCTCCTGGCTGCCGGTCGACACGATGAACGCCCGCGTGGTCCGCAGCGACTCGGCCGCGGTCGCCAACATCGTGCTCGTCGACTGCCCCGATCCCGACACGCAGGCCGAATCACGGCAGGGGGGCGGGCAGGCGTCACACGGCCCCGCGCGGCCGAGCGACACGAACCACAACCGCGATCTGCTCGAGGCCGTGCTGCCCGCCTGCGACGTGTTGCTGCTCGTGTCGACCGCGCAGAAATACCGTTCGTGGGTCGTCGCCCGCGAGGTGGCCGCCTTTGCCCCGGGCCGACCGCTGCTCTTCGTGCAGACCCACGCCTCGCGGGATCCCGATATCCGGGACGATTGGCGGCGGGAACTGGAATCGCAGGGCTTCGTCGTGCCACGGATCTTCCGGCTCGACGCGGTCGACGCGGCGACGCGGTCGGCTGCGGGCCTCGAGCCCGACAGCGGTTTTCGCGAGTTGGTGGAAGCGATCGACGCGGAGCTCGTGGGCCGGGCCGCCCGCCGTGTCCGCCGCACCGGCAGCCTCGATCTCGCCGGCTGGTTTCTGCGGCAGTCGCGGGAGGGGCTCGACCCGTTGCGCGAGCCGGTCGCCCAGCTTGCCGCGGGTGTGGCGAGCGAGCGGACGCGGCTCGAGGGGATCCTCGCGAAGTCGGTCGGCGTGCGGCTGCGGGCCAGCCGCACGGCCTGGCAGCGCATCCTCACCAGCGAGATCGTCGAACGCTGGCACGGCGGACCGTTCGCGACGTTTCTCCACCTGGTGGAATCGATCATCGCGTTCTGGCCGCGGATGCGGGCCGCCGGCAGCGGCCTGATCAGCCGGCTGCTGACCGGGCAGGGGGTGGGCGCGATTCCCGCGGGGCAGGGTGGCTGGCAGGCGGTCGAAGAACTCGGGCTCTCGGCAGCGGAGGTCGAGCAGTCGCGGAGCGTTCTTTCCGGACTGGCCGCGCGGGCGCGTCTCGCCGAGCCGCTCGTGGGCCGGGCGCGGTTCGCTGAAGCCAACGTGGCATCGACCGTCGGCACGCTGCTCGAACGGACCGCGGCCTGGCTCTCCTCCGGCATCGATCGCCTCGTCGCATCGCGCCGCGGACGGATCGACGGGCCGGTGTTTCGCTGGGTATGCGAGGCGCTCTTTTCGGGGCTGCTCGTGGCCGTGCTCGTTCGGGCGGGCTGGAATTTCTTCGTCGGCCATCTCTGGCAGGGCCGCGTGGTGGACGGCGGCGGCTTCCTGCAGGAGGCACTCGTGTGGGTGATCCTGTGGGGATTGCTGCTGCGGTGGATCGCGTTCGCACGTGTGCGTGTCGGACTCGACGGCGACATCCAATCGCTCGTGTCCCGGCTGCCCGAGGCCCACCTGACCGACCCCCTGCTCGCCGACTTCGCCGCCGCCGCCGACGCGACGGCCCGGTTCATCGACTCAGGCGACAGGCTCGCTCGCGACCACGAGACGCTCGTTGCCCGCCTGACCGAGCCGAGCGCCGGCCTCGGCCGCCTCCGTGGAGACGTGCGATGAAGTGCCTCCTGCGCATGCTGGCTGCCCTCGCGCTGGTGGCGTGGCTGGCAGCGCCGACGACCGCCGCCGACCTCGACGAGGTGATGGCCCGCGGCGAGCTGATCTGGGCAGCCGACCAGGAGGGGGGCGGGCCGCACGTCTTCCCCGATCCCGCCGATCCACGGCGGCTGACCGGCTTCGAAGTCGATCTTGCGGCGCTTCTGGCCGAGGAACTGGGGGTGAAGCCGCGGTTTCAGCAGGGCCAGTGGGACCGGCTGCCGTTGCTCTTGGGCCGCACCGCCGACTGTGTCATCAACGGCATCGAGCTGACGCCGGACCGACAGCGAGACTACCACTGTTCGCGTCCCTACTTCGCATACAGCCTCCAGCTGCTCGCCCGGCGCGACGGCTCCCTCGACACGTTTGCGAAGCTGGCAGCGCCGGGGCCCGAGGGCCGCTGGCGGGTGGGCGTGCTGACCGGCTCGGCCGCCGAAAGCGTCATGCGGTCGCGTGCGGATTTCGAGGTCGACGTCGTCGGGTACGACGGCACGATCGACTCGCTGGAGCAGGTCTCGGGTGGCGTGCTCGATGCCGCCGTGATGGACGACTGCATCTTCAATTTCTACGCCGACCGGTTCGGCCGGCTGCGGACGGTCGAACGGCCGTTCGCCGGCGGCTTCTACACGATCCTCACCGCCCGCGACACGCCGCGGCTCTCGGCAGCCATCGACGCGGCGCTGACCCGCCTCATCGCCGACGGCCGGCTCAAGGCCCTCTACGACCGCTGGGATCTCGCCGGCCGCCAGCAGATGCTCCTGCTCCGCGATGCCACCGAGATACCGGTGGCCCGTCGGAAGAGCCTCGCCGAGCTCTGCCGCGACACCCTGCCGCTGCTGCTGCAATCGGCGGGGATGACGCTGCTGCTGTCGTGCCTGTCGTTCCCGCTGGCGGTCGGCATCGGCCTGGCCGTGGCCGTGGGGCGGATGCACGGGCCGGAGCTGCTCAAGCCGCTGCTGACCGGCTACGTCGAGGTGCTCCGCGGCACGCCCCTCATGCTCCAGCTCTACGCCATCTTCTTCCTGCTCCCCAAGATCGGCCTCGCCCTGCCGGCGCTGGTGGCGGCGGTCCTCGGCCTGGCGCTCAACTATTCGGCCTACGAGTCGGAGATCTACCGGGCCGGGCTCAAGGCGGTGCCGCCGGGACAGTTGGAGGCGAGCCTGGCACTGGGGCTCTCGAAGTGGCAGGCGCTGCGGCACGTGCTCGTGCCGCAGGCGGTGCGGATCGTGATGCCGCCGGTGACGAGCGACTTCATCGCGCTGTTCAAGGATACGAGCGTCTGCTCCGCGATCACGGTGATCGAGCTGACCAAGCGGTACAGCGTGCTGGCGCTCTCCACCGGCAGGATCGTGGAGCTGGCCGTCGTCACGGCCCTGCTCTATCTTTGCATGAGCTGGCCGCTGGCGCTGCTCTCGCGGTGGTTCGAGCGGCGGCTCGAACGCCCGGCCGCCGCCGGCGGCATGACGGAGGGCTGACCGGCACCGTGATCACCGTATCGTCACTGACGAAGTTGCGGGCGCAGCGCCGCGTGCTCGAGGAGGTGAGTCTCACGGGCGCCGAGGGCACCGTGACGGCGCTCGTGGGCCCGTCGGGGAGCGGCAAGAGCACGCTCTTGCGGTGTCTGAACGGACTGGAGACCTTCGACTCGGGCGAGATCACGATCGCGGGCCATCGACTCGCGGCCGGGGCGCATGCGCCGGGCGTCCTCGAGCGGATGCGGCGCGACGTGGGCATGGTGTTTCAGCAGTTCAACCTCTTCTCCCACCTGTCGGCCGCCGAGAACGTGGCGCTGGCACCCCGCGTGGTGCTGGGAGTGTCGGCGGCCGAGGCCCGGGCCCGCGGCCTCGACCTCCTCGACCGGGTCGGACTCCGCTCCTTTGCGGACGCCCGGCCGGCCACCCTCTCCGGCGGCCAGCAGCAGCGGGTGGCGATCGCCCGGGCCTTGGCGATGCGGCCCCGCGTCATGCTCTTCGACGAACCGACCAGCGCGCTCGATCCGGCGATGTCGCTGGAGGTGATGGAGGTGATCGTCGAACTGGCGCGGGCGGGGCAGACGATGGTGGTGGTCACGCACGACCACGGCTTCGCCCGGCGGGCGGCCTCGCGGGTGGTGGAGCTCGCCGCCGGCCGGATTGCCCGCCAGGGACCTGCGGCCGACATGCTCTGACGGGCTCACGAAAAAACTCCGCCCGGGACTTTTGGTCCCGGGCGGAGCTCACTGGCCGAAGTCGGGCAACAGATCTCCGATCGACCTATCGTCCGAACATCACTTGGCGGAAACCGTGCGGCTCACCGCCACCACCTTGCCGCTGGTCTGCTTCTTGGCAGACGCATCGGGCGTGGGGGCCGGGGCAACCGCCGGCGACGAGTCGCAGGCACTGCAGGCACCGCAGGCCGGCTCAGCACCGCAGCCGGGCTCGCAGCCAGCGCTGCAGTCGGGCTCGCAGCAGCTGGTGCAGCTCTTGTGGCAACGGTTCTTCTTCGCCTGGTGGATCGCCTTCAGCAGGTCAAGGATCCGGTGAGACTTCTTGCAACGAGCAGCACCGCAGCTGGGCTCGCAGCAGCCAGCACCGGCGTCGCAGGCCGGCTCGCAGCAGCCGTTGCCGGCACCGCAAGCAGGTTCAGCGCAACCGTTGCCAGCACCGCAGGCCGGCTCGCAGCAGCCGTTGCCAGCGTCGCACGCCGGCTCGCAGCAGCTATCCGTGCAACCACGGCACTTCTTCTTGCAAGCGAACAGACCCTTCAGACCGCCGAAGAGGTCATGCTTCTTCTTCAGGCAGCCCTTCGCGGCACCGCAGCTCGGCTCGCAGCAGCCAGCACCAGCGTCGCAGGCCGGCTCGCAGCAGCCGTTCCCAGCACCGCAGGCCGGTTCCGCACATCCATTGCCGGCCCCGCAGCCGGGTTCGCAGCATCCATTGCCGGCATCGCAGCCGGGCTCACAGCACGAGGTGCAGCCCTTGTGGCCGAGCATCTTGTCAAGAAGCTCGAAACCAAACGACTGACTACAAACGGTGACACCGAGAACCAGCGCACCGAGGAACAACATACGCTTCATCGAGCCACATCTCCTTTGCTTGTAGATCACGTGAGAGTCTTCGTCCCGATCGCGAGGTAGAGGTCACCCCGAGGTTGTGATCTACGAACTGTCTTGCGGCAGGCCTGTCGAGCCATTCCGTGACTCGAAGTATTTTCAGGTTGCTGCCGCCCCCTGGTTGCCCGACGGGCACAGTGATTGCCCCGGGGGACATGAGGGGCTATCGGCGGGCAGGGGAAAGCGGCTTGAGCGACACCCAAGTATTTTTCGTCACAGGACTTGTGGCGTGTTGTGCGCAAGAAATGCCACGTGTTCCAGCCATGCAATCTGTGCGGCGCAGCACCGTACAACCCGTACAAATTCAGGCGGTTCTTCTGCGCAATCGGCAAGGTTTCACACGCGGTGACGCCGCGTGTGAGAGTGTGCGGATTGTGGTGCCGCAATCGTTCCAGCTTGACAGGGGCGGCACCACCGTTAGACTCCGCCAACGAATCTGGTGGCCCGTCGTTCGCAGCTGTGAACGGCAGGCAAACAGGGAACTCCGGTGCGATTCCGGGACGGCCCCGCCGCTGTATTTGGGCGCATTTCCCCGACAGGAAAGAGAGGCCGGCTGTTTTCAGGCCATTGCGACCGAAACGGTGCCAACCGTGCGGTGTGCGAGAAGGCATGCAGCCGGTCGAGCCCGAGAGTCAGAAGACCTACCAGCATTCACGAGGAGCGCGTGCTGACCGCGAGGGCGGTTGCACGGGCACGGTCTGCGTGTGCAGGCTGTTGGATTGACTGGCAACCGGTCTGTCTGGAGTGTGCCCGGCCATTCGCTGTCGTGGGCAGCGCTGCGCCCTGGCGTCGGAGAGGCCGCATGGAGGCTGTCATGCAGGTAGGCATTGGTCATCGGGGCGCTTCCCTGCGCCGGTCGGGCTTCTCGCTCGTGGAACTGCTCGTCGTGGTGTCGATCATCGGGGTGCTCGCGGGGTTGCTCCTGCCCGCAGTGCAGTCGGCACGGCAGTCGGCCCGGGGGATGACGTGCGCAGGCAACCTCCGGCAACTGGGGCTCGCCTTGCACAATTACAGCTCGGCCAACGGCGAGAAGTTCGTCTGCCAAAAGATCGACTCCCTGCAACGCTACGAAAACACGGTGGCCGGAAGCTGGACGCCGGGCGGAACGGCGGCTTTCTGGTTCGGCGAAGTCGACTACACCGCCAGCCCGCCCAAGTGCGACTTCGAGAAGGGGCCGTTGCGTCCGTTCTTCGAGTCGAACGCAGCGCTGCTCCAATGCCCCAATTTCCCCAGCAGTGCGGTCGGACAGCTCCAGTATGGCGCGGGTATCACGACGGCCTTCGGCTACAACACGCAGCTGGGGCCCGGGTCGACGTATGAATACGACGAGAACTACAGCGTCGTCCGGCACGCCCGGACGCAGGCATTTCGTCTGAAGGACATCGCCGAACCGTCCCGCACCGTCGCGTTCGCCGACACCGCCATGGTCCACTGGTCGTTGCCGTACGATCTGCGGGAGCAGTTGGGCGGGTTCGACATGCCCTCCACGGTCGATCCGGTCGCCCATTTCAGGCACGCCGGTCGGACGGCGACCGTCGTCTTCGTCGACGGGCACGTGGAATCGTACCCGTGGAAATTCCGTCGGGGGCCCTATACGAGCGACGAGCAGCAGCAGCAGATGGATTTTTACGGCATCGGCGTCATCTGCGACGGCGACCCTGCCGTCGCGGCGGATGCAGACGCGTTGTTCGATCGCCGTTGACCGGTGGAGACGGCCGGTCGCACCCGAGGGATGAAGCAGTGGCGAGAGATCCGCGATTCTGGACGGCCGTGGTCGCCTTTGCGGTGGCGGCCTGGCTGATCGCGCCGCACGTCGTGGGGCGGCGGCCTCCTGCCGTGGCGGCGGATGCAACGGTGGAAATACCGTATGTCTGCGTGGAGAGCGGCGAGGTCTTCCGACTTCGGGCTTGCGAGTCGGCCCAGGTCCATCCCACGACCGGCAAGCCGACGCTGGTGCCGGCGGTCTACGATGCCAAGCGGAAGAAGTGGAAGCCGGGGCCGCCCCTCGAGATCATGCACAAGCAAGGGCTGCTCAGGCCGGCGTCGTGAGGGCGTGTGGCCGCGGGAGGGCGCTTGGCCGGGCATCAGCCGCCGACGAGGAACGGCTCCGGGGCGAGGTGCGGCACCTTCGATTGCATGGCCGCGGGCCATGTGGATCCGCACAGCAGGACCCGCAGCGTGCGGATCACGCCGGCGTGGGTGATCCAGAGCGTCCGGCCGAGTCCGCCCGTGGCGTCGCCCGCGGCCCGCACTCTCGCTTCGAGGTCGGCCAGCGATTCGCCGCCCGGCGGTGCCGTGGTCTGCCACTGCTCCATCCAGCGCTGCAGCCGCTCGCCATCGTGCTGCTCGATCCACTGCCACGGCTTTCCCTCCCAGTCGCCCATGGAGAGTTCGGCGATCCGCGGATCTTCGTCGTGTGCGAGGCCGAGCCGAGCGGCGAGCGGCGCGGCGATTCGTCGGCAGCGTTCCGCGGGGGAGGAGACGATGCGCAGGATGTCGCCGGCTGCCGTCGGAGCCAGGGCGGCCCCTGTCGGCAAGCCTGCCAGGGCCTCGAGGATCGTGTCGGCGTCGGTCTGGGGCGGGTTCATCAGCGGCGGATTCCATCGGCCGTAGCAGATGCCTGCGGCGGCGACCGGGCCGTGCCGGACGGCGACGATCATGCGGCGGCACTCCCGCGCACGAGGGCCACCGCCAGCAGAAACGCCACCTCGGCGCACTGCTCCGTGGCACCGAGAAAGTCGCCGGTGAGGCCACCGATCCGACGGACGAACCGCCAGCCGAGCAGCAGGGTGATCGCGGCGGCTGCGAGAATGCCGGCGGTCGACTCTCCGACCGTGATCGCACCGACGAGCAGGGCCGCGCCCAGCCCGGCGGCACACCAGGCCGTCGCCAGCCAGGCCTGCCCGTAGCCCGCCCGTGTGACGAGCTTGCTCTTCGCGGTGTCGTCCTGCGTGACGTAGGGAATCGTGGCCATCAGCCAGACTGGCGGCGTGCGGGCGAGCCCCTGCGTGAGGATGATGAGCGCCGGTACGGTGGCGGGGCTGAGTTCGCCGAGCCGGGCGAGCAGGCTGATCCGCAGCAGCAGCGTGATCAAGAGGCTGGCGGCACCGAACGCCCCGATGCGGCTGTCTTTGAGGATCTCGAACACCTTGTCGCGGTCGACGACGCCCCCGAGCGCGTCGGCGGTGTCGGCCATGCCATCCTCGTGGAAGGCGCCGGTGAGGAGCATGCCAAGCCCCGTCACGAGCGCGGCTGCCGGCACCATGCCGGCATTGGCGACGATCACCCAGGCCGCCGCCATCGCCGCGCCGATCACAAACCCGACGAACGGAAACCAGCCCGAGGCCCACCGCCATGCATCCGGCGGGTAGGGAAAGCCGCCCACGGGAATCCGCGTGAGGAAGAAGAAGGCGGCGCGGCAGGCTGAAACGATTGGCGGCATGGGTGGCGGCTTGGTTGCCGGCTTGGTTGGCATCAGGGCGGCTGGTGGCCGTGGTGGCGCTCAGCTGCGGTCCGGGACGCCTGCCTCCGTGAACGACGCCATCGCGTTGTGGGTTTCGCAGGCCAGATCCAGGAGCGGTAACGCCGCCAGGCCCCCGGTACCTTCGCCGAGCGCCATCTCGAGTGCAAGCAGCGGTGATGCCCCGAGCCATTCAAGCAGGAGCCGGTGGCCGGGCTCGCCCCCGACGTGGGAAAAAACCACGCCGGCACGGGCGGCAGGCTCGGCCGCGATCAGGGCGGCGATCGCCGCCGTCGAGATGAAGCCATCGGCGACGACGACCAGCCGCCTGGCGAGCGCGGCGGCGGCGGCCCCCACGATTGCCGCCAGTTCGCGGCCGCCGGCGCGGCGGAGGATCTCGAGCGGCGGACTGCCGACGACGCGGGCGTGCGACTGACGGACGGCGTCGAGCTTCGTCGCGAAACAGTCGCCGGTCGCACCGGTGCCAGGTCCCGTCACGAGTTCCGGCGCCAGGTCGCAGAGGCTGCTCGTCACGGCCGCGGCCAGCGTGGAGTTGCCGATCCCCATTTCGCCGAGGATGACCGAGCGCGTCTCGGGCGGAAGGGCGGCCACGGCGTCACGGCCGGCGGCGATGGCCGCGGCAAACACCGCCGGGGTCATGGCATCCTCGGTGCGCACGTCGCCCTCCTGGGCATCCGCCACCGGCGACCGCTCGAGGGTCACGGCGTCGGCCGCCGTGAAATGCGTCGCCGATCGGCCCGCCACCACGCCGACGTCGACGACCCGCATCGGCACCCCGAGGCGCCTGGCCATGACCGAGGAGGCGGCGCCGCCGCGGATAAAGTTCCCCACCATCGCCGCCGTGACCGCCTGCGGATAAGGCGACACGCCGGCCAGCGCGATCGGATGGTCAGCGGCAAAGATGAGCACCTGCGATGGCCGGACGGCGGGGCGTGGGGTGGCCTGCCAGGCCGCGATGTCCACGGCCAGCCGCTCGAGCCGGCCGAGGCTGCCGGGGGGCTTCGTCAGCCCGGACTGCCGCTCCGTGGCTGCCGTCCGCGACGCGTCGCATGGTGGTGGAATGGGCGAGAACATATAAACGCAAAGCATCGTGACCGAACCACGGACATCGCGCTGACGATGGTTCATGTGGGGAGAAAACGCAAGCCCCGTGAACGCGTGTTTCCCCCTCCGGCTCTGCACGCTCCACAAGGATCATCCCTCGCCATGTCGTTCCCATCCGGCCCGCCCGGCCGCGACGTCGTGCTCGACCACAACGCCCGGGCCTGGGACCGGCTGGCCGCCGGCCGCTCGGCGCTGACGCGGCCTGCGGCAGACGAGGCATTCGCCGACCCGCGCACATGGCTGGGCAGTGGCGGGCCGACGACGGGCCGCCAGTGGCTGCCCGCTCGGCTCGCCGGCCTCGAGGTGCTCTGCCTCGCCGCGGGCGGCGGCAAGCACGGCCCGCTCTACGCGGCGGCGGGAGCCCGCGTGACGGTGCTCGACCTGTCGCCGGCCATGCTCGAACTCGACCGGCAGGTGGCCCGCGAACGGCGGATCGACATGGAGATCCTCGAAGGATCGATGGACGATCTCACCATGCTGGCGGCGGGCCGTTACGACCTCGTCATCCATCCGGTCAGCAGCTGCTACGTGCCCGACGTGGGCCGCGTGTTTCACGAGGTGGCCCGGGTCACGAAGCCCGGCGGCCGCTACGTCAGCCAGCACAAGTCGCCCGCGAGTCTCCAGGCATCGGTCGAGACCGGAGCCGCCGGTCGCTACGAACTGGTGCATCCGCAGGCGAGTGGATCCCCCTTGCCGCCGCAGCCCCCGTCGCGGCTGCGGGAGGCGGGCACGCATGAATTCATCCACTCGCTCACCGCCCTGCTCGGCGGCATCTGCGCCGCCGGTTTTACGATCGAGGATGTCTGCGAGCCCGACCACACGGCGCCGGCAGCCGCGGCGGGATCGTTCGCCCACCGCGCCGCCTTCGTGCCCCCCTATCTCCGCGTTCTGGCCCGGAGGTCGGGGGCAGGGTTCCAGGCTGCCGTTTCGATCGCCCCGGGGCCCCGTCTGCTGGTAGAGTAGCGGACCCTGGTCGCCTGTTCGTCAGCCCCCGACACTCCCTCGGATCACCATCCATCATGATCTGCCTGAACGTGCTCCTGCTCGCCAAGGACCCGGCCGACGTGGCGACGATCCGCGACCATCTCGCCCAGGCGATGCGGAAGAGCCGCACGGAGCCGGGCTGCCTGCGGTTCGACGTCTATCACTCCAGCGCCGAGCCGCGCCGGTTCGTGCTCGTGGAGCACTGGGCCTCGCAGGAAGCGCTCGACCAGCATCGGCTGGCAGAGGCCTATACGACGATCTACAAACCCCACGTGATGCCGCTCATCGACCGCGAAGGGCATCCGGCGACCCTGCTCGACTGAGCCCGCTGCCTCCGGCACACCACCATGATCCTGCTCATCGACAACTACGACTCGTTCACGTGGAACCTCGTCCAGCGGCTGGGGGAGGTCGCTCCCGGTGTGGCTGTCGAGGTGCATCGCAACGACGCGATCACCGGCGACGAGATCGCCGCCAAGGCCCCCAGCCACATCGTGCTCTCACCGGGGCCATGCACGCCCGACGAGGCTGGCATCTCCTGCGAGGTGGTCCGCCGGTTCGCCGGTCGGATGCCGATCCTCGGGGTCTGCCTCGGCCACCAGTCGATCGGGCAGGTCTTCGGCGGCACGATCGTGCGGGCGCAGCGGCCGATGCACGGCAAGGTCGACAGCATCGAACATTCCGGAAAGGGACTGTTCGCGGGGCTGCCGAGTCCGATCGAGGCGACCCGCTACCACAGCCTCGTCATCGATCCCCCTACGCTGCCCCGCGACTTCGAGGTGGATGCCTGGTCGACCGCGCCCGACGGCAGCCATGAGATCATGGCGATCCGCCACCGCTCCCTGCCCGTCTACGGCGTGCAGTTTCATCCGGAGAGTTTCCTGACACCGGCCGGGTACGAGCTTCTCCGCAGCTTTCTGAAAACCGGCACGGTGTCGGCATGATCGAGCTGACGGAGGCGATAGCGCTCATCGAGCGGTCGGCGGCGCCGCTGCCGCCGCGCCGCACCGCCCTGCTGGCCGCCTGTGGCCGCCTGCTCGCCGCGCCGGTCGTGTCGGACGTCGATTCGCCGCCGTGGGATCGGGCGATGATGGACGGCTTTGCCGTGCGGAGCGACGACATCGCCGGCCACGCGGGGGAGATCGTCGAACTCGACGTGGCGGTCGATCTGGCAGCCGGCGACGTGACGACACTCGAGATCGCCCGGGGGACGTGCGGTCGGATCATGACCGGCGCGCCGATTCCGGCGGGGGCTGATGCGGTCGTGCCGGTCGAACTGGCCGTCGACGACACCTCCCGCGTGCATGCCGGCGGCAGGGTGCGGCTGCGGGACGAGCGCTTTCGTGTGGGACAGCACATCGCCAGGCAGGGGGCTGCGTTTCGGCGCGGACAGGAGGTGCTCTCCGTCGGCATGACGCTCGGCAGCGCCGAGATCGGCCTGGCGGCCGAGGCCGGTGCCACGCACGTGTTCGTCTCGCCGCAGGTCCGCGTGGCGATCCTGTCCACCGGCAGTGAACTGGTGCCTCCCGATGCGGTGCCCGCCTTCGGGCAGACCCGCAATTCCAACGGCCCGATGATCACCGCCGCGGTGCAACTGCTCGGGGCCGAGCCGATCCCGCTAGGCATCGCGGCCGACCGGCCGGAGGCGATTCGGGCGGCGGTGGCCCAGGGACTGGCGGCCGACGTGCTCGTGTTGTCGGGTGGTGTGTCGGCGGGCGACCTCGACCTCGTGCCGGAGATGTTCCGGCAGTGTGGCGTGGAGAAGATCTTTCACAAGGTGCGGCTCAAGCCGGGGAAGCCCGTCTGGTTTGGCATGCTCCACCGCGAGCGGGCCGCACCGACGCTCGTCTTCGGCCTGCCGGGCAACCCGGCCAGCAGCCTCGTCTGCTTCGAGCTGTTCGCGCGGCCGGCGATCGCGATGCTCGCCGGCCGACCCCGCGAGGCATGGCATCTCCCGCGTGGCCGCGCCCGCCTCGATGCCGCGGCCAAGGCCGCGGCGGACCGGCCCGTCTATCTGCCCTGTCGGCTGGCGTCGTCCGCCGATGGTCTCGTGGCGACGCCGCTGCCCTGGTCGGGCTCGTCGGATCTGCTCGGGCTGGCGGGGGCGGCCGGCCTGATCGCGCTTCCCGCCGGCGGCCGTCGGTTCGAGGCGGGCGAAGAGGTCGAGGTCGTGTTGCGGTCGTGAGGAAGAGTCCCGTCGCTTCCGCTCAGGGCTTTTATGGAACCGGAATCATCCGTGAGGGGCTGCCCATGTTCCGAGAGCCGGCGTTGCTGACAAGCGCAGGCAGGATGCCGGAGCGCAGTCAGCATCGAGTGAGCGGAGGGCAGGATGCCCGAAGCGAACGTCCGGCGACGGGGCATGGGCAGCCCCGAACCGTCGCCGATACTCGCTGCCGACCACCTGCGTCGCATGGATGCGACGCCATGTTTTTCCTTACGACGGCAGGCTGCGGTGGAAGTGCACGTGCTTCCAATGGCCGGCCTGCTTCTGCCAGAGCCGTGTCTCCTCCGAGCTCCGCGTCACCGGCTTGCCGGCGTCGTCGAGCGTCTGCGTGAGGCGGACGTAGGCGACGAGCGCCACGTCGGCGGCGAGCAGTTTCACCGTCGGGCTGGTCATCGTCGTCGTGACGGGTTTCGCGGGGGCCGCCGACTTGCCTTCGGCGGGCGGACCGGGGAGCTTGAAATAGAACTCGTGGAACGGAAGCCCCTCCACCAGATGCCCGCGGGCCTCGGGTTCGAAGCAGGTGATGTCTTCGGCCACGAGCTGGCAGTATGTCTTCCAGTCGCCGGACGCGACGGCCGCCAGCAGGCGGCGGTTGAGTTCGAGCACTTCTTCGGCGGCGGATGGCATGGGGGTGAGACTCCCGGAGGTTGAATGAACGGAGAAACGTGAAGTTGCAGGCGATCGGATCAGGTCGATTCGGCGGGCCGCACGAGGCCGAGGGTCACGAGCTTGGCCAGACATTCGTCCCGCTCGCGGCAGCGTTCCAGGCCGGCCCACGAGGGATCCTGCGCCGCCAGGAAGTCGGCGTGGCCGACCGGCAGGCCCTGCTTTCCCGAGCGGGAGGCGAGCCGCTGGATCACCTCGCGGTCGAGCTTCGTCAGCCGCATCGCCTCCACGCGGTAGTCGATGAATGCCTCCCACACGAGCGGAAAGAGCGGCTGCACGATCTGTCGGCCGATCGTTTCGGCATACCGTCGGATTTCCAGCTGCGCGTGGGTGTCCATCCGCAGCGCCAGGAAGTGGAGCAGGTTGTGGAGGTCGATCTTCCAGTAGGCTTCGGTGTAGGTGGACAGCGGCAGATCCTTCCGCGCCTGTTCCCGCGCGATGCCGGCCGCCAGCCGCTCCTCGTAGACGCGCCGCGCGAGGCTCTGCAGTTCCTGCTCCGACTGCGTGAGGCTGTGGCCGGCCGACCGTGACAGCAGGCCACCCGATCCCTGGCGGTTGCTCGCCGCCTGGCTCCGCCACTCGTCGTCGTGGGTCGACTGCATCGAGTCGATCGCCAGCGAGTAGCGTGTCGAGTATTCGTTGACGCTCGCCGTCCGGTGCCGGATCCACTGCCGCCAGCAGTCCATCGGCACGCGGACCACGAACTTCAGCTCCGCCATCTCGAAGGGGGTGGTGTGGGCGTGCCGCAGGAGATACCGGATGAGCTGGCGGTCATCGCTCACCTTGCGGGTGCCTTCGCCGTAGCTGACCCGCGCGGCCTGCACGACGGAGCCGTCGTCTCCCATGCAGTCGACCAGCGCCACGAAGCCGTCGTCGAGCACCGGAAACTTCTTCCAGCGCAAGGACTCGAGCAGGGCGGTGCGGTCGGCGGCTGGCGTGGTCGTGCTCATCGCGAGGTTCCCGGAGGGTGGAAGCCTCACAGGATGGAGCACGACCGCCGTGTGGTCAATCCTTCGCCAGCAGTTCCTGCAGGATCTTGGCGAGTTGGCGGGCGTCGTCCGATTTCACGATCGTCGCGATCCGGCTCTGGGGCACGCCCAGCTTGGCCAGCGACTTCTCGATGGTTTCCCAGAGTTTGGCCCGCTTCTTGCCTTCCGCGAGGTAGAGGTCGGTGACCTGCTCCCCCAGCCGCTGGAGCAGGGCCGTATCGAGGTTGTCGTAGTAATTCTTGACGATCGATTGCTGGTATTTTGAGAGTTCCGCCATGATCCCGGTTCCGGTCTGCTGGAAGGACTGTCCCGCGCTGGCTACAGTATCGGTCAAACCACCCCACTCAAGCGAGAATATTCCGATGCCGACCATCACGTTCACGAATGAAAAAAAGGAAATTCAGGTCCCCGAGGGGGCCAACCTCCGCAAAGAGGCCTTGGCGGCGGGCGTCGCCCTCTACCCGGGGATCCACAAGGTCGCGAACTGCCACGGCATGGGGTCGTGCGGCAGCTGCCGGGTGCTCATCACCAAGGGGATGGAAAACGTCAGCCCCCGGGGCATCCTCGAAGCGGCCCGCATGGCGGTGTCGCTGGCCTACATCGGCAACGAGAGCACCATGCGGCTCGCCTGCCAGACGAAGGTGAAGGGCGACATCACCGTCACCACCTGCCCGCCCTTGAACCTTTTCGGCGAAAACTTCTTCAGCTGAATTCACGAAAAACATGGCATCATGCAATTTTGTTGGGCTCTCCCAGGCCTGGAGGGCCGGGTAAGTACCAGCGGGCGGAGGCCCGCCAAGAAAAAACGACACGATGTCGTGTTTTTCGTGAAGCATCTTCGCCGGCTGCGGCATGCTCGTCGCCGGCGGATTCTGCTCCAGGAGACTCGTGGATGATGGTGGATCGCTCGTGAGTCGCAGAATTCACCGGCTCCTGCGCGTGCCTCCGACCGGCTCCTCAGCATCGGGAGTTTGGGTGCCCCAGCGAGTCCCCTCCGGCATCCCCACCTGAACGTGACACCATGAAAGAAGTCATCGCCATCGTGAAGCCGTTCCTCGCGGAGCGGGTGCTCGAGGCGCTCAAGTTCGCACCGCTGGAGGCCTGCACGGTCCGCGAGGTGAAGGGCTTCGGGCGGCAGAAGAGCTACCTCGACCAATACGGCGAGAGCGACTACGCCCAGGCATTCCTGCCGAAGGTTGAGATTCAGCTCTGGGTGGACGATGCCCGGGTGGACGAGGTGGTCGACCGCATCGTCGAAGTCGCTCGCACCGGCCGCATGGGCGACGGCAAGATCTTCGTCCTGCCGGCGACCGAACGGGCGATGGTGTGAGGGGCATTCCCTCTTGCTACTTGAGAAAGATGCCCGTGGCGTACCAGATGCCGTTGGAGCCACGGCGGATGTCGTAGCCGTAGGCCGCTTGGGGGCTGCGGACCGCGTTCCAGTGGCCCGACGACTGCCGCCAGCTGGCCACGCAGTCGACGCACGAATCGAGCAGGTCCTGGTTCTCCCAGCTTTCGGCGCAGACCTCCGCGGCGCCGCCACGGCCGGCGGCGATCCGCTGCGAACGTGTCTGCCAGTCGTGATGGCCTTGCTTGCGAATCCTGGCCTGATGGCCCGAGTGGGCTGCTGCTTCCTGGCAGAGCTGCGGATCGCACGTGCCCTGGGTGCTCTGCGGGTGTTCCGGATGCACCCGGACGGCGAGGATCAGCGATCGCTGGGTAAGCGTGCCCGCCGGCAGCGTGGCCAGTTCGTCGACGTGGGCCGTGCTGAATCGATAATACTTGCCGGGTGTCCGCGGCAGGATCGACACGATCCTGCCGGCGAGTCCACCGTGGGCGTGGTCGACGACGAAGACACCAGGCCCACGCCGCATTTCCACGAGACTGGGATCGCCCACGAGGCCGGCGCCCGAGTCCTGCATGCCGACGCGGCAGAACACCCAGGGCGTGCCGCTGGTGGCAAACCGCTGCTGCACGTCGGGGCGTTCGAGATGCTGACCGACCAGATCGGCCGGGTCGCCGCCGGCGGGCTCCACCGACACCAAAAGCATCGCCTGCGCTTGCCGGGCGGCCTCCGTTGCAGCGGCGTAGTCGTCGACCCGCTGCACCGGGCCACCGGCTGATTCGGCCGCGAAGGCTGGCGGAGCGGGGGTCGCCGCGAACTCGACGGGAGGCGCGGCGTGGGTGCCGGTGGCGATGACCAGCGGACCGATGACCAGTGACGGGAGTCGGCAGCAGGACCGGCCAAACCAACCCAGAACGGTCGTCGTGGCAGGCAGGCTGGCGGGTAACGTGGTGGCGTGAATGGTCATCGGGGAACCCTCTCCTTGGTGTTGCGTGCAGCAGTCGATCCCTGGGAACGCCGGCGATTGAATGGCCGTGACAGCGGCCTGGCAAGCGTTGACGGTCGCGTAGGCCGGGGTAGAAGCGACGGCTTTTCTCAACTTGCGGCCTGGGCGGTCTGCTTCAAGTGCCGTGGCTGCCGCAGGTTGCGGCCGATGGTGCAAAAAAGATTTTTTCCCGCGGCAAAAGGGGGGGATTTTGGCTTCCCACGGCCGCTGTGGAGGGGATTCGGCCAACAGACTACACTCCGGCTCGTTTCACCCTTCCCCCCAACGACAGGCTTTGGCTCATGGCTTCCAGCACTCTCCTCCGCGTAGCAGCGTCCCGGACCCCCTCTGGCTGGCGGTTGGCCGTAGGGGGTGTCGTCTGGGCCGCCCTCATGGCGGTCATGCCGGTGGCCTCCGCCCAACTGCCCGCCCAGCGGCTCGAGCAACTGGCCAACGAGGCCCTGCAGGCCACGGAAACCTTCCGTCCGGCCGATGACGCCGCCCTCGAGTCGGCCGCTGCCGGGCTGCGGCAGGCTCTCCAGCCGCTCGACAGGCTCCTCGGCCGCAGCAAGAGCGGCGCGGCCTGGCGGACCTATCTCGACTGGCCTGCGCTGCAGGCACAGGCCGCCTCCGGTGCGGCGGCCGACCCCGCCACCCTGCGGCGGCTGGAGGAACTGCTGAACGCCACCGAGACAGGCCTCGACATGCCCGAGTTCGTCCGGGCGCGGAAGGCGGTGACGCGGTATGCCGAAGTGGCCGATGCCGCCCGTGGCAACGGGGCCAACCGGATGAGCCAGCGGCTCGGGGCGTTGGCCTCGTCGCTGTTCTCCGCCTCCGCCACGGGGTCTGCCGAGAGCCTGGCGCCGGTGCCGCCGATCCTGGAGCGGCTGGTCGAGGCGGGGCAGGCTCCTGCGGTCGTGGCCGCCGTTCGCGGTGCCAACTCCCGGCCGAACATCCTGCTTGAAATGCACGAGAGCCTGCTCGCGCACGCCGTGAATCGTCCCGTCGATCAGGTGATGCCGGTCGACGAGGTCGTGCTGGGCACCAGGGTTCGTGGCAACGGCCGCACGAACGGCCATGTCCGGCTCGACTTCGTGCCGTCCACCGATCGAGCGGCATTCGATCTCGTGATGGACGGCACCAACATTTCCCACACCCGCGGCTCGCAGGGGCCTGTGACCGTCAGCAGCCGAGGCGTGACGAATCTCTCGGCACGGCGACGGCTTTATCTCGACGAGTTCTCGGCCTCCGCCTCTCCCGTGCAGGCCTCCGCGACGACCGACACCACGATCACCGGCATGTCCATCAACTCGCGGTTCGGAAAGCGGCTGATCCAGAAGATCGCCAGTCGCAAGATCGCCGAGACCAAGCCGCAGGCCGAGGCCATTGCCGAAGGCAGGGCTCGGGATCGGCTCAGACGGAAGTTTCAGGAGGAATCGGAGCCTGCCGCCACGCAGTTCCGCGACGAGTTCCAGCAGAAGGTGCGCGGGCCGCTCGAGAAGCAGGGGCTCTATCCGGAAATGCTCCACATGAACACGACCGACACCACGCTCGCCATCACCGCCCGCAAGGCAACCGCCAGCCAACTCGCGGCAGCGAGCCTGCCGCCCGCCGCAGACACCGGCAACCTCATCTCCGCCCGCGTGCACGAGTCGGCGATCAACAACATGCTCGAGGAAAAACTGGGCGGCCGCATGATCACGCAGGCCGATGTCGATCGGATGGCCCGCGAAAGCAAGGCGAAGATACCGGAGTCGCTCGGCAGCGACCCCGAACAAAAGGCGTGGGCGGTGACGTTCGCGAAGCACCGGCCGGTCACCGTGGCGGTTGACGACGGCCGCGTGAAGGTGATGGTCCGGGGCGACAAGTTCGTGTCGGGTGACCGGAGCTTCCCGGGCATGGACATCTGGGCCACGTATGCGATCGGCCGGTCGTCGCAGGGGCTGCATCTCATCCGCGAAGGGGACGTGCAGATCTACCCGCCGGGATTCAAGCCGGGTGGCCGGGAGAAGCTGTCGATGGCGGAGACCTCACTGCGACGCATCCTGCAAAAGCGATTCGACAAGCTCTTCAAGGACATGATCGACATCCCCGACCTGCCGCTGCAGGGCGAATTGGCCGCGGCCGGCCCCCTGCCGCTGCGGCAATTGGTGGCGCGAAAGGATGGCTGGGTGGTGGCCGGTTGGCACCGTCGCGACGCGGCCCTTCCCGCCATGGACCGCTCCTTCCCCGTCGAAACGATCTTGCACGAGCAACCCGCGCCGACCGCGGTCGTTCCCGCGGAGATCCTCTCGGGAGGGGCGGCTCCGGCCGACCCGCTGGTGGCGGTCGTGCGGTAGCGGCAAGCCGTCCATGAACGACATGAACGACGATATCCTGCGGGCGATCGACCTGGCTCTCGACGACCGGTGGGACGAGGCCCACGAGATCGCGCAGCGGTACGAGTCGGACGCCACGGCCCAGTGGCTGCACGCCGTGTTGCACAAGATCGAGGGTGATCTTTCCAACAGCCGCTACTGGTATCGGCAGGCCGGCCGGCTCGACTGGGCGGACAAGGAACCGCTCGAAGAACTGCGGTCGATCCGGGCCACGCTCACCGGCTGACGGCCTGGATCAGCGTGTTGGGGCCCATACAAGCCCGACGCGCGAGCGAGGGAATCCGTGTCCCATGTTCATTCGGGTTCATTCGGGCACGACCGGCTCGAAGGGGCGGATCCAGATCGAGCGGAACTGCACCGGATTGCCATGGTCCTGCAGCGAGATCGGCAGGGCGTCGGCATGAGCCTTGTAGCTGGGCGGCTCATGCCACACCGTGTCACCCTTGATCACCGTGTCGGAATGGATCGCCACGCCGTTGTGCAGCACGCTCACCCGGCCGGGTTTCGCAAGCGAGCCATCGCCGCGGAACCGGGGCCGGGTGAACAGGATGTCGTAGGTCTGCCACTCACCCGGCTTGCGGCAGGCATTGACCGCCGGTGGCTGCTGCTTGTAGAGGGCGCCGCACTGGCCGTCGGGATAGGTCAGGGGCCCGTCGGTGCCGTCTTCGAACGAATCGAGCACCTGGATCTCGTACTCGCTCATCAAAAAGATGCCGGAGTTGCCGCGGCCCTGACCTTTGCCCGTGGCCGGCGCTGGCAGCCGAAACTCGACGTGGAGGTGGCAATCGCCGAAGGCTTGCTTGGTCTGGATGCTCCCCTTGCCGACCGTGGCCACACCATCTGCCACCGGCCAGTTTTCCCCTCCCACCCAGGAGTCGAGGCTCTTGCCATCGAAGAGCACGATCGCGTCGGCGGGCACGGGGGCGGGGTTCGCCGGTGCCGGCCCCGGATCGACCGGCCGCGGCCGAGGCCACACGATCGGCATCCGCCATTCGCCGCTGGCATGTTTCTCGCCCCGCAGTTGCAGCCGCCGCGACCGGATCGATTCGGTGATCTCCCGCGCCTTGGCCTCAGCGTCGCCGATCGGCAGTCCTGTGGGCATCCCCGGCCGGAGATGCCCCGCCGCAGCGAGGTAGGCATCGCGAAGCACTTTCATGCGGGCCGTCACCTCCGGCAGAAAGGCCGCCAGCGCCGTCGGCGAGGCCGCGGCCTGCTCGTCCAGCCCCGCCAGCACCGCCCGACAGATCGCCCAGTGGCCTTCGTCATTGGGGTGGACGGTGTCGGGCGAGAAGACAGCCGACGGTTCCTTCGACCGGGCGGCGGACAACGCCGTCTTCATCGGTCCATGCACGTCGATCACCGTCCAGCCATCCGCCCGCTTCGAGAGCAGCCACTGCGAATAGGCCTCGAGCACCGCGTCGTAGTCTGTCTGGCCGGCCGGACCGGGCTGATCGGCACGCTTGTCGTAGACAGGCGGCGTGAGGTGGATGATCTTCGCGCCGGCCTGCTCGACGGCGTCGTGCAGCCGTTGCATGCCGTCGCGAAACTTCGCAAACCGCGGCTCGTCGAGCGGCTCGTAGATGCCGCAGTTCATGCCATAACAGGCGACGACGAGATCGGGCCTGGTGACACGGAGCACCCGCTCGAGACGCTCGTCCAGGGCGGGCCGGGGGAATTTCCCGTCCGCATGCCCGCTCTCCGAGAGCCCCGAGACCGTCTCGCTCGGCAGGCCGACATCGATGACCTCGCCCGTGAGTCCCTCCGCTTCCATCCACGCCGCCAGGTCGGCGATCCAGCGACCGTCATACGTGATCGAATCCCCGAGGAAGACGATCCGGCGGGCGTCTTGCACCATCGCCCGCGGCGACGAGGAAGGTGCGGCAGTCACCGGCGTGGCCGGGCAGAGGGCTGCGGCGAAGAGGCCGAGTGCGAGGATATCGCGCAGAGAACGGCGCCGTTCCCGACCGGTTCCCCGCGTGAGCGCTTCGGGACTGCATGGAAGGATGGCTCTGTCCACGAACGGTTCTCCTTAGGGCGCGGGTGTGCCGGTGGCCGCCCGCGGTATCCGGGGTGCCCCGACGTCCAGTGTCAGCACGTCATCATATTCACGGCGTTCCCAGGTCACGATCGTCCCCGGAGTCTCGGCATCGAGGACCGGAAACACGGAGACGGGCGTGATCGTCACCTCGAATCCGGCCGTCGGCCCGGCGACCGCCTCGCCGCTGCTGTCGGCGGCCTGCTTGCGTCTGACGTCGACCTCGATGTGGCCGTAATGCTTGCCTCCCGTGTCCAGCACGTTGCCCTTCCAGTGCTCGGGGGCATGGTCGTGGGCGATGAAGATCTGCCGCTCGTTGATCACGCCCTCCAGCGGACCCCGCAGGCCGTCGCCACCGATGCCACTGGAGAAGAAATGCACACCCTCCACGATCGAGTGCTCGTACATCTCGTCATGTCCCGTGAACACGGCCCGCACGCCGTGCTTGCGGAACAGCGGCGTCAGGCTCCGGAGCGGTTGACCCGAGTGTTCGTCCTTGCCCTGTCCCTTGCCCGGCGCCCGGCCGTGCGGGCCTGACGAGAACGGGGAGTGGTGGAACTGCACGAAGGTGACGACGCCGCGTTCCTGCGCGTCGGCGAGTTCCTGTTCCAGCCAGGCGTGCTGCTCCGAGCCGGCTGCGTAGTCGGGGATGTGGGCCGCGGTGCCGCGGTCAAGGAGCTGGTTGGTGTCGCTGTCGGTGCCGTCGCTGCCGCCGTTGGTCGAATCGAGCGTGAGGAGTGTGACCGGGCCGAAATCGACGCGGTGATAGCGGCCGATGTGCCGCTTGTCGGCCGCGCCGTTGTCCGGGTGTTCGAAGTAGGTGAGGAATTTCCGTGATGCCAGCAGGGATGCCGGCCCGGAATAGCCGCCGAGATCATCGAGCAAATCGGTGGAGGGCGGGCCGCCGTACACCTCGTGGTCGCCCAGTGCCGCCACGATCGGCACCCGAGAGGCGAGGCTGCCGAACACACCGGCGTTGTGCCGCCAGAACTCGTCCCAGTCCCGCTGTTCGCCGCCGCTTTCCACAAGGTCGCCCACCACGCTCGCCAGCACCGGGTTGCCTGCGCGAAGGCTCTCCGCCGCCCTGCTCGCGATCAACGCGAGGTTCATCCGGTAGCCGGTCGTCTCGTCGGCGAGGTATTGGTCGCGCACCCAGCGGGGCCGCGGTCCTCCGGGCAGCGACGTCGACGGCGTCCAGTCCTGCCGACTGTCCCGCGACTCGGGCTGGGTTTTGCTGTCGGCATAGAAGAAGAGCCGCACGCCGCCCCCCTTGCCGACCTCGCCCGGCCGTGGTGCCGTGGTGAGGATCGCCTTGATCGTCTCGCCGTCCTGTTCGACGCTGTAGGGATAGCTCGTCGCCGGCGCCAGGCCGGTGACGCGGACCGAATGCAGATGGGGCGGCTTGGGATACCGCAGGTCGGTCTGCTCGGCTCCCTGGTAGTCGAGTTCCGGGCAGAGCACGGGCTCCGACGGGATGGTTCTGCCGTCGATCGTCACCGTGCCTGGATCGGCAGACTGCGAACACCAGCGGATCGTCATCGCCTCGGCGGCGGGGTTCTGCAAATAGGGCCGAACGCGAAACGCCGTCGGTCCGGCCGGCTCCGCCGCATGTGCCAGCACCGGCGCACACGCGAGGATGATCAGCAGACAGAGTCGGTCGGCCATGGCATGCTTCCGAAATCGCGATTGGCGTCAGTTCGCGGCCCGTGGGGCTGCGGCTTTCGCCGACCCAGCGACGATGGGCCGCGCTCCCTCCCGGATCGCGAACAGGTGGCTCTTGTTGGCGATGTAGAGCGTGTCGCCCGCTACGATCGGCGTGGAATAAACGCTGTTGCCCATGTTGATTTCACCCACGAGCTCCATCTCTTTCGACAGTTTGAAGATCGAGATGTCTCCGTCTTCGTCGCCGATGTAGACCTTGCCGTCGGCGATCAGCGGGGATCCCCAGCTGGCGGCGAGCATGTCGTGGGTCCAATGGGGCTTGCCCGTCTTCAGGTCGAGACAGTGAAACAGGCCGCTGAAGTCGGCGACGAAGAGCAGCCCGTCGTGGATGGCCACCGTGCCGCAGGTGCGATGCATCGTCTCCTCGAAGTCGAGTTTGCCGTTGCCGTCGCCGTCGAAGCCGGGATAGTGCCAGACGGCCGCCGAGTTGGGATTCGGCCGGGCCACCTCGCCCTGCTCCTTGATGACAGCCTGATTGCGGCGGTGGGGCAGGGGGGTGTCGGGAGCCTTGAGGCTCACGGCCAGTTCGGGGCTCGTGTCCCCGCGCTTCGTGGGATCGATGCACCAGAGGTGTCCGACGCCCTCACCGTGCTCGGGATCCTCGCCGACGGCGATGTAGACCAGCCCCTCGTGGATGACAGGCGTGCCGATGATGTGGTTGCGGTCGGCGCGGCCGCCGAGCGTGTATTTCGATTCCTTCGGGTTGCAGTCGAACTTCCAAAGGAGTTTGGCCTTGCCGTTCTCCCCCCGTGCGTCGAACGCATAGAGCCAGCCGTCGCCGCCACCGAAGAGCACCTGCGGCACGCCGCCGAGTTCCGCATACGACGGGCTCGACCACTGCCCGTGCAGCACGTTGGCTCCGGGCGAACCATCGGCCCAGAGCACCTTGCCGTCGCGCTTGTCGACGCAGAGGAAGCTGGGAGCATCGGCGTTGGGCAGGTTGATGTGGCCCTCGTCGACGCCGTTGCTCGTGTTCACGAAGAGCAGGTCACCCGCAGCCGTCACGCTGCAGGAGCACATGTTGTGCTGCGACACGCCCAGCTGCTTCATCATGTCGAGCGACCAGACTACGTCGGCCTCGTCCTTCTCCTGCACCTTTTCCGACGTGAAGGGGCCGTCGTTCTCGCCGTCACGGAAGCCTTCGGTGTCGAGGCATTTCACCTCGCCGCGGCTGGTCACGTACCAGAGGCGGTCGCCCTCCACGAGCGGCGCGCAGCAGATGCCCTGCAGGGGCCAGTCGTGCACGCGGCCGGTGGGGAGCTTCTCGCTGGAATCCTGCCAGAGGAACGAGCCATCCTTGACGTCGAAGGCGAGCAGGCAGCCCAAGTCGGTCGCGGCGGGATACCGCTCGAGCCAGCCCTTGCCGTTGTTGGTGCCGACATAGGCCTTGCCGCCTGCCACCACCGGATTGCCGTAGCTCTGGCTGCCGAGTTCGGCGACCCAGGCGACGTTCTCGCTCGTCTCCGGTTTCCACGCACCCGTCTCGGCATCGAAGTCGCCGGGCGTCCAGGTGGAGGGGAGGTTCGTGGCGGTGGAGACGTTGTTCCGCACGGGCGTGCCGCCCCACTGGTTCCAGTCGGCGGACGTGGCGGCCCGACACGCGACGCACACGAGCATGAACGCAAGAAACCTCGACATGATGCACCTCATTGCGTGATCGCGGTTACCGACACGTTGTCGATGGAGATTTCGGAATCCTTGGAGTTGCCGAAGAAGCCCGGGCTGCCCTGCAGGTTGCCGTGCTCGTGGACGGCTTCGATCGTCCAGGCCGCCGGCTCCGGTTCGCCGCGGGGCCAGACCTTGCCGCGGAGCATCGCGGCGGCGGCAGTGCCAGCGGCTGCGGGACGGGTGCGGGCCTCGAACTTGATCGTGTACCACCGGCCGGCTTCCCACGGGAACGGGATCGTCTTCGAGAAGTGGGTCGCCACCTGCGGCGGCCAACTCCGCACCTGCAGCTGCTGGCTGGCGCCCATGAGGTCGAGCGTGTAGCGCTGGGCGATCAGCCCCATGTCGGGCATGCGGGCCTTTTCGAGGGCGGCGGGATTGCCGAAGGCCTTTGCAAAGGCGTCGGCATCGGATGCGGGGGTGGCCGCGGCTGTCGGCGCGGTCGATGCCGGCGAGCCAGGCTTCTCGACCCCCGTCTCCTGGGCGCGGAAGTCGGCCCGGATCGAGTAATCGTGCAGGCCGATCGGGCCGATCCAGCCCTGGCTCCGCGTGCCCTTGGGGATCGTCGTCACCTTCACCAGGCATTTCGAACCGTCGACATCGCGGACGACGTGACGGTACCGCATGCCCACCCATGGCAACGGCGGCTCACCCCGGGGCGGGCCGCCCTTCGGGTTGGGCTCGAGCGCGATCTCCTCGAAGTCGAACGTCCAGGGCAGCGGCGGTATCGAGCGGACGCGAGCCTTCCCCTCCAGGCCGCCGACCTTCGCGGTGACGATCGTCGCCGCATGCTTGCCCGCTGGTGCGGTGTAGCGGCCGTCGGAGCCGACGGTGCCCACGGTCGCGGTGAACTCGGCCGGAGATTCCTTCACGAACCTCCCGGCGGCGTCGAAGAGCCGCACTTTCAGCGGCAGCGTTTCGCCCGCGGCGATCTGCGCCTCGGCCGGCACCACCTGTACCCAGGCGGGCTCGCCAGCGGGGGCCTTGGTCGCATCCGACACCTGCTGCGGCAGCGTCGGCGGGACGCTCGCGGAGGATGAGAAAGCGGCAGCCTTGTCACCCAGACAGTAGAGCCGTTCGCCGGTCGTCAGGTAGATCCGCCCATGGCTGGCGATGGGCGAGGCCGTGACCTCGTCTTCCTCGTCGAGCCGCATCCGGTTGACGAACTTGAGTCCGTCCTTCGTCGGCTCGAGAACGTGCCAGCCGCTCGTGGAGCAGATGTAGAGCTTGCCGTCGGCCACCAGCGGGCTGCCGCGGACGATCGTGCCGAGAAGCTTCTGCGGTTTGCCGATCGGCGCGCCCGTGGTCTTGTCGAATACGTAGACCTTCGCGCCGTCGTCGACAAAATAGATGCGGTCGCCGAGCACGACCGGCATCGCCCGGCCGTCCATCACGCCCTTCCGCTGCCAGATCGCATGGGTG
>JBILWX010000055.1:0-23647 GCA_044369655.1 Pirellulales bacterium
GGCCGACCGACGAGGAGGTGGCGAGCCTGGGGCCGGTGCTGGCGGAGAGCCGGTCAACCGCGGCGACGGTGCTGGCCTATGCGGTGCTGCCGAAGCTCACCGAGCCGCAGGCCGAGACGTTGCGTCGGTCACTCGCCGCCGCCAGGCTCGAGGAGCTGCGATGGCTTTCCGCCCAGTGACCGCGGACGCGGCCCGAGCGGCTGGAGAAACCATCCGACGACGGCCCGTTTCTCCGCGGTGACCTCGGGAATCGGCTCGCCCGTCAGCTGCTCGATCGACCAGAAGCAGGAATAGCCGATCTCGGAATTCACCCCGTCACGCTCGGCGACTGTTCGCAGGGCGGGCAGGTGCTCCGCCGCCTTCATGCGGCCCAGCCCCACCGCGGCCATCCGTCTGACCAGCGGCAACTCCGGCGGCGTCGCCTCGTCAGCCGCCATCCGCTCGACGAGGACCTTGGCAAGCGCGGGGTCGGGCTCGTCCGCGTGAAGAAGCGTGAGCGCCCACACGGCCGCGGCGCGGGCGGACTCGGGCCGATCGGGGCCTTTGGGCGTCGGGCCGGCGAGATGTCTCCGCAAGAGCGGTTCAGCAGCGCGATAGCCCGCCTCGCCGAAGGCTTGGTGCAGCTGGGAGGCCTGCCTGTCGCCGTAGGGAACGGGCGTTTGTGCCAGCGTCAACCGCTCGAGTTCCTCGGCCCGCGCGAGCATCGGCCCGAGGGCTTCGGCCGCCTGCAGCTTCCGCAGCGCCCAAGCCGCCGTCACGGCGACTTCCTCCCGCGCATGTCGCAGGAGTTCGACCAGCCGTGCCGCCGCCGGCTCGTGATCGAGGCTTCCAAGAACGAGCATAGCCTGCTCCGCTCCCCGCCAGTCGTCGACCTCGAGCCAGCGCATCGCCTGGGTTGCGACGGCCTCCCGCAGTGAATCATCGCGGCCTGCCGCGACAAGCTGTGCGGTGACGAACCGTCGCAGAGACGGGTTCCGATCCCCCAACAGGCGTCCCAAAAGCTCGATGGTGTCGCGGTCCGCGGGCCGGGAGACGATCGTCGCCGCCGTGCGTCGCAGGCCCGCGTCGGCGGATTCAAGCGCCCCCTTCGCAATCGGCAGGGCCACCGCGGGACGGATGGCGTCGAGCCTCGCGAGCCCGGCTGCGGCCACCGCCGGCTCCGGATCACGTGCCAACCGCTGCAGGGTCTCGATGGCCGACTCGTCGGCCTGCCCCCCGAGCAACCGCACGGCGAGCAGACGGCTGAGCCCCGCCCGGGCTCCTTGTCCGCGGGCCAGTTCATCTGCGACGGCGGACAGGCGATCGCCGCCAACCTGACTGGCCGCCTCCGCGGCGGCGAGCCGCAGGCCGACATCTCGGCTCGGATCGCGGACAATGGCGAGCAACGCTTCCGCAGCCGCCGCGTCGCGGGTCACGCGGACCGCATCGATCGCCAGGAGCAGCATGGCCCGTTCGACCAGCGAATCCTCCAACCTCGCCCGCCACACCTCCCGCATCGCCGCATGCCGCCACCTGGCCAGCGCCGGCTCCACGATGAGGGCGACGAGCAGGCCGTCCCGCTCGGCGGCGGCGACGAGGTCGGCGGCTGACTCCTGGTCATCGATCGCGACCAGCGCCCGGGCCGCCGCCCGCCGCACCCTCGGATCTCGATCCGAGCCGAGCACCTCGCGGAACCGGCCGGCGGCGTCCTCCCAGCCCTGCATGCCGCGCTCGACGGCGATGACGATCGTGTCGAGGGCCATCCGCCGGGTCTCGGCATCCGGTCGCGCGACCGCCTCGAGCCAGAGTGGCTTGAGATCCGGGGAAAAGACCGGGATCACGGGACCGCGACGCACCACTGGAGCGGCGAGCATCGGGTCATCGACCGCGATCTCAGTCGCCGACAGCCCCGCCGCGGCGAACAGGACGCACGCCAGGATCACGGCGTACGGGACGATGCGGTTCGATGGGACACCCGCGAACATCATGACGGCTCCGTCAGCCTGCGGACACGGACTCCCAGGATCACGAGCGCCGCCGCCGTGACGATTCCCGCCACCCGCCAGCTCAATGGGATCAGGTCATACTGGCCGAAGCCCGGCATCCTGATCGCGGACAGCGCCGCCCCCAAAGGGGTCAGCGACAACGCCGACTCGACGACCCCGTGGCCGAAGGGCCGCTCGCGGGCCGACCAGACGAGCAGCGGCCCGAGAAACATCGCCATCAGCACGGCGTACGTGACCACCGTGGCGGTGGCCGTTCGCGAAAACAAGCTCCCCACCGCGGCACCGACGGCGAGCGTCACGACGACGGTCAGCACGAGACAGACCATCACCAGCGAGACCTGCAGCCACATGGCCGGCCGGATGGCCATCATGACGGCATATCCCGGCAGCGTCGCGAGCAGCACGAGCGTCGTCGTCAACGCCACGCTGGCGAGCTTTCCGGTGACGATCCGCAGCGTCGACAGCGGCGTCATTCGCAAGAGCTCCCAGCCGCGGCTTTCGACCTCGGTACTGATCAACCCCGACGCCAGACTCGGCGTGATCACCACGATGATCGCGACCTGCAGCAGCACCATCGCCCCGCCGATCGCCTCGACGCCCCAGTCGATCGTGCCCGTGGTAGCCGCGAACGTGATCAGCAACGACGCCAGGGCGAACACGGCGATGAGCCGTAGCAGCCAGTGCAACCTGCCGAACCGGCGGGTACGAAACTCCTTCACCATGACCGGATTGAGCCAATCGGGAATCCCGGCTGACCGGCGCTGCGGGTCGACGATGAAGAACAGCCGCCGCATCGCCCGCACCGAGCCCGACTGCTCGTCGGTGATCGCCCCCTGTGAACGAGAACGGTCGAACAGCCGGTGGTTGAGATGGAACAGCGTGAACGCCATCACGCCGAGCGTCAGCAGGCAGCCGCCGAGGAAAAAGACGCCTCCGCCGGAATCTCGTTCCACGAGCCCTTGTGATCCAGCTCCCCCCAGGCCGACCCGCTGCAGCATCACCGGCAGTGGCGAGAGCCCGCGCACGAGTTCGGCGGCCTCGGCCTTCCACCCCGCCTGCCCCCGCAGCAGGATATGCGGCCCGAGCGTCAGGAAGCAAAGCGTGAAGACGGCGGCGTATGTCAACCGCACCGAGGAGTCGGTCGACTGGGCGAAGGTGCTGATGAGCAGCCCCAGAGCGATGCACTCGACCGTCAGCAACCCGAGCACCGCGTAGAGCGAAACGACGTCTCGCCACAGATCGATACCTCCCATCGCGTAACAGGCGGCCGTGGCCGGCAGGCTCGTGCAGGCGAGCAAGGCCGCGAACAGGAGCATGGCAAGCAGTTTGCCGAAGTAAATCGAGGCCGGACTGAGCGGGGAATCGAGCAACAAGAGGAGGGTGCCCTGCCGACGCTCGCGAACGATCGATGTGGCCGGAATCGCCGGCACGAGCAGGAGCACTCCGGCGAAGAGACCGAGGGCGAAGATGCGAAACACCTCGCGGGCTTGCGTACCCGTAAGATCGACGAACCCGGCGGCCGGCCATCGCCAAAGCACGAGCGCCGCGAAGCAGCCGGCCGCTGCCACGATCGTCGGCACGACCCACGGGGTCCGCAGGATGGCGAGGAACTCCCGCCGGATGATCGCGATCATGACGGCTCCGCTTCGGCGCGGGTGACCGACAGGAACGCATCCTCGAGATCCTTGGGCACCTCGCGAAACTGCACGACCCCCAGCCGGTCCTCGACGAGCCGGGCGAGCATCCCCGCCAACTCGGCATCCGTCCGGCCGGTATCGAACCGGACGATCGCCTCCGCGGCCGACACGGCCACCGTCGGCCGCTCGGCCTCGGGCACCACCTCGCGGACGAGTTCCGCGGCCCGGGCCGCCTGGCCGGCATCGAGCAGTTGCACCTCGAACGTGCGCCTCTGGCTCAAGGACCGCATGATCTGGTCGAGCGTCCCGAACGCCCGCAGCCTCCCCTTGGTGATGATGGCCACGGTGTCGCAGATCCGTGCCAGCTCGGGAAGGATATGGCTCGTGACGATCAGCGTCTTGCCCAGGCCGGCCAAGCGGAGCAGCAATTCCCGCATCTCGATCCGTGCCTGCGGGTCGAGGCCGTTGGCGGGTTCATCGAGGATGAGCACTTCGGGGTCGTGCATCAGCGTGCGGGCGATCCCGACCCGCTGCCGCATGCCGTGGCTGAGCGACTCGACATACAGATCCTGCATGTGGGTCGAGCCGGTCGTGTCGAGCACCTCGGCGATCCGCCGCGTCCGAGCACGGCGGGCGATGCCGAAGGCGGCCCCGAAGAAATCGAGATACTCCCGCACCCGCATGGCGTCGTACGAACCGAACACGTCGGGCATGTATCCCACCAGCCGTTTGATCCGCCGGGCGTCGCGCACGCAGTCGGCCCCGGCGATCCGCGCCCAGCCGCTGGTGGGCCGGATCGCCCCGACGAGGATCTTGATCGTGGTGGTCTTGCCCGCGCCGTTGGGGCCGATGAAGCCGAGGATCCGCCCCCGTTGCAGGCTGATCGAAAGCCCGTCCAAGGCCGTGAACTCACCGAACCGCTTGGTCAGCGCATCGGTTTCGATCATCGTGTCGGGCGTCATGGGCATCGCAGTGACCTGCCTAGGGTGTCGGCAACGGCAGGCCCACCGGGGCGGCTCGATCGTCGCCAGAGCCATCCTCCGCGAGGGTCCGGCCGGCGACGGTGAGAAGAGCATAGTCGATCTGCCAACGGCTCCCGGGGGCCCCGACAACGTCACCGTCGCCGTCGCCTGCCGCGGCCAACTCGTCCGCGAGTTCTCCCGGGGTCGGCCCCACGGTGAGCATGATCCGCACGCCGCCCCGCTCGTCCTGCGCGAGATCGTCCGCGGCGAGCGGAAACTCGAAGACGCCGTCCGGATTGTCGACGGCCCTCACTTCGGCGGGCTCTCCGTCCCGGTAGGCCGAGACCGTGAACGATCGCGACGGTGCGTCGAGCCGGACCGTGAGCATGCCCTGCTCGAGCCGGCAGGGGAGGACGTGGGGAGGCAATGCGAAACGCAACACGATCTCGCTCGCGGACGACCATCCTTTTCGCCACTGGCCCGTGCGCGAATCGAAGGCGGTCGAACGACCACGTTTGCCGGCGCAGGAGGTGGCGCGGAGGAAATTGGCGGGGATGCGAAAGGCCGTGCCGGGGGGCGTGCGGCTGAATTCCAGGGGCACGATCGCCAAGGCGGTGCCGCGGGCTTCGAAGCCATCGGGCAGCGAGACCGCCTGCTCGATCGAGCGACACCAAAACGCCAGCGCGTGGCTCCGCGGCTGGGTCAGTTCGGCGGCTCCACGCCCGCGAAAGAGCCCGCGCAAGAAGTCCTGCCGCCACCGCTGCTCCTCGGAGAGAATCGCTTCGCCCGAGAAGTCGTCGGCCGGCAGAATCTGGTCGGGCCGGGAGGCGAACTGCCCGTCCTGCCCGAGCGTCACGGCCGCGGCGACTGCCGGAGGGCTCAGGATCACCGGATCGGAGACGTCGGCGAGTCGGCCGGTCGACAGCCGGCCGACGAGGCCTTCAGCGCCAAACTGCACGGCTGCCGCTACCCGCCGATCGAGCGACTGCGAGCCGACGACCACGGCCGATTCCACGCTTCCGGCCCGCGTCGCGGCGCCCGGCAAGATCAGGGCATCATCGTCGGTCCATTGCCTGCGGTTCACGTCGTGATCCCCCGCTCGCTCGAGCGTCAGGAGATGCAACCGGTCCGCCCGCCAGTCGATCGACCGCGACCGCTGGTCGTAGATGGCAAGCTCGCTCTCGGTCTGGCATTCGTCGGTTTCCGGGGCGACTCGGACCACCTGCGCTGTGAAGACCGTCGGCGGCGCGCTGCGGGCCGATGCGACGCCGCCTCCCACCAGCAGCCCGGCCGCCGCGACGGAGGCGATCGGCACGATCCAGAGGAGTCTTTCCGGCCGCCTGCGACGGGCGCAGAACAGGCCCGCGGCGCAGAGCGTGAGGCAATAGCCGCCGAGCACGGCCAGCGGCAGGCCACGGCCCGCGACGCGATAGCCCACGAGTTGCCGGATCGCCGGTCCCGCCGCGGCGGCGACGCTCGGCCGGCTTTTTCGCGGCGAGAAAAACCGCTTGGACAACAGGCCGAGCCCCTTGGACGCCGTCGTGCCGTCGCCCGACCGCCAGCCCCGGGACCCGAGCATCGTGAGCAGCACCTCTCCCTCGCCGTAGGGAATCCAGACCGCGGCCGGCCAGCCATCGATGCGGCAGGGCACGTCGGCCTCGGAGCTGATGACGCGGACCATCGCGACCGGCTCCTCGACGTCGCCCGCATCGGTGACGATCGTCTCGAGAACATCGTCGTAGGTCTCGATCATGAAGCGATTCAATTCGACCCGGTCCACGGGTTGAACGGGCATGGCGTTGCCGAGCAGGGCCAGCAGCGTGGACGGCTGCACGCGGTCCGCCATGATCCACAGCCGACCGCCGTTGCGAACCCACGCCCGCAGAGCGGCCAAGCCGGCGGTATCCTGCACGATGCGATCGCTCGTCAGCACCATCTGGTCGTATCCCGCGAGGCACTCCGACCAGGGCGGGAGAAAATCGGCCGGCAGGATGCTGCACGCGGGCTCGAGATCGAGGGATAGGCGACCGGCGGACACGGTCTCCAGCGCCTGATCGTCGGGGTCAGGATCGCGGTCTCCGAACCGGGCGGCGTCTGCGGCATCTCGACGCATGTCACCGTCGCCAGGCCGGGCGAAATAGGCGCAGGTCTTGGCGGTGTCATGCCCGATCGCCATGAGCCCTTCGCTCGTGAGGGTTTCGCCGGCCCGGCGCAGGAGCACGTCCTGCCCGGCCGCGGCATCGAGCATGAGCACGGTGTAGGTCTGGCGGCTCTCGGTCGGCGGGATTCCGGCTGGAATGCGGATCGGCAGCCAACTCGTGCGTTCGGCGCGGGATGGCACCCAGAGCCTGCGAGCCCACTGGCTGTGCAGATCGGGCGGAAAAAACACCGACACCATCCCCTCGCCGGCCACATCGGCCGGATTCGTGGCCGTCACCCCCAGCACCGACCAGACGCCAGGCCTCTGCCGCACCATCACGAGCGAATTGACGGATACATCCACCGGCGCCCGCTGCCCGGGGACCGCATCCTCACGATCCGCGGCTACCGTCGCGGCCATGCCCCCTGCGATGAGACACATCACCCCAGCTAGCACCCGGGCCATCACCTTGGCCCTCATCTGAGAACCGGCCCCGAGGCGGGCGAGCCTGCCGCCGCCGAAAAGCCGCCATGGGGTTCCAGACGCCGGCGATGTCGTGGCTGAAAACCCACATATGGTGGCTGGCACCTTTTCTTCTCCGAAGAACCCGGCTCAATTTCCTTGGGGAGCCCCCCGCCGAAACGACCTCGGCCCGCTTCACCGACCCGGACCAGCCCGCCGTACCCAGCGAAAGGACCGCTGCAAGCATAACGACGGCAGCGGCACCCGCGGAAGCGACACCTCTGACAAAAATCCTATCGGGCCTCGAAGACCGCTTTTGAAAAAGTCCAGACGCCAGGCGAACGCGGTCTGCACCGCCGGCAGCAGCAATCTCCCGCCCCCCCACGTCTCGCCCTGCGACGGTGCGGATCGTGGTATGAACGCTCGTCGGCTGCTTGCCGAATCCCGCCCGAGCGTCGAGACTGTTTCGAGTCGGCTCGCATCGGATCGCTCGCGGAGAACCTCTGTCATGCCCTTTTCTTCAATTGCCCGAGTGGTTTCGGCGGGCCTCTGCCGGACTTCCCTCGGAACGAAGTGGGCCGGAGCCATCCTGGCCGGATCGCTGCTCGCCGGTTCGATCCCGGCACGGGCCGACGAGCCGTCCTCACCCCCGGGCCAGACCGTGCGGCCGGGGCTTCGCTTCACGCACGAAACAGCCAGGCAGCCACGCCCCCTCGAAATCCATGTCCTCGCCGTTGATCTGGACACCGACGGCATCTCGATCGAGGCCCTCGTGCCCCCCGATCCCGACGCCGACGGCCCGGCTGAATCGTCGCTTGTCAAGCCCGAGCAGCTGGCGGCCCAGGCCGATATCGTCGCGGCGGTCAACGCCAACGCCTTCGGTGCCCTGCCCGACGCGAGCGGGAAAACGCCGGAGTCGTGGCGGATCGACATGCCGGTGACGATCTGCGGCTGGGCCCGCAGCGGTGGCGTCGACAAAAGCCCGGCGGAAAACAGCTACGCGATGTTCTGGATCGATGCGGCCGGCCGTGCCCACACCGGCACGGCCCCGGGCCCAGCCCTCGATGATGCCCGTGTGGCGGTGGCGGGATTCGGACTTCTCCTCAGTGAAGGCAAGGTCGTCACGCCGGCAGACACGGCCCTCCACCCCCGCACGGCCGTGGGCACCGATGGTTCAGGAAGGCATGTCTGGCTGGTGGTCGTGGACGGTCGCCAGCCCGGGGTGAGCGAGGGGGTCAGCTGCCATGAACTGGCCGGCATCATGCAGCGTCTCGGCTGCTCCGACGCGGTGAACCTCGACGGCGGCGGCAGCACCGTGGTGTTGAAGGCCGCGCCATCTGGAAACCTGGAGATTGCCAATCGTCCCAGCGGAAAGAGCACCCGGCCCGTGCCGGTCATGCTGGCCGTCAGGCACCGGCCCGCCGCGGCCGACGACGCATCTCCCAACCCGGCGGGCGGGCCCCGGGAACGTTTGCCCAAGTGACGATCCCGGCAAAGTCTTCACCGCGTGAGGGTTAGGGCTCGTGCGGCCGTGCCGGCCCTGCCGCCCCGTAGCATCTCGCAGAGAGTCGCATGGCGTGCGGAACCGTTCTGCAGGGATGGCATGGTTCGTCATCACACTGGCATACGAGGAGTTCTCCCATGGGACACGTTCATCCGAATCGGGCCGGGCTGGCATTCGCGGCGATCCTGGCCGGCTGGCATGCCGTCTGGGCCCTGCTGGTCGCCTTCGGCGGGGCGCAGCAGGTCTACGACTTCGCCTACAAGCTCCATTGCATGAAGTCGGACGCCGTCGTCGGGCCGTTCGACCCGGCGATGGCCGCATTGCTCATCGCCGCGACGGGAGTCATCGGCTATCTGTCCGGCTTCGGCATCGCGGTGGTCATGAACTGCCTGCACGGTTGGCTCGACGTCGAAGAGCCCGGCCTGCGGCACGACATGTCGGCGGAGCCGTCGCTGCGCCGCCGTGCGTCGTGATGCCTGGCGGCTAGCCCTTGCGGTAGAGCGTGCCGTGTTCGGCGATCTCGAAGCCGAGCTTCGTGAAGAGTTGGATCGCCGGCTCGTTCGACGTGGGAACGTGCGTCTCCGCCAACGTCACGCCCTCCTGGGCGAGATCGTGCAGGGCCTCGGCCACCAGATAGTGGGCCAGGCCCTGCCGCCGCCTGACCCCCTCGATGCCCACGTGCAGCAGCCCCGCCGCCGACACCCCCCAGGCCGCCGCCAACGGTTGCATGTCCCAGAACGAGGCCGTGCCGAGCAGGTCCTCGCCGGCCCCGCGCAGCTCGTAGCGTCGCAGCGCGATGCCCGTCGTCGTGGCCGCCTCCCACCACGTTCGCCGCGACGGCTCGTCGATCACGCGAAGCGTCGTCGACCGGCGGATCGCCAACTGGAGCCGATTGACCGGCGGGCGGAAGCCCGCGAGCGGCCGCCTGAGCACGCCGATCCGCCCAGCCTCGGCATATCCCGCGGCCCGGAAGATCGCCTGCATGCCGGGTGACGAATCGAGGATTCCCGGCAGGTCGGCGCCGCCGTAGAGGCCAAGATAGAAACTCCGCATGGCGGGCGAACCACCACCCAGCAGCGTCGTCGCACCGCGGCGCCTGAGGTATTCTTCGCACCGCGCGACGAGGCCGGCGCCGATCGACTCCTGTTCGGCATGCGGCACCACGACCACCAGCAGCGTCGTGCCGATGGCCGTGTCGATCGCCGAATGATCGGCATTCGGTCCGAAGGCCGCATGGGCGAAGCCGACCACGCGGCCTTCCTCCACGGCGACGACGAGCCCCTCTCGATCGAAATAGGGCTTCGAGAACACGCAGGCCTCGAGCAAGGCCGAGGTCATGGGCTGCATCGCCGACGGTCCGAGATCGGCCGACCTCCAGGTGTCGGCCAGCCGCGGCGGGTCGTCGTTGCGGAAGCAGCGAAATTCGATCACGCGGTCGACTCCGCCGTGGAACCGTCGCCGGCCAGCCGGACGTAGAGCCGGCCCGCCTCCTCCCGAATCTCGTGCACGCTCTGCCGCACGGTGGCGCTGAGACGATGGCGACCGGTGGTCACGTCGAACTGCCAGCCGTGCCACGGGCAGGTCAGCACGGTGCCGCAGAGCACACCCGTGCCGAGCGGCCCGCCCTGGTGCGGACAGAGACCGTCGATGGCGTGGAACGTGCCGTCGACATTGGCGACGGCCACCATCCGGTCGCCCGCCAGCCGCTCGATGCTTCGTCCAGGCGGGCAATCCGCTATGTCGGCGATCGGAATCCAGTCGCTCATGTCCAGGGCCGTCGATCGCAGGCGGGGTGGGGGCGGAAGGACCAACCGGGGCTCGAGCGGGGCTGGCAGGAACTCCCTCGACTCACGCGGCGGCTCGCGCCACTGTAGCCTTTGCCGGGCCTCCCCGCCATCGCCGGTGCACCCACCAGTATTGCGAGGGGGCACGGCGGATCACCCGTTCGAGCAGCGACGTGTACCACTGCGAGATCGACTTGAGGTCGGCCGTCTCCGGGCCGCCCAGCGCCGGATCGGCCACCCCCTCCAGCCTTAGGTCATAGTCGAAGAGGCCCCTCCGGCGGGTGGCCGAGCAGACGAGCATCGGGGCGGACGCGGAGAGGGAGAAGACGCCGATCGCCTTGTGCACGCTCGCCGGCCTGCCGAAGAAGTCGACCCAGCAGCCCTTGGGCCCGGCCGCCTGGTCGCCAAGCAGGCCGATCACCCCGTTGTTCTCGAGCACGAGCGCCACGTCGGGCGCGCTTCCCTTCTTCGGCAGGATGATCTGGCCGCGTGCCTCGCGAAACTTCGTCACGAACCGGTCGAGCAGTGGATTGTCGAGTTCCCGGGCCACCGAGTAGATGCGAAACCCGAACAAGCCGAAGACGAAGGCCGACATTTCGAAGTTGCCGTAATGGCCCGACAGGATCACCTTCGGGCGGTCGGCCCAGAGTTCGCGCACCATCCGCTCCATGCCGTGGATTCGCAGATGACGCCGCCAGGTGGTCTTCCGAATCACCCGTTCGGAATGGGCGATCTCGATCACCATCAGGAGCAGATGCTCCCACATGCCGCGGGCCGCCTCGCGGCTCTGTTCCGGCGTCCACTCGGGAAAGGCCAGGCGGAGATTCTCACGGACCACCTGCCGCCGGATCCTCACCCGGTTGGCGAGCAGGTCGGACGCCCACCTGGCGAATCGCTCGCACAGGCTCCGCGGCAGCGACTGGATCACGCAAATCGCCACGCGGACAGCCGAGTAGGCGATCCAGTCGACGATTTTCGTGGCAAGCGAACGCGGCATCGACCTGTCTTCCCTGACTGCTGCGGCACGTCCCTGCACCGCACCCCGGAATTCTCGCGAACGGCGGGCCGTTCATCCAGATCGGTTCCCGGCCCGGTCAGGATTCACCGGCCGTCACACTGGAGAGGCCTTGCCGTCCCCGCCGCTCAGCCCCCCCCCGCCGGGCCGGGCGCTGCGGCCTGCAGGAGTACCAGGGCCACGCTGACGGCGTTGAACAGGCCGTGCAGGACGACCCCGGGCACGATCGAGCCGGTCTGACGGGCCAGATAGCCGACGACGAGGCCGAAGAAAAAGAGCGGCACCCAGGCCAGACCCTGGCCCACGTGGGCGGCGGCGAAGGCCAGACTCGACAGCCCGATCGCCACCGCGGCCCCCCACCTGGGCGCGTGGGGTTCAAGCCAGCCCTCGAGCCACCCCTGCAACACCCGTCGAAACAAAAACTCCTCGGCGAGCGGCGCGGCGACGACAGCCGCGAACAGCACCAGGCCGATCGACAGCGGATCACGATGGGCCATCAGAAAATCGACGAGCGCATGGCGATAGGGCACGACACGGTCGAGCAGCGCGGCCAAGGCGAGGAGCGGCGCGAGCATGAGGGCCAACCCGGCCACGGCCAGCTGCAAGTCATCGCGGAGCCGCCCCACACCGAACCCCAGCGACGCCCAGTCGCGGGAGCGGGCGAAGAGGTGCACCGCGGAAACCGCCGTAGCGGCGAGCATCGCGACACTGCCGGCCGCGAGCCTGCCTCGCAGCGACACGTCGGCCGGCAGGCTCTCCGCGGCGAGCACCTGAAAGCCGAGAAACACGAGCACGGCGGCGGCGACATCCGCGCCGCTCCACGGCACGGGAGCGTGCGGCCGCCACGCCACCGCCGGCAGTCCTCTCCGCACCCGCCGCACGATCAACGAGGCTGCCGCCAGCGTCATGCCGAAGCCGCAGGCGACGAACCCCCAGACGGCCAGCATCTCCGCCGCGGACGGCTGACGGAGCGACAGGTCAGGAATCTCGATCTCCATCGCCTGGCTCCCGTGTCGTGAGCATGCCGCGGGCGGCCACCAGGTATTCCACTCCCGACCAGACCGTGGCCGCGACGGCCATCCACGCGGCCGCGACGGCGAGCGTCCGCACTTCGACGCCCCCGACGGTCTGCCCGGGCCAGGCCCGCGCGACGAGTTCCAGCGCGATCGCCGCGCACTGCAGCACCATCTTCAGCTTGCCCGAGAAGGCCGCCGAGAAGTCGCGGCCGGTGCGTTCCATCTCAGCGCGGACGGCGGTGACCACCAGTTCCCGCACGACCACCACCACCGCCATCCACGGCAGGATCGCCGACCCTCCGCCCCGCGCAGCCAGCATGATGAAGCCGCCGCAGACGATCACCTTGTCGACGAGCGGATCGAAGATCCTTCCGAGCCGGCTCACCTGGCCGAAACGTCGCGCCCACCAGCCATCGACCCAGTCGGTGGAGGCCGCCACCAGAAAGAGCACCGTCGCCGCGGCGTACCGTTCCTGCTCGATCACGCCGAACAGCACGATCGCCAGGAGCAGCCGCGCCGCCGACAGCATGTTCGGCACGGTCCAGACACGGTTCAATGAATCAGGATGTTGCATGACGCTTTTCCATCCTCGAGCGGAGAAACGTTGCGCCCGATGCTGACGAGCATGCCGCAGCCGGCGAAGCAATCCGCGTTACTCTAGCATCCCTCCTGATTCGCCCGGCATGAATACAGTCCCTCGCTCGCGCTTCGAGCTTGCATGGGAATCGGGTGCCGCCCGATCCCCGCGCAACGAACCGGCTAGCGGGCATCTTCATTCGGCACGCCTGCGAGGTCGTAGCCGCTCGAGGCCACGATCTCCACCGGCAGGATCCGGCCGGTGAGCGGCCGCGTGGCCGAACTGCCCGGGGCGGTCACGTAGACGACGCAGTCGATGTCGGGCGCGTCGGCCTGCGTCCGCCCGATCCAGACATCCTCGCGCTCCTCGCTCTGCCGGTCGATGATCACGTCGAGCGTCTTGCCGACCTGCCGGCGAGCGTGCTCGTGGGCGATCGCCTGCTGCACCTGCATCAGTTCATCCCGCCGCGCCGCCTTCTCCTCGTCGGGCATGTGGCCATCGAGTCTGGCCGCAGGCGTGTCGGGCTCGAGCGAATAGGTGAACACGCCCACCCGCTCGAACCGCCACTGCTTCGCGAAGGCGACCATCTCCTCGAACTGCTCGCGGGTCTCGCCGGGAAAGCCCGTGATGAAGGTCGTCCGCAGCACGAGGCCGGGAATCCGGCTCCGCAGTTTCGCGAGCAGTTCCTCCGTCGGTCCCCGCGCCACGCGGCGCTGCATCCGCTTGAGCACCGGGTCGCTGGCATGCTGCAGCGGCATGTCGAGGTAGGGAACGATCTTCTTGCTCGCGGCGATCGTGTCGATGAGCCGGTCGGTGAAGTGGATCGGGTAGAGATACATGAGCCGGATCCACTCGATGCCGTCGATCTTTTCGAGTTCGGCGAGCAGCTCCACGAGCCTCGGCTCGCCGTAGAGGTCCATCCCATAGTAGGTCGTGTCCTGCGCGACGATCACCAGTTCCTTGACGCCGTCGGCGGCCAGCTCTCTCGCCTCGCGCACCACCTCCTCGATCGGCTTGGTGGCGTGCTTGCCCCGCATCTTCGGGATCGCGCAGAACGTGCAGGTGCGGTCGCAGCCCTCGGAGATCTTGAGATAGGCCATGTGCCGGGGCGTGACCCGCATGCGGCCCGAGTCGTCGAGGGCGCGGGCGGGCGCGGGGCGGAAGATGCTCCGCTGGTCTCCGAGGCCGCCGATGAGCCTTTCGGCCGCACGGGCGATCTCGTCCCGCGAGAAGACGCCGATCACGGCATCCACGCCGGGCAGCTCGGTGAGCAGCGACTCCTTCTGCCGTTCGGCCAGGCAGCCGGCCACGATCACGCCCCGCGTGCTGCCCGACCGCTTCAGGTCGAGCATCTCGTGGATCGCGGCATACGACTCCTGGCGGGAGGCGTCGATGAAGGCGCAGGTGTTCACGACCACGATGTCGGAGCCCGCTGGCTCGCCCACGAGCTGCCAGCCGTCCTCGCGGAGCAGCCCGAGCATCCGCTCGCTGTCGACGAGGTTCTTCGGGCAGCCGAGGCTCACCATCGCAAACGTGCCGCGGCAAGTGGCCAGATCGACCGGCTGCGCGGCCGCCATCACGGCCGGCCCGCTCCCGCAGGCCGCCCCCGAGGCGGCCGGATCGACGATCGGCAGGGATGAAGCGTGCGCCATGTCAGGCCTTCCCGCCGATCAGCTTGTCGAGCTCCTCGCGGAGCTTCGGCAGGATCGCATCGTAGGGATACGCGCCCAGTTCGGCCGAACGTCGCTTGAGGTTCACGTGGGTCGGGCCGCACCACAGGCCGAGGTCGGCGTCGTCGGTCTCGCCGGGGCCGTTCACGCGGCAGCCCATCACGGCGATCGTGATCGCATGATCCTTCGCGTAGGCCGTCATCTCCTTGACCTGCTTGGCCAGTTCGATGAAGGCCTCGTTCTCCACGCGGGAGCAGCTCGGGCAGCTGATGATGTTGAGCGAACTGAGCCCGTAGTCGACGACGCTCCGCACCCGGCCCGCGGCGATGTCGGCGAGGATCGCCTGTGCGGCGGCGATCTCCTGCGGCTTGTCGGCATTGGGCACCGTGAGCGACACGCGGACGGTGTCACCGATGCCGCGGCTGATCAGCTGTTCGAAGGCGATCCGCGTCTTGATGATGCCGTCGGGCGGCATGCCCGCCTCGGTCACGCCCAGGTGCAGCGGCACGTCGGGCCGGGCCTCGGCGAACCGCCGGTTCACCTCGATCACCTTCTTGGGATCGGAGTCCTTGAGCGACACGGCGTACCGCGTGAAGCCGATCGAATCGAGCAGTTCGCAGTGCTCCAGGGCGCTGGCCAGCATCGGCCCGATCGAATCGTCCTCGGCGAACTGCTCCTTCTTGGCGGGGTCGACGCTGCCGCAGTTCACGCCCACCCGCAGGGCGCAGTCGTTCGCGACGGCGACGTCGGCGATGAACCGCACCTTGTCCTGCCAGGGCTTCGTCGGCTCGTGGTGGTAGAGATGGCCGGGGTTGTAGCGGAGTTTGTCGACGTGCGGGGCGACGTCGAGGGCGAGCCGGTAGTTTTCCTGGAGGTCGATGGCGAGATTGGCCTGCGTGCCGGCCCGGATCGCCGGGAGGGCCGCGGCGTCCTTCTTGCTGTCGACGGCGATCCGCACCACGCCCGCCCCGGCGGCGTGGAGGGCATTGGCCTGTTCGAGCGTGGCGGCCACGTCGGTGGTGTGGGTGGCCGTCATGCTCTGGGCCGCGATCGGGTGGCCGCCCCCGATCGTGATGCTGCCGATCCGCACGGCCCGCGTTGGATTTCGCTTCAACTCGACCACGGCATCCTCTCCGGCGACACTGTATTCCTGCTGGTTTCTCGCAGCTGACAACCTAAACAATAGCAGACGCCCGCCCCCGGGCGAACCCGCCTTTTCGGGCCCTCATGCGTTACGACCCGGTCCTCCATATCGTCCTCCACGAGCCAGAGATTCCACCCAACGCCGGCAACGTGGGGCGGACCTGCGTCGCGATCGGCGCCAAGATGTGGCTGGTGCGGCCGCTCGGCTTCAAACTCGACGACTACTACCTCCGCCGCGCCGGCCTCGACTACTGGGAGGATCTCGAGTGGGAAGCGGTCGACTCCTGGGACCACCTCCTGGCGGCGCTGGCCGCCGTGGGCCGCCAGCCGACCTGGTTCTTCGAGACGCCGGCCACGCGGAGCTACACGGATGTGGCCTACCGACGGGGCGACGTGCTCGTGTTCGGCAACGAGGCGCGTGGCCTGCCCGAGTCGCTGCAGACCGCCCATGCAGACCGCATGCTCAGCATTCCTGCGCGGCCGCAGGTGCGGAGCCTCAACCTCTCCAACTGTGCCGCGATCGTCGCCTACGAGGCGGTCCGCCAGTGGGGCGGCGGGGTATGAGGTCACCGACCGTCGCCCGGCTGCATTGACTCCGTCTGCGCGGCATAGAGCGGCAGATGCCGGTAGTAGGTCTCGAGCATGAAGGTGCAGAAGCTCGTCACGAACAGCCGGCCGCCGATGTGCCCCCACTTGTCGAGGGCGGGATCCCAGCTGCCCCGTTCCCGCCCCTTGGCCACCTGCTCCTGCGGCAGCACCACGCTGAGCCGTTCATTCCACCGCCGCCAGACATCGCCCTCCATGTGGTGGGCCACCTGGGTGATGTAATACCAGGCATAGACATCCTTGCCGTCTCCTTCGAAGTCGAACTGTTTTTCGGTGATCAGCAGCTCGATTCCCTCCACGAGCCGTGGATCCCGCTGCGGCCAGCCGAGATACTGTCGGCAGAGCAGCCCCTCCGCGGTCACCGCCGCGGTCACCGGGCTGGCCGGCTTGAGCGGGCTGTGCCGCAGATAGCCGTAGCGGGTGCCCTTCTCGTTGGCCACGGTGTCGAGGAAGCCGCCGATCCGCTCGAACGTTTCCGCGGGCACCTGCATCCCCGCCATCTCGGCGGTCTTGAGCGCCATCATGTACCAGCCGGTGACGGACATGTCGCCCGCCTTGCCCGGCTCGTACCGCCAGCCGCCATTGGGGCCCTGTGCCGCCACGCAGTAGGCGACGGCCCGGGCGGCCGGCTCGGCGAGCTTCGGATCGCGGCTCATGCCGAAGAGCTCGCAGAGCGCCATCGTCGCCTGCGCATGGGAATAGAGGGCGTGTTGCATCGGCACCTTCCCGACGTCGAACGCCCCGTCTTCCTGCTGCATCTTGAGGAGGCTGCGCCACGCACGGGCTACCACGCCGCGGTATGGGCCTTCCGTCATGGTGTTGCCCGCCCCTTGAAAGGCGAGCAGCGCCATCGCCGTGGCGGCCAGTTGATTCTCCTGCGAGCCGCCATCGCCATATGGGCCGGTCAGGCTCCAGAGCCCGTCCGTCGGACTCTGCTGCCGCTTCAACCAATCGAGCGCCAACGCCACGGCGTTTTCGGTCGCGTCGCCCCCACCCGCGGCGGCCACGAGCACCCGCTTGCGGCCGGCGTCGCGACCGGCGAGCAGCATGCCGACGGCCGGGGCGACGAGTGGCTGGTCCGCAGCCGCCGCCGGCCCGACCGTCGTCTCGTGCAACAGGACGGGAGCCGACTGCGGGTCGTCTGCCGGCGACAGCTTCGACTCCGCGACCTGGGTCTTCATCTCCTCCGGCTGTTCGTCGGGCTCCTGCACCGGCACGATGTCGACGCCCGCCTCGTTGGCCGCGACGGCCGCCGGGCCAAACACGAGTCGAAGTCTGATTTTCTTGACCGGCCGTTCACGCACCACCCACACCGCGAGCAGGAGCAACAGCAGGCAGTGGATGGAGAGGCTGACCGAGAAGGCGGGGCTGTTGCGGACGACCGTCGCCACTCGCTCGCGCAGTCTGACTGGCGGGGGCATCGCGGCCCGAGGGTTGGCCACCTGGGAAACGGGCTCGAATACACGCGGCAGTCCCGCGAAGGAGGGAACGCCGCTATGTCCCCCCAGAGCGGCCCCCTGTTCGCCGGAGACTGGCTGGCCGCCGCGTTCGGCGGACCATGGAAAGCCGCCGACCACGGCCCGCGACGCCGACAGGTCGGCCGAACTGGCCTGCGGATGGGCTGCGAAGGGCCTGAATTCCTGCTGGTTCATGGGGCGAAACCTGCCGGCACGATCGATCCATCCGCACCCGGGCTTCATTTCCTGGGGCCGCTGGTGTATTATTCCGATTCAGTCGTCGGAGAAACATCCCGAAACGGGCTGGTGCCAGTCGTCATCGTCCGTTTTGGAGCCGACCACACAAAAAACATGTCGCGGGGTGGAGCAGCCCGGTAGCTCGCGAGGCTCATAACCTCGAGGTCGCAGGTTCGAATCCTGTCCCCGCCACTTTTTTTCAAGTCCACAGCGGGTTTCATCGTGAAACCCGCTGTTTTTGAGTGGTTTGTACGGATGCAAGGAGGACAAAATGGTTTTTCACAGGCCAATCTCGATCGAAGAGGCGTCGAAGGTCATGAGGATCACGAAGAGCGGAGTCGTCAAAGCGATCTCGTCCAAGAGACTTGTGGCGATCCCCCTAAGCGAGCGGGGGCTGATGCTGTGCTGGGAGCAGTGTGCCGGGAAGACGTTCTCCGAGGCTGACTTTCGGAAACTTTGCGGCAAATACTGCTCCGTCCCAGAGGCATGCGACATCGTCCACAAGACGGACGCGATGGTGATGCGAGACCTGCGATCGGGGAAGATCAACGGCTTCAAGCTGAACGGTCGAGCGTGGGCGGTCGAGCGGCGGTCGGCGGAGCAGGAGTGGAAGGACTACGTATCCAACCCGCCCGGTCGCGGACAGCCTCGCCAGATCGGAGTCAGCCGCTCGCCGCGAGTGATCAGGAAGAAAACATCCTTGCGTGCCAAGAAGGCAACGCTAAGATCACGCCCCAGCGGCAAGTGATTGCTGCCTTCTGTCGCTCAGAAAAGTACGGATACTCGCATGAGCAACGTCAACCATCCACTCCACTACAACAGCCACGGATCAGGCGTCGAGTGCATCGATGTAGTGGAGTGGATGGGTTTTTCGCTTGGCAACGCGATCAAGTACATCTGGCGGGCAGACCACAACTGCTGCCACCGCGGAGCCTTGGCCAGCCGTGGGGGCAGCCACTCCGGTGCCGCTGCCGCCCTCTCCTTCGTGAACCGCCCCGGCTGGCGCGAATTTCAAACGGTTTTGGGGGGGCTTCGCCGGGAATGCCCTCCAGCCCTCCCCGTTGTCGTTCGGGCTTCCTGGCTGCCTGAAACGATACTGGGCCAATGCCTTCGGCGGGATAAGCGGTTCGTGGTGATGCTCAACCGCGATCTTGGTGAGCCGCAAGCCGTCGAGGTGCTCTGCCACGAATGGGCGCACGCGCTGGCCTGGAACTTTTCACTCGATCGGCTGGCCAAGACGCCGGGAATCAATCCCGTGGAGTTTGACCGCGCGTGCCATGACGAGGCCTGGGGCTGCGCCTATTCACGAGTCTGGCGGGCCTACCTCGACGCTGACCGAACAGACGGGTGACGCCCCACATGCCCGCCAGGGCCCTCCCTGCGCGTCCCTGGCGAGTGTTCAGACTGGGCCGCACCTTGGGTCAGACCAGCGACCACCCGCGCCAGCACTGCCTCCCGCGCTGCCTCCGGAATCCTCATGCCCGCCACGAGCACCACCGCACGGGCCAGCAACTCGATGCGATCAGCCGAAATCGCGTCGCATTTCGCGTCGCACTTGGACGCGACCCTCCGATTTCCCGAGTCACACCGCGTTTGTTCGGTTCCTGTCCCCGCCACTTTACGCCCGCCGGGCCATCCATGGCCCCGGCGGGCTGTTTTTTGGGGCGGCGTCGTGCTGCCGTCACGCAAGCCCGGCCATCCTTGGCCCGGGCTTGCTTGCTTTGTAGGCCCGCCCTCCAGGCAGGCGGTCTCGCGTGGCTGGGCCATCCATGGCCCCGGCGGGTTTTTTGCACGGCCGGAGGGGGGACGCACGGTGTGGTCCAGGATCTTGCTGCAGTGGCCTTGACCGTGATATTTTCGCGAGAGGAAGACGATGTTCGGACTGAGTCGAAGGCTCTCCATGATCGAACGAATAAAGTCGCTCACCGACCGGATTCCGGGGCTGCGAAGACTTTTTCCCTCCTACATCGGCGACGGCATGCAGCTGATCGGAAAGAGCCTGGCGTGGGCGAAGGACGCCGATTTTGCACGGGCGTACGCGGCGGGCATGGCGACCGGGCACCGGTTCGGCAACATTCGGATCGACTGGCGGGCGCATGTCGCGTGCTGGGCGGCATCGCATGCCAGGCGACTCGCGGGCGATTTCGTCGAGTGCGGAGTCAACACTGGCATCCTGAGCGTCGCCGTGTGCACGTATCTGGACTTCAACAACCTCGACAAGGATTTCTGGCTGTTCGATACCTTCGAAGGGAGTCCGGTCGAGCAGATGTCGCCCGGCGAGATGACGCCTCGTGTCCGGGAAAATGCCCGCTGGTATGGGGACTGCTATGACCTCGCCCGTCGGAACTTCGCACCGTGGCCGAGGGCCCGACTCGTCCGCGGACGCGTTCCCGAGACGTTGGCGGAAGGCCCCGAGCGGGTCTGCTACCTGTCGATCGACATGAACCTCGTCGAACCCGAGATCGCGGCGATCGAACACTTTTGGCCGCGACTATCATCCGGAGCGCCGATCATCCTTGACGATTACGGCCGGACGCATTTCGCCCTCCAACGCGAGGCCATGGACCGGTTCGCCAGACGCGAACGGGTGAGCATCCTCACGCTTCCGACGGGACAGGGCCTACTCCTTAAGCCGTGACTGTCCGCCGGCCGTCATGGCGAACGACGGATTGCAGCATCCAGCAAGCCCCACTCGGCGGCCGAAAGGCTGCCGGGATCCAGGTTTCGTCGCAGGCTCTTGGCTTCCGTCTCATCACCGCGCCTCGCGGCGATGATCGCGCGATACAGAAGGATCCGCTCGCCGCCTTCGAATCCGAGGGCCTCGGCGGACCGCAGGCAGGCCAGAGCGTTCGCTGCCCCATCAGGCGCGTCGGAGTCGAGATACGCCAGCGCCATCGAATAGGCGAGCCGGGCGGGGTCGGGCGCGTTCCGCATCGAGGCCTCGAGGCTTTTCGGGCCCGAGGGGCGGAGCGTCGGCAACGCCGGCGCCAGCATCCAACGGTGCCAAACAGACCGCGTGCGGGCGAGCACGATGGCCGCCGCGGTGCCCGCCGGTGAGGCCAGAAGCCACACCAGGATCCACGCGATCGATGCCTTCATGGAAGCCCCGTAGCGTCGTTCGTGGAGTGCCGAGACTTGGCCGACAGCTCCGACGGCATCGGCGGCTGCCCGCGAACCCAGCGGACGTATTCGGCCATGCCCTCCTCGATGCCGACCGACGGCTCGTATCCCAAGGCCGCCCGAGCGCGGCTAATGTCGGCTGCCGCGTGCCGGATATCGCCGGCGCGAAAAAAGCCCGTGGCCCGCACCGGCACATGGCGGCCCAACAGCCGGCACATCAGCCGGGCCACGTCGCCGATTGGAACGAACGACCCGCTACCGACGTTGAAGGTCCCGGCTGCCCGCCGCACCACTGACTCACGAACGGCCCGGACCACATCGACCCACGACACGAAGTCGCGGCTGATCAGTCCGTCCTCGAACAGTTCGATCGGCTCGCCGCGCATGATGCGGGAGTGGAAGACTCCGAGCACGCCGGTGTACGGATTCCGCAGGCTCTGCTCCGGCCCATACACGTTCTGGAACCGGAGGATCGTGGCCGCCAGGGACGCCCCGACCGCCGTCTCCACAAGCCCCTCCTGCGCCAGCTTCGTGACACCGTAGACCGACGCGGGCCGCAGCGGCGAATCCTCCCGTGTCGGCACCGGCACCAGTTCAACACCGCACGACTCGCAGGTCGGCGCCCAGCGGCCGAGCCGGCACTGCTCGGTGTCGCGAGGGCCGGGCCGCCGCGTCACACACTCGGCCGGACAGCGATAGTCTCCCTCGCCGTAGACGGCCCGCGTCGAGGCGAGCACGACTTGCCGTACGGACCGAAACGCCCCGGATCGCAGGGCGGCGAGCATCACGGCGCTGCCGCGCCCGTTCACGTCGAGATACTCGGCGACTTCCGTCATCGACTGGCCGGTGCCGGTGAGGGCCGCGAGGTGGATGACGACGTCGATGTCGGGATAGCGCGTTCCCACGGCATCCCAGAGATCGCGATCGCGAACGTCACCGCGGACGCACTGGGCCAGCGCCGCGACATCCCGCGGGAAGCTGGCGTCGGGGCCGTGCACCTGTTCGAGCAGGTTGTCCACGACGACGATGCGGCTGGCGACGTCGGCGATCACGGGCACGAGGTGCCGGCCGATGAATCCGGCGCCGCCGGTGACGAGGATGGTCCGTGCTCTGCTCATGCCGCCCCCCGCAGCCACGCTGCCCCCCACCATCCGGGAACCTGATCCAGGATCGCGGGCACCAGCCAGCGAACGTCGTCCGGCACGAGTCCTCCCGTCGAGCACCGCGCCGAGTTGAGCCGAAACCGAAGGTACCGTTCGAGCAACCGCCGCTCCGGGGTGGGCTCCGCGTCTCGCCCGCCGAGGAGTTCCAGGGCCCGGGCGATGCAGTGGCTCTTGGAAATCTCCGTGGCCCCGGCCGGCCCCAAGCGTGTCACGCTCCCGGCATGGTCCCGGTAGGCCGCGAGCGGCCGGGCAACGTAGGCCGTTCCGGACATCGCCACGATCTGCAGGTAGAGCAGTGTGTCGGCCGACAGCGGGATGCGGGCATCGAACCCTCCGCAGGCGGCGAACAGGTCGCGCCGCACGAGAAGCGCACTGGCGGTGGCATAGGTGCTCAATGCCGCGTAGGCGACCTCGGCGGGCCCGCTCGTCGCGTAGTCGGCGACGTCTTTCCAACGCCGGATCCGGTCGTCGCTGGCCCGGCCAATGACACGCCCGGACTCGTTCATGCGGAGAAAATCGGACCGCAGAATGCCCGCCTGTGGGTGCCGGTCGGCGAGTTCGAGCAATTCTTCGAGGAACGTGGGGCAGGCGCTATCGTCGGCACCGGCGAACCAGAGCCATTCACCCCGTGCCCGCGCCGCCGCTTCGTTCCATGTCCAGTACGGACCGCCGGAGTTCCGCTCCCGCAATATCATCGTCATCCGTCCGTCATCGCGGGCGAATCCGCGGGCGATATCGTTGCCGGCGTCGGTGGAGGCGTCATCGATGTAGAGCAGCTCGAAGTCCGACATCGTCTGCCGCAGGACCGATCGAAGGCGCTCGCCGAGATACGGTCCGTAGTTGTAGTTGGGCACGACCACGCTCACCCTCATGGCGATCCTCCGGGCAGGGCAACGGCGTTGAGCACCGCGTCGCCCGGGATGAGCCGGCGGAGGGCCTGGGCGTCGAGCGGGAGCGGTCGCCGGGAAAGATCCCGGAGCTGGTAGCCGGCCCCGCGGAGGATGTCGATGAAGTCCTCGAAGCGGTCCGGCTCGCGCGGCCCGAACGCGCTCGGCTGGAGTTCGACGATCATCGTGGGACGGGAGGCGGCAAGGACGCCACGGCCGCCGCGGAGTACCCCGCACTCGTTGCCGTCGACGTCGAGCTTGATGACGGCGATCCGCGACAGG
>JBILWX010000151.1:0-7419 GCA_044369655.1 Pirellulales bacterium
GGGCTTGATCACGAAGGTCTGGCCGTCGCGGTTGCCCACGTACATCCGGCCGTCGGCGTAGAGAGGTGACGACGAAAAATTGCCCCCGAGTCGCTCCGCCCAGACGGCATCCCCTGTCTTCGCATCGAGGCAGGTGGCGACTCCCTTGTCGCTGACCATGTAGAGTTCGTCTCCGACCACGAGCGGCGAGGGCATGTTGGGGGCGCCCTTCTTCTCCCGCCAGGCGATGGTGGGGGCGGTCAGGGCGTCGCCGAGCTTCACGGCGAGCAGTTCGGGCTGCATGAAGCTCGTGCTCAGGTAGAGCAGTCCGTGGGCCGTGACGGGCCGCGGCACGATCGAGAAGCCGAGCACGCCGTAGCTCATCTTCCAGAGTTCCTTCCCCGTGACGGGGTCGTAGCCGTAGAGCCAGTCGGCCGCCGGCGAGACGAGCACGTCTCGTCCGCCCAGTTCCCCCCTGCCAAGCGTGAGCACGAGCGGCGTGCCGTAGGCCTTCTTGAGCTGTGGGTCGCTGCGGAGTTCGCCGCTGCGGGCCGTCTTCCAGGCCACCGCCCCGGTGGCCGCGTCGAGCGCGACGATCGACTGCGTGTCGCTGCCATCGCAGTGGAAGATGAGCTTGTCCTTCCAGAGAAGGGGCGTGCTGCCCGGACCGTTCTCGTGGTTGAGCCGCTGGTCACGGTTTTTCCAGACGACCTTTGCTTCTCGCGTGTCGACGCAGGCGGTTCCAAAGTCGCCAAAATGGCAGTAGAGCCGGCCGGCGGCGAGGATCGGCGAGGGGGAGGCGTACGAGTTGAGCGCGTGGATCGGCTGCGGATCGGCGACGACCATCAGTTCGATGTCGTGCAGGAGTTTCCCCGAGTCGCGGTCGACGCAGACCGCATGGAGTGACACCGGACCGGAGACGTTGAGCGGCTGAGTGCCCGTGTTGCCTTCCAGTCGTTTCTTCCTTTCGTCTGGGGTGACGTCGGCCTCGATCGCCGTCGTCATCCAGATCTGCCTCCCGTCGATCACCGGCGACGACCAGCCGCGGCCGGGGAGCGGTGTCTTCCAGACGATGTTCTCGGTCTCGCTCCAGGTGATCGGCAGGTCATGGGCGGCGACGGCATGGCCCTGACCGTCCGGGCCCCGCCACTGCGGCCATTCGGCGGCGGCGGCGCTCCCGACGCTGATGGCGATCGCCGCGACGAGGGTCGCGAGTCCTGACGACACTGTGGGGAGAGGCTGCATGGTCGGGTTCCCTCGGCCGGTACGTCCAATACCAAGAGCATCCCGCATGGCGGCGCAGCCGACAAGCGGTGGGGACCACGGCCCCGGTTCGGGGCTGCCCATGCCCCGTCGCCGGACGTTCGCTACGGCCATCCTGGCCTTCGCTCACTCGATGCTGACTGCGCTCCGGCATCCTGCCTGCGCTGGTCAGCAACGCCGGCTCGTGGGGCATGGGCAGCCCCTCGCTGATGCATGCGTCCTACTCGAACGAGTTCGGCTGGCCGGTGGCCTCGAGCACCGAGAGCCAGAGGTCGCCGTCAGGGGCCACCTGGTTGCGGTGGCTGACCGCCAGGGGGATCGGGATGTGCACGAACCGCCCGTGCCAGCGGCCCACCACCATCTCCGTGCGGCCCGCCATCGCCGCGTGCACGGCATTCTGGGCGAGCCGCAGGCAGTAGACGCTGTCGTAGGGGTTGGCCCGCACGCTGCGGATGATGTAGCTCGGGTCGATGTACTTGAGGTTCAACTCCACGCCCGCCGCCGCGAAGTGCTCCGTGATCCGCGTCTTGAGCAGCAGCCCCACGTCGTGGAGTTTGCGGTTGCCCGAGGCGTCGTGGCCGCCCCCGGTATCGCCGATCAGGTCCTGGCCGGCCCCCTCCGCCGCCACGATCACGGCGTGGCCGCTGCGCTTGACGCGGTCGAGCAGATGCTCGAGCAGGCCGCGCGGGCCGTCCAGCCGGAAGGCCACCTCCGGGATGAGCACGTAGTTGGCGTCGGGTTCGGCCAGCGACGCGTAGCAGGCGATGAAGCCGGAGTGGCGGCCCATCAGCTTCACCAGCCCCACGCCGTTGGGCGACGCTTTCGCCTCGACGTGCGCCGACTGGATCGCCTTCGTCGCCTCGCCGAAGGCCGTCTGGAACCCGAAGCTCTGGTCGATGTAGGGGATGTCGTTGTCGATCGTCTTGGGCACACCGACGACGGCGATCTTCCCGTCCCGCGCCGCGACGGCAGCGGCGATCTGCATCGCACCCCGGAGCGTGCCGTCTCCGCCGATCACGAACAGCGCGTTGATGTTCATCCGTTCGAGGCAGTCGACGATCTCCTCCGGATCCTGCCCCCCTCGCGACGTGCCCAGGATCGTGCCGCCGTCCTCGTCGATGTTGCTGACCACGCTTGGCGTGAGTTCGACCACGTCGTGGGCGTACTTCGCCACGAACCCCTGGTAGCCGTTCCTGAAGCCGTAAATCTTCCTGACGCCGTAGTGGAACGTCAGTTCCATGACGATGCCGCGAATCACGTCATTGATACCCGGGCAGAGCCCGCCGCAGGTGACGATGCCCACCCGCATCTTCGAGGCGTCGAAGAAGATCTTTCGCCGCGGGCCGGCCGGCTCGAACCCGGGCAGTTCATCGAGCGTGCAGCCGCTCTCCCGCACGAGGCTGGCCGTGTCGTGGAAGAGCACGCGGTCGTCCTCGCCCACGTAGTGCACCGTGGTGCGGCGGGATTCGAGCATCGGCTTGAGCGGCGAGTCGATGCGGCAGGGCCCGAGCGTTTTCACGACGAGATCGGCGGCAGTGGTCACTGGTGTGTCCCTGAGTTAGCCGGTGGTCCGCATGCCGGCGGCGATGCCCTGCACGCAGAGCCGCAGGAGTCCGCGGAGCGATTCGTCGTCGGGGCTCTGACGCCGCCGGCGCATGAACTCGATCTGGATGAGATTGAGCGGATCGATGTAGGGGTTGCGTGCCTCGATCGACCGCTGGAACCAGGGCGTCGTGGCGAGCAGTTCGCCGCCGCCGACGATGTCGAGGATCGCCTGCCGGGTGCGGTCGCGCTCCGCCGCGATCCGCTGCCAGATCGGGCGGCGGATGTCGGCGTCGTCGACGAGTTCCGAGTACCGCTGCGCGATGTACATGTCGGCCTTGGCCAGTGCCAGTGTCGCGTTGTCGATCGTCGCCTGGAAAAACGGCCACTGTCGGTACATGTCGCAGACCAGCTGCCAGGCATGGCGGTCGTCGTACTTCACCTCCACGAGCGCCGTGCCGAGACCATACCACGCCGGGATCATGCACCGGCTCTGCGTCCACGCGAATACCCACGGGATCGCGCGGAGGTCGTCGAGCGTCCGTTCGCCGCGGCGGCGCGAGGGCCGCGAGGCGATCGGCAGATTTTCGATGTCGTCGATCGGCGTCGTCTCGGAGAAATAGCGGATGAAGCCCGGCAGGTCGACGAGTTCGCGGTAGACGGCCCACGACCGCTCGGCCATCCGGTCCGCGACGTCGGTCCACTCCCGCTTCGGCTCGCTCCTGCGGACGCTCGACGCCACGAGCGTGGCCCACGACACCTGTTCGAGGTGGCGGCAGGCGACCTCGGTGTCGTCGTAGCGCTCGGCGAGCACCTCTCCCTGCTCGGTGAGCCGGAGACTGCCATCGAGCGTTTCGGGGGGAAGCGAGAGGATGCCCCGCGCTGCCGGCCCGCCGCCGCGGCCGAGCGAACCGCCCCGGCCATGGAAGAAGGTGAGGCTCACGCCCCGGGCCGCGGCCGCGGCATGGAGATTGCCCTGGGCCGCCTGAAGGCCGCAACAGGCCGCCAGATACCCACCGTCCTTGGTGCTGTCGGAGTAGCCGACCATCACGATCTGCCGGTGGCGCCGCCCGGCGAGATGGTCGCGGTAGCAGGGCTCGTCGAGGATGGCGGAGAGCGTCTCGTGCGCGTGCGTGAGATCGTTGATCTTTTCGAACAGCGGGGCGATGTCGATGTCGCTGGCCGCGACCGATTCGCCCCGCGCTGCCGCCCTGGCCCGGGCCCAACGCCACAGCCAGAGCACCGAGAGCACATCGGCGGGACTGCGGGTGAGGCTGATGATCGCCGCCCCCACGCATTCGGGGCCAAATCGCGCGATCGCCCGGTGGAGCACCTCGAAGAGCAGCAGCGTGTCGGCGGCGAGCGGTCCGAGGCCGTCGCGGGGGATGTCGCCAAGGGCGGCCGCCGATGCCGCGACGTCGCCCGGCATCGTGTCGATGAGCACCGCCCGCCGGGCCGGCTCGTCGAGTGCCGCGAACGTCGCGGCATCGGCCGTGCGACCGGCGGCGGCGAGGATCGCTCCCATGATGTCGCCGTAGGCCCGCGCATCCTGCCGCACGTCGAGCCGCGTCATGTGCAGACCGAAGGTGCGCACGAGGTCGAGCCAGTGCGCTGCGGGCGCGTGGCCGTCAAGGCCGTGATCACGTTGCAGGCAATCGACGAGGAGTGCGACGTCGGCCGCGAGTTCGTGGCCCGAGGCATACGCCCCGGCCGCCGGCGGATCGGCCAGGCTCGTGGTCCGAGACCGCTCCAGCCTGAAGCGGATCATCCGGACCCAGCGGCGGTAGGCCTCGTGCGGAGCGAGCGGTTCGAGGGCGGAGGCCAGATCGGGCCAGGCGGTGGCAAGCGACGCGAGCCTCGTGACGAGGGGGGCGGCGCCCTGTGCGGCATGGATCGAGATCGTCAGCAGGTCGTGGAGCCGGCCGCACCAGTCGACATGGCGGTCGATCGCCGCGGACCGCAGCCTCAGGAGCGTCCGCTCCGTCACGTCGGCCGTCACGAAGGGATTGCCGTCGCGATCGCCACCCATCCACGAACCGAACGTGAGAAACGCGGGGATGCGAAACGACTCGCCCGGATAGCAGGCCGCGAGACCGTGCCGCAGCGAGGCGTGCACCTGCGGCACCGCCTCCCACAGCCGGGGCATGATCGACAGTCCACGCTCCACCTCGTCGAGCACGGTCGGCCGCGTGGGCCGGAGAAACTCCGTCTGCCAGAGGACGTCGAGCTCGCTGTGCAGGGCCGCTCGATGTGCCGAGCGCTCGCGGGGCAGCAGGTCCCCGCGGTCGAGTTCCTGCAGACTGTGCCGCATGCGCCGGAGCTTGGCCCGGATCGAGCGGCGTTTGGCCTCGCTGGGGTGGGCCGTGAAGACCAGTTCGACGGCCAGCCGGTCGAGCGCCTGCTGCACCTCGGCCGCCGACAGGCCGCGGGCCTTGAGTTCAGCCACGCCGGCAGCGAGTGATTCGCCGATCGGCTCGGGTGAGCGCTCCCGTTCCCGCTCGCGGAGCACGCGGACCCGCTGGCGGTCCTCGGCGATGTTGACGAGATCGAAATAGATGCTGAAAGCGCGGGCGACACACTCCGCCTGAGCTGTGTCGAGCGACTCGATCCGGGCGGCCAACGCCCGCTCCGCGTCGTGCCGACCCGCTCGCCGGTCGCGGGCGAGGGTGCGAATCTCCTCGACCAGGCCCAATGCCTCCTGCCCGGCCAGGGCCACGATCACCTCGCCAAGCATGTCGCCGAGGAGCCGGACGTCGCGACGCAGCAGGTCGTCGTTGCTCACCAGGGGACTCTTCTGGGGCGCGGGAGGGAGGGGGCGGGGAGAGGACAATGTACAAATCAGACGTTGTCTTTAGAAGAAGGAGCGGAAGGACGCAGCACGCACGTGGTGCGAGGTCCCACGGCCAAGAAGTCCTCACGGTGCAAACCGCGCGCCATGCGTTCCTGAAAAAATCGCGTGGGCGGCGGAACATGTTTTCCGCCGGGTATGATGGGCACCATGGCACAGAGAGCGAGTGGCTGGATGCGAATGGATGGCGCAGCGCGGCGGCAGTGGTGCGCAGTTCTTGGGCTGGCATTGCTCTCCGGACAAGAGGCAGGGCGTGTCTTTGGACGGGAGCCCGTGACGCAGGCGGCCCCCGCCTCCGCGGCTGATCCGATCCGGGTGCTCGAGGCCGAGGCCGAGGCGACGGGGAGAGCCGCGTGGGGGCACTGGGGCGACCAGCCCGACCGCTTCATCTCCTGGTCGAACCATTCGAACCGGCTGATCCCGGTCTATACGTTCGGCGCGATGCTCGACGCCGTCGCGGGGCCGAACAGCATCTACCGCGATGCGGCGCGGCTGCAGGCGCTCTACGGCCGGCTGCCCGACGACACGCTCAATCCCAACGCCGAGTACTTCGATCAGACCGACGTCCACCGGCTGCAGGCGATGGCGGCGGATGCCGGCAAGAAATACATCGTGCTGGTGGTCTTTGACGGGATGGACTGGACGACCACTCGGACGGCTGCGATCGCCATCGGGGGCAGGGTCGCCTACGGCTCCGGCCGCGGCACCGGACTCGTGTTCCAGGACTACCGCGGCGCGCCGACTGATTTCGGCTTCTGCGTGACGAGTCCCGCCAACGACGGCACGAAAGTCGACGTCGATGCGCAGGCGGTCAGGAATCCGGGCGGCGAGACGTCGGGTGGCTACGATCATCGCCGTGGCGGCCACTCCCCCTGGGCTCCGCTGCCCGACCTCCGCTACCTGATCGGCCGTGACCGCAGCCGGCCGCATGCCGTCACCGATTCAGCCGCCTCGGCCACGTCGCTGTGCACCGGTCGCAAGACCTACAACGACGCCATCAACGTCGACGTGGAGGGCCGCCACCTGGAGCCGATCGCCCGCACGCTCCAGAAACGGGGCTATGCCGTGGGCGCGGTGACGAGCGTGCCGGTGTCGCACGCCACGCCCGCCTGCAGCTACGCCAATAACGTCACGCGGGACGACTACCAGGACATCGCCCGCGACCTCCTCGGCCAGCCCTCGATCGCCCATCGCACGGAGCCTTTGGCCGGGCTCGACGTCTTGATCGGCGCCGGCTTCGGCGTGCAGGGAGACGTGGAGAGCGACAAGGATCAGGGTGCCAATTTCGAGCCGGGGGGCAAATACGTGGCCGACTCGACGCTCGCCGCGATCGACTCCGCGAAGGGGGGCCGCTATCGCCTCGCCCTGCGGACGTTCGGCCGGGCCGGCGACGAAGTGCTGGCCGTCGCGGCGGAGGACGCCATCCGACGGAAGCTCCGGCTCTTCGGCCTCTTCGGCGTGACGGAGGGCAACCTCCCCTACCAGACGGCGGACGGCGATTTCGATCCGGTGGGCTGCCGCCCCGAGCAGGCGGCCACGGCCGACCGGCTCCGCAAGAAATACTGCCCGATCAAACCCTATTCAGCCGCCGATCTCACCGAGAATCCGACGCTGGCCGACATGACCCGCGCGGCGCTCGACGTCTTGCACAGCCGCGGCAGGTTCTGGCTGATGGTGGAGGCCGGCGACGTCGATTGGGCCTCGCACGCCAACAACATCGATACGGCGATCGGCGCCGTGCAGAGCGGCGATGCCGCCTTCCGGTCGATCGTGGCTTGGATCGAACG
>JBILWX010000056.1:0-23086 GCA_044369655.1 Pirellulales bacterium
TGACGTTCGGCCCGGCGTTTTGCCACCTCGCTCAACACACCCCCGACCAGATCAATGACCGCCTCCGCGGTGGCGTCCTTCTTTTCGTCTGCCGGCGGCTCGGCACCAATCTTGTTGGCGGCCGCGTCGGGACTCCAGCCCGGAGCCGGTGGCTGCGGCAGGGCCTGTGGCTGTGAGCCCTGTGGCTGTGAATCCTGTGGCTGTCGCGGAGTCGCCGGCCCACCCTGGCCCCGCAGCCGGCCCACCAGCTCCGACGCGATTTCCCCCGCCGTGGCTCTCAGGGTGCCGTCAAAATTGACCCGCGGCTCGCCCAACATGCCGCCGACTCGCACGCTCAAGGTGCGACCGGCCAGGGAGGCGAGGAGTGGCCTGTCCTGCGGCAGGTCGGCGGGAATCGGGAGTTCAAGCTTCAGGTCGAGGGCTTTGTCGTCGAGCCCCACCGATCCGCTCGACAGGAGATCCAGACGCTGCCCCGGCTTCGCGAGGGGGACGCCGAATGCCAGCCCTTTGTGCCAAACCCGTCGGTCGGCCAGGTGGAATTCAACGTGCGACTGGTCGGCAATCCGGATCACGGGGGGCGCCGGCAAGGTGAAGGGGAGCGATTCGATGATGCGGGCCACGAGCGGCCCCGGTCCAAGGTCGACGGCATGCATCGAGAGCACGCCGGATACCTGCGCCGCCGCGGGAACACCCACGGGCAGCGTGGCCCCGTTGAGCCGGAGCGAAAACCGCCCCCCGGTCCGCGTGGCGTCGGCCATCACCGGCGCGATATAGGCGAGCACCCCCTGCGCTACGGCCGGTTCCAGGCGGGCGTCCGCCAGCAGTTGCACCGGCTCGACCTGCCATTCGCTCCACTGGCCGGTTGCGGCGGGCCGCAGCGCCGCCCGCACGTGGACGGGATCGCTCACCCACGGCTCATCCGACCACGGGCCGGTGATCCGCACGATCGCTCCCACCACATCGACTTCCAGCCGCAGCGGGCTGCGCCGGGGGGCCTGTGCGCCCCCGGCATCGGTTCTGCCATCGGCCGTCACGGGCAGAAACAATCCTTTGAGATTCGAATTGCGGTCGGCATCGAAGACGACGTTGGCTTCGGCTCCTTCGATCCGCAGACGGCCCAGATCGCCGAGCGACATGAGAATGCCGGCCAGGCCATGGCTGAGTTCCACCCGTTTGATGGTGACGGGCTCACGGGTGCCGTCACGGGGTACGACATGAATATCGTCGAGCATGAGCGGCCCCAGCCAACCGAGCTTCACGCTGCCGATCCGCACGTCGGCCTGCAGTTGGGGCATGGCCCGAGCCACCAGTCCGGAAATCCGCGTGGGGCTCGAGAGCAGCCACGGCACGCTGGCCGTGCCGAGCAGGGCGACGACTGCGGCGGTGGCCAGCGTGGCCCGCATCTGGGAGGACAGAAACCCCCGGCGTGCCGCAGCTGGCGGCAGTTGTGCAGGGTCGCGGCCGGAAGTTCCAAGACCAGTCGGTCCAGCGTTCGGCGTGGACATAACAAGCATTTCCGGAGGGAAACGAAAGGCAGGTGAACCTGCGATTGTATCCACAGCCACGTCGCGGGTCATGGGAACGGTGCCCGGCGGCTCACTCCGCCATGGAGCAAAGTCCTCCCAGTCGCACTCGCGGTGCGAATGGGATAAACTGCGAGCACGTCGACGCGGGCGTAGCTCAGTTGGTAGAGCGCTAGCTTCCCAAGCTGGATGTCGAGGGTTCGAGTCCCTTCGCCCGCTCTGTCTTCACGCCCGCAGTGCCATCCATGGCCACTGCGGGCTGAGGGAAAGCTTTACGCCCGCAGTGCCATCCATGGCCACTGCGGGCTGAATCAATTGGTACAACGGGGTGGGTGAGCTCCGTCTGACTGCAGTCTCTGCTGCTCGTCAAGCGAGTGCCCGACGAACCCGCCCGCCCCACTCGAGGTGTGACCCGCCGACAAAGTGAAAGCTGCATCCCTCGCTCTGCCGGGAGGGTGGCAGCAGGCCGCCTTGAAAGAGGCCGACAGGCCCGTCCAATGCGACTGTACCGTGCCGCACCACCCACTTCGCAGGAAGGACGTTCCTGAACGAAACCTCCGCATCGGCAGGACCGATGCCGACGGGTTTCAGGACGTGCAGGGGCTCGGCGTACATGGCCGGCGTCGCCCGATCGAGTGGCAGCCGGTCGGCTTCGACGACAGGTTCGCGACCGGTCGTGAACAGTGCCTCGACATGGGTCACGCCCTGATGGATTGCCCGGCCCCTGACATTCGACTCTCCATCCTCTGGCAGCGGCGTCACCTCGATGGAATCGACGATGCACTTTGGAAACCCGAGGTGATGACCGCCCTGCTTTGCGATCCAGGTCGTCACGGGCATCGTCAGTGGAAACCAGCCTTCCTGATCGCGACGCCGACTTCTCAACAGGATCGACCACTCGCCATAGCGGCTCAATGGCCAGGGGGCGACACGCAAGTAGTCTGTCATGAAAAACAGCACCCGCGGCCTCAGCGGCATCTCGAGGAGCGGGCTGAGACGGCGGCGGTATTCCTCCCGGCAGGCAGGCTCAAACTGGCAACTGATGCCGAAGAATTCGCGAAACTGCCCATTCATCGGCCGATAGCAGAGCCATTCCAGGAGATTCATGAGGCTCGCTCGTAGTGGGGGTATTTCGGGAGCACGGCCGTCGCACCTGCTCAACCAAAGGGGAGAGCCATAGCAGTCGTTGCGGCCAAAAGCGACCGCGTTTTTCGCCGTTCGGGCCTATCTTCGGCCCGAGGACGCCTTGAACGAGGGCTCTTTTCCGCCGCCGCCCGGCGGAGATGCCGTTGTGGCAGGTGGGGTGATTGTCTATTTCTCGCCATCCATGGCCAACAATCGTTTTCCAGCATCTCCCCGCGTTCTTCACATCACGCCCTGGCGGGAGCCCTGCGGCATCGCCGGCTATGCCGAGTCGCTGGTCCGCGGGCTTGAGCAACGCGGCATCCAGAGCAGCGTTCTGGCAAACAATGCCGGGCAATGGCGCTACTTCGTTGGCCACGACTCCAGCCACTTCTTCGACGCAGTCGCTCGTGCGGCGACGGATCACGACGTCGTCCACATCCAGCATGAGTGGTCGTTCTTCACCGGCTCGAGCAGTTGTGCTTCCATCAGAAACTATGGGCGGCTTCTCGAGGTTCTGCGCCGGCGTGGCATCGCTTCGTGCACCACCTTCCACACAGAACCCGTCTTCGTCCCGCCCCAGATGCTCGGATCGCACAAAAAACTCACGCTCAAGCGCTGGCTCGCGAAACGATTCAGCCCGCAGTCCTATGCCTGGAACCGCTGGGTGGTGCCGCATTTCAAAAAGGGTGACGTCCCGTGCCGCGCCGTCGTGCACACGCCGAATACGCGGGCCGTCTTCGCGCGGTCGGGATTGCCGACCGATTCGATTGCAACGCTTCCCATGGGGTTTGAGCAGCTTCCGCATGTCGTTGGAGGGGATCGCATCGCTGCCAAGCAGTCGCTGGGCCTGCACGACGACATTCGACTGGTCTCGATCTTCGGTTTTGTCAGTGAGTACAAGGGGCACGACGTGGCCCTTGATGCCTTGAAGCAGCTGCCGGAACGCTATCATCTGGCCGTGGTGGGGGGAGCGCATCCCCAGGCACAGGACGGTTTCTTCTCGCACGTTGTCGCCCGCGCGAAACGGTTCGCCGGCCGGGTACACGTCACCGGCTATGCCGACCGCACCACGGCCGACACCTACATGACTGCCTCCGATGCCTGCCTGGCACCGTATCATCAGTGGAGCGGCCTGGCCTCGTCTGCGGCGATCACCCGGTCGATCGCCTCGGGGAGGCCTGTCATTGCCAGCAAGATCGAGGCCTTCTGTAATCTCCAAAAAGAAGCCGACTGCCTGCTCATGGTGGCCCCTGGGCAGAAGGCCGAACTGGCCTGGGCCATCGAACGAGTCTGTGATGATCCGCTCCTCCAGCACACACTCGGGCAGCGCGGGGTGTCGTTTGCAGCTGAATGCTCCTGGGCAAACGTCGCCGAGCAGACGATCGGCCTCTATGCGGACGTGTTGGACGAAGCGATGCGGGGTCAGGCACGGTCATCGACCGGGCGAGACGCTGCCGCTGCGGCGGAGCCCGCCTACGCATTCAGGAGCGACGCTGGATCGCATGAAAGCGATGTCCGGCCGCGGCGTCGCATCGCGTAACAGTCGAGATTCGGCTGTCTGAGGCCGGGGCGACCGCTGGGAGATGCTGATACCGCCACGGGCGACTGTCTCATTTTCAACGGTGAGATCTCCAACTTCCGCTCACTCCAAACGCGGCTTCACGCGGAAGGAATCGAGGTGCGGAGCTCTGGCGACACGGAAGTCCTCCTGAAGGCGCTCTCCCTGTGGGGGGAGCGGGCGCTCGAGCACTGACCTACCCCCCAGTGGGCGGCAATGCCCTCGGGGGGCAAGGAAGCCAGCCGTGCAGCGAGGTCCTCGATCGCTAGGTACTCGGCTTCCAAAGTTGGATGTCGAGCGTTCGAGTCCCTTCGCCCGCTCTGTCTTCACGCCCGCAGTGCCATACGCAAACTTCTTCACGTGCCGTTCGTGCGCTGCTACACTCCCTTCGCTCTAGGGACCACCCCCCCTGGCGATCAAGAACGACCACGGTCGAACCGCAGAGGCAACGATGTCAACCCAGGGACTGCGGCGCGGCATCACGCTGGTCGAGGTGCTTGTCGTCGTCACGATTATCGGCGTGTTGGTAGCGATAGTGCTTCCCGCAGTGCAACAAGTGCGCGCGGCGGCCTCGCGGACCCAGTGCAGCAACAACCTCCGGCAAGTGGGTCTTGCCCTGCAGAATTTCCACGACGTGCACAAGCACTTCCCCCTCGGGGAGCCCGACGACGACAACAACAGTTGGTGCTGGAGATTCTGGATTCTGCCCTATCTCGAGCAGTCCGAGCTTTACGACGCCGCCATGGGCGACCCCGTCACCGAATACCGCCCCTACGTCGTGCCAGGCATGGGAGCGGGAACAAACCCCGCGAACATCGACACGCCCCCGTGGCCGCAACAAGCGACCAATACCGCGACGGGATCGACGATCCCGGGCGGCGTGGCAGGCACTCCGATCAGCCTGTACATCTGCCCCGCCGACACCCTCCCGGTGATGTCCAAGCACGCCAGGGGCACGCCCTCGTATTGGGGGCCGTTTGCAAAATCGAATTACTGCGGCAACATCGGCAGCTCGCCGGCCTGGTTCGCCTCGCTGGGAACGGGCATCAGTTTCGTCTGTGGGGGTTCCGCGCCGGCTGCATCGGTGCTGCAAAACAAGCTGTGGAATGGCATGCTGACGTTCTCCAATCACAACACCGTCAACTTCGCCGCCCGAGTGACGGACGTCGCGGACGGCACCAGCAAGACGGTATTCGTGGGCGAGGTCACGTCCAGTTTCAACCTCGACTCCACGAAGCTCGCCACTGCGACCTTTCCGGCATGGGCCGGCGGTTCCGGCACTGATCCGGGGTCCATCTCGCTCACGGCCCCCAACGGCAACCAAGGCGTCGCCTGCGGCAACCTCTCCGGCTTGGGAAACGTGTTTCGCTTCATGGACGGCAACTACCCGCTCAACACCCCGCCGAAGGTTTCTGCTTCCGACAACAGTTTCGGCAGCAGCCATGGCGGCGGAGGCAATTTTCTCTTCGTGGACGGCGCGGTCGCATTTCTCTCCGACAGCATCGACTCCGTCGTGTATGAGGCAATCGGCACCCGCGCCGGTGGGGAACTCATCGACAACCCGCTCTAGCCATCCATGATCCGCAAGCGTCGCGACTCTCTTTCAGTGCCGCCTTCAATCGCACGCGCGTTCTCGGTATTTCGGCTCCGGGAAACCATCCGTTGGTTCGCCCTGCTGACAACGCTTGCGATCAGTGGCTGTTCGCACACCGGTGCAACCGTCAGTGGCACGGTCGTGGCCAATGGCAAACCGGTCACTGGAGGAAACATCGTCTTCTCGCCGGCAGGCGGAAACAGAAGCACCGCCCCGGGCAAGCCCGGGGCCGCCGAGATCCGTCCCGACGGCTCGTTCGTGCTGACCCTGGAGCCTGGTGAGAAAGGGCTTGCCGAACGATTCACGGTTCGGTTCACGCCGCCGGTCCTGCCGCCGATGAGCGAGGCCGAGGCCAAGGTGACGCTTCCTCCCTATCAGGGCTTTGTCCCAAAACAGCCCGATGTCGCGGTACGCAGTGGCGCCAACACGTTGGACATCGAACTGGTCAAGGCAGTGAAACGGTGATGGCTCGCGATCGAGCCGAGGTTTCAAAAAAAGCTGCCGCCCCACTCCCGGAAGAGTTGGGGCGGCAGCCGTAGGGACTCATTTGGTGGGCTGCATCAACGGCAGGCCCGTCGACTGGCCGTTATCGGCGCAGCCCCCCGGTACAGTCAGCTTGCGTCACTAGACCACCTCCTTTCGCAAAAGGAACCCCAGCCGCCGCGGCCACTGCGAGGCCGCCGCCGGGACATTTTCTCCCCAGCCGTCGCTGGAGAACACGCTACGATTCTAGCCGGTCGCCCTGCCAAGGCGAGCTTTTGGCGTGCCCCGTTTTTCGTGGAGATTCTGCCCGTGCCCGCAACGCCCCTGCCCGCGGTCGCCGTCGGCGACAAAGCCCCTATCTTTACGGCCACCCTTCAGGACGGTGGCACCTTCGATTCGGCGTCGCTCGGCGGCAAAAAATCGCTCGTGCTCTTCTTCTATCCCAAGGATAACACGCCGGTCTGCACGCAGCAGGCGTGCGCCTTTCGCGACGCCTACGAGCAGTTCGTGCAGGCGGACGTCGAGGTGATCGGCGTCAGCAGCGATTCGCCCGAGAGCCACCGGCGGTTCGCGGCGAAGCACCGCCTGCCCTTCCCGATCATCAGCGATCCCGACAGCAGGCTGCGGAAGTTGTTCGGCGTGCCGAAGGCCTGGGGGCTCTTCCCGGGCCGTGTCACCTACGTGATCGACAAGACGGGCGTCGTGCGGCTGGTCTACAACGCGACGCTGGCCGCGGAGCCTCATGTCCGCAAGGCGCTCGAAGCGATCAAGGGTTCCTGACCACGCCTCCGCAGCCGGCATGACGGGCCGCCCACGCGGCTTCGATCTCGTCGCAGGCGAGTGCGAGCCCGTCGGCATCCGCCAGGCGGGCGGCGACATCGCGGCAACGGCCGGCCACGGCAGCATCCGACAACAGCCCGTGGATCATGTCGGCCAGCGCCGCCCCGCGGAAGCGTTTGGGGGGCAGGCTCCGTCCCACGCCCAGCCGTTCGACACGGGCCGCGTTGTCGAACTGATCGAAGCCCATCGGCATGATTACCTGCGGCACGCCGGCGGCCAACGCCTGCGACATCGAGCCGATGCCGCCGTGGTGGACGAGCAGGGCGGATCGCTTGAGCAGCCAGCGGAAGGGCACGAAGTCGACGTGCCGCACGCCGGCGGGCAACGCGTTCGGCACCTGCTCGGCAAACCGCGTCAGCAATAGGCCGCGATGGCCGAGACGCTGGCAGGCCTCGGCCGCGGCCGCGAAGAAGTCGCCGCCAAACACGTTGGCCGAGCCGGGCGTGAACACGAGTGGTGGCAGCCCCGCCTCGACGAACCGCACGACGTCGGCTGCAGGCTCGACCACCCCCTCCTCGCTGTACAGCGGAAACCCGGTGAGCCGCGTCTGCGCGGGCCAGTCCGGCTGACGCGGCGCAAACCACTCGGGAAAAAGTGCGACGATCCGCAACGGCGAATGCATCCAGTCACGAAACACGTGGCGCACCGGCGGCAGGCCGAAGCGGCCCCGAAACCCGTTGAGCCACGGGCAGATCGCGCGATCCGAGCCGCCGTCGACGAGCCACCACTGCAGTCGCCTGAACCAGAGCGGCCCACGGTGCACGGGCAGCACCGGCAGCCTGGGCCCTTCGTAGTCGCTGCGAAAGAGCAGCGGCGAGAGATGGACGCTCACCAGCGGGATGCCCTCTGCTTCCTGGGCGACGCGGGCGCCGAACGCCAGGCTCGACCCGCAGACGAGCGTGCGGCCGGGCGTCTGGTGGTCGAGGATGCTGCGATAGATCGGCTCGAGCAGGGGCCGCACGGCGAGGTCGATGATCGTGCGGGCGCCACGCAGCGGATGCCAGATCCGCGGGTCGCGAATCATCTCCCGAAAGTCCATCGCGGGCAGCGGATCGACGAACTCGAGGCCCGCCTGCTCGACGAGGCCGCGAAAGTATCCGGCGGTGATGACCGTCACCCGATAGCCGCGCCGCCGCAGGGCCCGCCCCAGGCCGACGAACGGATGCACGTCTCCCGAGCTGCCGATCGCGCAGAGGACGACGTGTCGCAGGTCAGGCGAGGTGTGATCGCCCATTCCTTCCGCTCCCGGCTTCTCGCCGCCCAAGGTGCCTCACCACGGCTCACCGACACGCCGCCGCCTACTGGCCGCTCTTGCGAAAGGTCCAGGGAGGTATCGGGTTGGACTGGGCCCAGAGGCCAAGCCGCTGCGACTGGGCCTGCGCCTGCAACGCCGCCAGCGACGCGTCACGGGAATAGTCTTCGTAGTGCCAGGCGTTGCCGCCGGCGATCATCTGCCGGTTCACGTCCACGCCGTTCACGGAGAGATGCGCGATCCAACGGCCGTAGCGGTCCTTGCCGTCGTCTGCCACCTCGACCGTCTTGCCAAACACCATCTCGGCCAGTGCCTCGCGGGAAACCTTGCCGTATTCCTGGCCGATCTCCGGGGCATCGATCTCCGCCAGCCGAACCTTCTGCTGCTGGTTCGATTCGTCGAGACAGGTCACGGTATCGCCGTCATGCACGCCCACCACCCGCCACAGATGCGGAGTGGCGGAGCGGTTCGTTGGCGACTGCGGCGACAGGCTCACCGGCTGCGCGGGAGTCGACGACGAAGAGATGGGCGACGGGAAGGTCGAAGCGGGCGGCGCGGCAGCGGCCGATGGCTGCGTCGCCGCGGCGATGGCGGCCGCCGAGCCGGCCACCATGGGCGGGGCCGCGGCGGCGAACGCCTCGCCGGAAGGAGTCTGCGATTGCGGCATCACTCCCGGCGGCGGCGCGGCCGACGACGGCGCCCATTGCCCCGATGGCGTTGCCTGCTGTCCAGGCCCCCATTGGGTCGGCGGCTGCGTCAACGGCGCCGGCGCCAGAGCCGGGGCCGACAGCGTTCCTTGAGGGGGCACGATCGGCGTGCCGCTCAAGGCCCTTGATCCGGGCGGATACTGATACGGCACGGGCTGGTAGCGGGCGACCGTGGCTGGCGGCAGCGCATAGGTGGCCGCCGGCGCGCCCTGCGTCTGGTAGTTCCACCCCTGCATCGACGCCGGCTGTGGGGCCGCGTTCAACGCCTGCCGACGGTTCACCTGCGACGCTGCGGGAACCACCGATGCGGCCAGCACCGGGGGCCCGATGGGGTAGGTGAAGACATACGTGGGCGAGTAGTACATCGTCAGCGGGCGGCCGTCCGGCCCGACGCCCTGGTAGGGAACGGCTTGCGGCGCCCAGCCCGAGGGGATGGCGCCGCCCTGGATCACGGCCGTGGGAAGCGGTGGCGCCTGCCAGTAGGGAAGCGTTCCCGAACCGCTGCCCGTGAGCGATGGCGTCCCGGCGACACCGCCGGTAGCCCAGGAATTCGCGGCGCCGGTGGCTGGGGGCGTGGCTGCCGGTGACTGCGCGACGCCGCTCCGGCCGGCCGCGCAGAGGATGACCACTGCCACGCACCGGACGAACGAAGAACCCCAGCGTTGTCGGCGTCCCTGCCGCACGGTATTCGCCCTCCTGGCGACGCCCGGTTTGTAGCAGTCTCCGGCCGTCCGGCCCGAGAGGTCTTTTCACGTCCGTCGCGTCTTCGCGCGAGGAGCGGTTTCCGCAGAAACCATCGGGTTTTCCGCGGAATCGGATGGAATGCTCCGCGGGTTCACGGCAAGGCTTGCCGCGCCGCCGTCGACTGGGCAAATGCGGCAAGCTGAGAAGCCAGGCCGGGTTGGAAATCCTCCGCGTGCGCCGCCTACACTCTGCGGCCATGCGGTCGTGGTCGTTCATCCTCGCGTCGGTATGCGTCGCCCTCCTGCCCGGCACCGGGCGGGCCGTTGCCGCCGATGGAGAGTCGTTGTCCGTCCCCGCCCTCGCGCAGGCAGCACGGCGGGCGGGGCTGCGGGTGTTGGAAAGCGACCACCTCGTGCTCGCCACCGATCGCCCCCCGCGCGAAGGCGACGGGGTCGATGCGCTTCCCCTCGTCTTCGATCAGGCATGGGCGTCGTGGTGCCGCCATTTCGGCCTCGATCCGGCGGAGCATCGGGGATGGCGGGCCTTCGGCTGCCTCGTCGTCGACCGCGAACGGTTCCGGGCGGCTGGACTCCTGCCCGACGACGTGCCCGACTTCACGAATGGGTTCTGCAACCGCCACCGGTTCTGGATGAACGATCAGTCGAATCCCGCCTACCGGCGGCACCTGCTGCTGCACGAAGGCGCTCACGCCTTCACGATCACGCTCCGTGCGCTCGACACGCCGCCGTGGTACACCGAGGGCATCGCCGAATTTCTCGCCACGCACCGTCTCGACGACGAGGGTCGCTTCGTGTCGACGCCCCTGCCGCTGCGGTCGGGCGACGTCGAGCAGCTTGGCCGGATCGAGAAGATCAGGTCGTTACGGGCCACCGGTGCGTGCCCGGGGATCGACGAGATCTTCGCGACGCCGGGAGCGAACCACCGCGATCTCTCTGCCTACGCCGGCAGCTGGGCGGCCGTGGCCATGCTCGCGCGGCATCCGCGACACGCGCCGGCGTTCGCCGCGGCCGAACGCGGCCCGCTCGATGCGGCATTCACCACGCGGCTGACCGCTGCAAGCGACTGGGATGCCGCGCGGGCGGCGCGTGACTTCGACGCCTTTACCGACGAGATCGACTATGGCTACGACTTTTCACGTTCGGCGATCGACTGGGCGGCAGGCCGCCCGCTCGGGAAGCGCGAGACGATCGTAATCGAGGCCGCCCGCGGCTGGCAAAACACGGGCTGGTCGCTCGTGAAGGGAGCCCGCTATCGGGTCGACGTCACGGGCCGTTGCACGATCGGCTCGCTCGCCGGCCCGCCGGCGAATCCACCGGTGCCTCTGGAAACCGAGGCCGACGGCATCTCGCTGCGGTGGTATCGAGGACGACCGCTCGGTCAGCTGCTCGTGGCGCAGTGGGTGGAGCGGCCGGATAACGGCGGCCGACCCCGGTTCGTCGTGCTGGCCGCGGGCGCCGCCGGTGAGTTCGATGCGACCGTCGACGGCGTGGTCTACTGCAAGCTCAACGACCCGCCGGGCGAACTCGCCGACAACGACGGCCGGCTCACGGTGTCAATCAGTCCGCGTTGACGGTACGCACTCCCTCGCTCGCGCGTCGGGCTTGCATGGGATACGCCCTCTTCTCCACCCGCCGTCACGCGTGCACGGCGAACTCGCCCGCCGAAAGGCTCGGCAGGTTCGTCTGGCCCATCAGCCACAGGTCGACCGACCGGGCCGCCTCGCGACCCTCGTGGATCGCCCAGACGACGAGCGACTGCCCGCGGCGCATGTCGCCCGCGGCGAACACGCCGTCGCGGCTGGTCTTGTAGTCGCTGCCGGTCTTCACGTTGCCGCGTGGATCGAGCTCGAGCCCGAGGTCCGCGATCGGCCCCTGCTTCTCCGGTCCGACGAAGCCCATCGCGAGGAGAGCGAGCTGGCAGGGCCATTCCTCCTCCGAGCCGGGCACATCGCGGAACTTCTGCTGGCCTGAGGCCTGGTCGGTGTACCACTCGATCCGCACGGTCTTCAGGCCGCGAAGGTGCCCCTTGTCGTCGCCGAGGAACTCCTTCGTGAGGATGCTCCACTCGCGCCGGCAACCTTCCTCGTGCGACGAGCTCGTTCGCAGGATCACCGGCCACGAGGGCCACGGAGTGTTCGTGGGCCGCTCCTGACGGCGGGGATATTTTCCGAGGTCCGGCGGCTGGGGGAGCAGTTCGAATTGGGTCAGGCTCTTCGCCCCCTGGCGGTTGCTCGTGCCGTCGCAGTCGGAGCCTGTGTCGCCGCCGCCGATCACGATCACGTCCTTGCCTTCGGCCAGGATCTGCATCTGGACCTCGTCGCCGGCATTCCGCTTGTTCTGCTGCGGCAAGAATTCCATCGCGTAGTGCACGCCCTTGAGCTCACGGCCGGGGATCGGCAGGTCGCGGCCGAGCGTCGCCCCGCCGGTGAGCAGGATGGCGTCGTATTCCTCCGTCAGCGACTGCGTGCTGACGTCCACGCCGACGTTCACGCCGCAGCGGAACTCGACCCCCTCCTCGCGCATCTGCTCGACCCGTCGCCAGACCCGCCATTTCTCGAGCTTGAAGTCGGGGATGCCATACATGAGCAGGCCGCCCGGCCGATCGGCCCGTTCGAACAGCGTGACCAAGTGGCCGGCGCGGTTGAGTTGCTGCGCCGCCGCGAGCCCCGCCGGCCCGCTGCCCACGACAGCCACCCGCTTGCCGGTCCGCACCGCGGGCGGCTCAGGCACGACCCAGCCCTCGTCGAAGGCGCGATCGGCGATCGTCATCTCGATCTGCTTGATCGCCACGGGATCTTCGTTGATGCCCAGCACGCAGGCGGCCTCGCAGGGCGCGGGGCAGACGCGGCCGGTGAACTCGGGGAAGTTGTTCGTGGCGTGCAGCCGCTGGCTCGCCTCGTGCCATTGCTGGCGATACACGAGGTCGTTGAAGTCGGGAATGATGTTCCCCAGCGGGCAGCCGGTGTGGCAGAACGGAACGCCGCAGTCCATGCACCGCGCGCCCTGTGTCTTCACCTCCTCGGGAGAGAGGATCGTGAGAAACTCGTTGTAGTGCTTGAGACGGTCGGCCACCGGCGCGTAGCCGCTCACCTTCCGCTCATACTTCATGAATCCGCGCGGCTCACCCATGGACTTTCTCCTCGTAAAAAAGGGGACGCAGCTCTTTTCTTGCCACTCCCCATCGTCCTCACCCACGGGACGCAGACTCGAAAAGAGCTGCGTCCCCTTTTTTGGCTTCTTGCTGTTCCTGTTCGGCGAGCTTGCGGAGTTCCGCGAGGGCCCGCTTGTAGTCGGTCGGCATCACCTTCACGAAGCGTGACTGTTCCGTCTTCCAGCCGTCGAGAATCGCGCGGCCGCGGCTCGAGTCGGTGTATTCGACGTGCTTCTCGACCCGCCCCTTCACGTAGTCGAGGTCCTGCTGGTCGAGCGGTTCGAGATCGACCATCTCCGTGTTCACCTTTTGGCGGAAGGTGCCGGTCGCATCCCAGACGTAGGCGATGCCGCCGCTCATGCCGGCGGCGAAATTCCGCCCCGTCTCGCCGAGGATCACGGCCCGGCCGCCGGTCATGTATTCGCAGCCATGATCGCCCGTCCCTTCGACGACGGCCTCCGCGCCGCTGTTGCGCACGCAGAACCTCTCGCCGCAGATGCCGCGGATGTAAATCTCGCCGCTCGTGGCGCCATAGGCCACGACGTTGCCGGCGATGACGTTGTCTTCCGCCTTGAAGGCCGCCTCGCGGGCCGGCCGCACGATCACGCGGCCGCCCGACAGGCCCTTGCCGCAGTAGTCGTTGACGTCGCCTTCGACCTTCACCGTCACGCCCGGCACGCCGAAGGCCATCAGGCTCTGGCCGGCCGTACCCGTGAAGGTGATCTGGATCGTGCCGTCCGGCAGGCCGCCGGCGCCGTGGCGGCGGGTCACCTCGCTGGAGAGGATCGTGCCGACGGTGCGGTTGATGTTCCTGATCGGCAGGTTGAGCGACACCGGTTTCTTCTGCTCGAGCGCCGGCTTGCAGAGGTCGAGGAGCGTGGTCATGTCGAGCGACTGCTCGATGCCGTGATCCTGCGACGTCTCGTGGTGGGTCTTCACGTGCTTCGGCACCTCGGGCTTGTGCAGGATCGTCGAGAAGTCGAGCCCCTTCGCCTTCCAGTGGGCGATCGCGGCCCGCGTATCGAGACGGTCCACCCGGCCGACCATCTCGTCGATCGTGCGGAAACCGAGCTTCGCCATCAGTTCGCGGATTTCCTCCGCCAGCATGAAGAAGAAGTTGACGACGTGCTCCGGCTGGCCCGTGAACTTCTTGCGCAGCTCCGGGTCCTGCGTGGCGACGCCCACCGGGCAGGTGTTGAGGTGGCACTTCCGCATCATGATGCAGCCGATCACGACGAGCGAGGCGGTGGCGATGCCGTATTCCTCGGCGCCGAGCAGGGTGGCGATCACGACGTCCTTGGCCGTGCGAATCATGCCGTCGGTCTGGACGATGATCCGCCCGCGGAGGTCGTTCATCACGAGCACCTGATGGGCCTCGGCGAGACCGAGCTCCCACGGCAGGCCGCAGTGCATGATCGAGGTCTGGGGGCTCGCGCCGGTGCCGCCGTCGTGGCCCGAGATGAGCACCACGTCCGCCTTGCCCTTCGACACGCCCGCGGCCACCGTCCCCACGCCCACCTCCGCCACCAGCTTGACGCTGATCCGGGCGTGATGGTTGGCGTTCTTGAGGTCGTGAATGAGCTGCGCGAGATCCTCGATCGAGTAGATGTCGTGGTGGGGCGGCGGCGAGATCAGGCCGACGCCCGGGGTGCTGTGGCGAATCCGGGCGATCTCGCGGTCGACCTTGTGGCCGGGGAGCTGGCCGCCCTCGCCGGGCTTCGCCCCCTGCGCCATCTTGATCTGCAGCTCCTTCGCGTTGACGAGATAGAGGCTCGTCACGCCGAAGCGGCCGCTGGCGACCTGCTTGATGGAGGAGTTCTTGCTGTCGCCCGAGGGGTCGGGCTGGTAGCGGATCGGGTCCTCGCCCCCTTCGCCGGTGTTGCTGCGGCCGCCGAGCCGGTTCATGGCGATGGCGAGGGTCTCGTGGGCCTCCTTCGAGATCGAGCCATACGACATCGCGCCGGTGGCGAACCGCTTCACGATCTCCTTGGCCGGCTCGACCTCGTCGAGCGGAATCGATGCATCGGCCCAGTTGAAGTCGAGCAGGCCACGGAGCGTGAGCAGCTTCGTCTGCTGCTCGTCGATCAGTCGCTGATACTTCTTGAACTCCTCGCGGCTGTTGATCTGCGTCGACCGCTGCAGCGTCGCCACGACGTCGGGCGCGAGCATGTGCGACTCGCCCTTCCGCCGCCACTGGTAACGGCCGCCGACGTCGAGTTCGAGCGTCTGCGGAACGCTCGTCTTCGGCCACGCATGCTCGTGCCGCTTGAACGTTTCCTCGGCCACGCCCTCCAGGCCGATGCCGCCGATCCGGCTGGGCGTCCGCGTGAAGAATTCGTCGACGAGCCGCTGATCGAGACCGACCGCCTCGAAAATCTGCGCGCCGCGGTAGCTCTGCTGCGTGGAGATGCCCATCTTGCTCATCACCTTGAGCAGGCCCTTGGCGGCCGCCTTGACGAAGTTCTTGTGGAGCTTCTCACGCGGATACTCGGCCGGGATCATCCGCTCCGCCTGCATCTGGTCGATCGTGGCGAAGGCGAGGTAGGGATTGACGGCGCCTGCGCCGTAGCCGGTAAGCAGGGCGAAGTGCTGCACCTCGCGGGCCTCGCCGGTCTCGACGACGATGCCGCATCGCGTCCGCGATCCCTCCCGAACCAGATGGTGGTGCACGCCGCCGGTCGCGAGCAGCGCCGGCACGGCGGCCTGGTCACGGCAGACGCCGCGATCGGAAAGCACGATGATCGTGGCGCCGCCCGCGACGGCCCGGGAGGCCTCGGCGCGAATCGCGTCGAGCCGCTTCTGCATCCCCGCCACTCCTTCCGCGGCGGGAAAGAGCATGGAGATGGTTTTCGCGACGAGCCCCGGTTGGGCCGCCCCTTGGCCGCCCAGCGCCTTGATCCGCGCGCATTCGGCGTTGGTGATCACCGGGGTTTCCAGCCGCAGGAGCCGGCACTGCTCCGGCTTCGAGTCGAGCAGGTTCCCCTCGCTGCCGATCGTCGTGATCATCGACGTGATGATCTCCTCGCGGATGGCGTCGAGCGGCGGGTTGGTGACCTGCGCGAAGAGTTGCTTGAAGTAGTTGGCGAGCAATTGCGGCCGGTCGGAGAGCACCGCCAGCGGCGTGTCGTTGCCCATCGAGCCGATCGGCTCGGCGCCGTCGGTGGCCATCGGTCCGATGATCACCTTGAGGTCCTCGAGCGTGTAGCCGTGGGCCCGCTGCAGTTCGAGCAGGCTCGACGGCTCGCCCGCCACGCCCGCCGCCCGCCAGGGGTCCATCGCATGGGGCGCGCCGTTCCCGTCGCCGTTCGGGGCCTGCAACAGTTCCTCGGGCAGCACGGCCCGCGACTTCGTCACGTCCGCCACGTGCGCCGGATCGGCGATCTGGTCGAGCCGCACCTGATGCGTCGTGATCCATTCCCGCCACGGCTTCGCGGTGGCGAGTTTCCGCTTGATCTCGTCATCCTCGACGATCCGGCCTTCTTTCGTGTCGACGAGGAACATCCGGCCCGGGCGGAGCCGGCCCTTGCGGACCACCTCTCCCGCCGGCAATTGCAACACGCCCGCCTCGCTCGCCATCACGACGAGCCCGTCCTTCATCTGCCACCAGCGGCCGGGCCGCAGGCCGTTGCGGTCGAGCGTGGCGCCGATCCGGGTGCCGTCGGTGAAGGCGAGGGCGGCCGGTCCGTCCCACGGCTCCATGAGGCAGGCCTGGTATTCGTAGTAGGCCTTGAGATCGTCCGCCATGCTCTCATGTCCGCTCCACGGCTCCGGAATGAGCATGCTCACCGCCTCCTCGATCGGCCGGCCGGCCAGCACGAGCAGTTCCAGCACGTTGTCGAAGGTGGCGGAGTCGCTGCCTCCCTCGCGGATCACGGGCTTGATCTTGTCGAGGTCGGGGCCGAACACCGGATGCGCAAGCATGCTCTCCCGCGCGTGCATCCAGTTGATGTTGCCGCGGACGGTGTTGATTTCGCCGTTGTGCGCGATGAAGCGGAAGGGATGGGCCAGATCCCACGTTGGAAAGGTGTTGGTGCTGTACCGCTGGTGCACGAGGGCGAGTGCGCTGGTCATCCGCGGATCGGAGAGATCGGGGTAATACTTGTCGACCTGATCGGCCAGCAGCAGCCCCTTGTAGACGATCGTCCGCGACGAGAGGGAGCAGACGTAGACGAAGGTCTGCTCGCTCAGCCCGAGCTTGCCCAACTCGATCCCGAACCGCTTCCGCAGCACGAACAATTTCCATTCGAAGTGGTCGCGGGACACCTTCTTGCCGCGGCCGACGAACGCCTGCCGCACGACGGGCTCCACCTCGCGGGCGGTGCCGCCGATCGACCGGTTGTCGGTGGGCACGCTGCGCCAGCCGAGGAACTCGAGCCCCTCCTCCCGGCAGAGTTTCTCGAAAAACATCTCCGCCGCCTCGCGATCGCCATCGGAGGGCGGCAGGAAGACGTTGCCCACGGCCCAGTCGCCCGGCGCCGGCAGTTTGATGCCAGCCTGCGGCGTCACGGCCGTGAAGAAATCCTGCGGCATCTGCATGAGGATGCCGGCACCGTCACCTGTCAGCGGGTCACACCCACAGGCGCCGCGATGCGTGAGGTTTTCGAGCACCTCGAGCCCCTGCCTGACGACCTGATGGCTCTTCCGCCCGTGCAGGTTGACGACGAACCCCACGCCGCAGGCGTCGTGCTCGTTGGCGGGATCATAGAGGCCCTGGGCGGGGGGAAGTCCGTGGGAACGCGTCATGGCGATGCTCGAATGAAGGGAAGCTGGAAGGCGTGATGCGAAAACGGCAGGAAGGGAAGCGAGGGTGAAAAGGTGGTGCGTCAGGACACCGGGGACGAGCGAGTCTGAAAATCTCAGGCGTGGGCGGCGGCGTGCTCGGCGTCCGGCTCCGTCGCGTCGACAAACGGGGGGTCGGTGTCGTGGGCGTGGCCGCGGAGCAGTTCGATGAACCGTCGCACGGTGGGAGCGAGCGGCTTGCCGCGGGCATGGATGATGCCGAGCGGCCGCACGAGTTCCTCGTCGTCGATCCGCACGCTGGCCAGCGTGCCGGCCGCCACCTCGCGGAGCACCACGCCCGCGTCGATCTCGATCGCCCGTTTGATCGTCTCGATGTTGTCGAACTCCATGACGACGTTCGGCTCGACGCCGCGGGCCGCCAACACGCGGTCGATCTCGTGGCGAATGACGAGGTCGGGATCGAAGCTCACCATCGCCCGGCCATCGAGCGCGGAAAGCTGGATGGTGGTTCGGCCCGCGAACGGATTCCGGGGAGCGCAGACGAGCACCATCGGCTCGTCCCGCCACGGCTCCGCATGAATGGTCCGCGTGCTCCGCGGATAACTGACCACGCCGATGTCGGCCTCGCCGCTTTCCACGGCCTCGAGCACCCGCTCCGGGTGGAGGTATTCGAGGCGGACGTTCGCCTTGGGGTGCTGGCTCATGAATTCCTGCAGGTAGCGGCTCATGTGATGGAGGCCGACGGAATAGATCGCGGCCACTCGCACCCGGCCTGCCACCTGCTCGTGGAGCGACCGCACCTCGTCCTCGAGGGCGTCGTAGCGGGCGATGATCTTGCGGCAGCCGTCGTAGAAGACCTGCCCCTCACGGGTGGGCACGAGCGGCCGCTTCGACCGCTCGATGAGCTGCACGCCCAGCCTGCTTTCGAGCTGCCCCACCACCTGGCTGGCCCCGGACTGCGAAATACCGTTGTCCTCCGCCGCCCGCGAGAAGCTGCGGCGGGAGACGATATCGCAGAAGATTTTCAGGGACTTCAGGTTCATCGATTGATGTGGAGGAGATCCACGGCCGGAAACCGGCACCAATCAGCCAAAAAGTGATACTGCCGCCCTCCTTGGCACCCGCTGAATCACGAAATCAAATGATGCCGCCGTGCATCATTTGGAAAACAAATACAGGGTACCGTTGCCTCGGGCCGCGTCAAGGCCCTGTTTTCGTACTTTTGGGGTATCTTGGTCGGGCATTCCGCCATGGATCTGGGGCGGGCGAAGGATTCTCATGGCCGCACCACCCTCCTGTTCCCTCATCGGGCTCGACTGGGGCACGTCGTCGCTGCGGGCTTATCTGTTCGGCCCGGATGGCTCGCTCATCGATCGCCGTGCCGAGGGCTGGGGCATTCAACACCTGCCCGACGGAGGTTTTGCCGCGGCCCTCCGGGGAGTCGCGGGCGCGTGGCTCGACCGCTGGCCTGCGGTGCCGGTGCTGGCGGCCGGTATGGTCGGGAGTCGGAACGGTTGGCACGAGGTGCCCTATGTGGACTGTCCGGCCGATCTGGCCACGATCGCGCAGGGACTCGTGGCGTTCGACACCGGCGTCGGCACGATCCATCTCGTGCCGGGCCTGATCCAGCGTGAACCTCAGCCCGACGTCATCAGGGGCGAGGAGATGCAGATCGTGGGGGCGTTGGCAATGCAGCCGAGGCTGGCCGAGCGATCGCTTCTCGTGCTGCCAGGCACGCACTGCAAGTGGGCCGTCGTCGAGCGGGGCTGGGTGGTACGCTTCACGACGTACCTCACCGGCGAACTCTTCGCGATGCTCCGGGATCACTCGATCATCGGCAGGCCCGCCAAGGAGGCTCGTGCGATCGCCACGGGTGTGGCCTTCGACCGCGAAGCGTTCACGCGCGGCGTCCGGTCAGCCCGCGAGAGCGGCGCCGCGGGGATGACTCCTCGGCTCTTCACGGCCCGGAGCCTGTTCCTGACCGGCGAACTCGCCGCCACGCAGACGCTCGACTATCTTTCCGGCCTGCTCATCGGCGAGGAAATTCGCGGCGCGGTTGTCGGACTGCCTCTCGCCGACTGTCCGGCCATCATGCTCCTCGGTGATCCCACGCTCTGCGACCGCTACCGACTGGCTCTCTCACAATTCGGCATTGATGCCGTGCACCCGCTCAACGACACCGGCCCCTTGGGACTGTGGCAGATTGGCCAAGCGGCCGGCCTCGTGCGCCATGGCCAGGAACCCGTGAACACCTTTGAATCTCATGCCTGAACTCGACAGAACGAAACGCGACTTCGCCGAGTTGCCTCTCATTGCCATCCTGCGGGGCTTGCCACCGGACGAGGCCCTGGACGTCGGCCGCAGCCTCGTGGCGACCGGTTTTCGTCTCATTGAGGTGCCCCTCAATTCGCCGCACCCGCTCGAGAGCATCCGTCGTCTGGCTGCCGATCTCGGCGATCGCGCGACAGTCGGCGCCGGCACGGTGTGCTCCGCCGCCGAGGTCGCCCACGTGGCCGAGGCCGGCGGACGGCTGATCGTATCGCCCACCATGAATCCCCAGGTGATCCGGGCCGCGAAGCAGGCGGGCCTCATGAGCGGCCCGGGGGTCGCCACGCCGACGGAAGCTTTCGCGGCGATCGAGGCAGGCGCCGACTTTCTCAAGCTGTTTCCCGCCGAGCAGATCGGGCCCGGCGTGCTCAAGGCGTGGCGAGCAGTCTTGCCTGGCGACATGCCGCTGGTGCCCGTGGGGGGCATCACTCCCGAATCGATGGCTCCATACGTGGCAGCAGGCGCCGCTGGATTCGGTCTCGGTTCGGCGCTCTACAGGCCCGGCATGTCCGCGGCCGAAGTCCGCCACGCCGCCGAGGCATTTCTGGCCGCATGGCGAAGGGCGTCTCTCGACTCATGATGGCTTCCACCGGGGCGTGGCGGCATCAGGAGCTCATCACCCTGGAACACGAGATCGATTGATGGGAATGACCTGTCTTCGGCCCTGGCTGCCGATCATGACGATGCACGTGGCCGCGGTCGCGGGAGCTGCGGACCTCTATCCCGATCCGGTCGCGAATCCATCGTCCCCGCTCATGCTCGCTGGCGAATGGGTCCCCTCCGACCCTGCACAAATCGATTTCGGTCGATTGCCGATCATCCCGAGCCAGCACGCGATCGTCCACGATGTGCGTGACCGGAACGGCGACCGCGTCAACCAGCACAACTACCTCGCCTTTCATGATGGTCGCTATTGGGCGATGTGGAGCGATGGACCGGGCCAGCCCAACGCGAACGAACTGCGGCGACTCGGGCACCACCGCAACATCATGCCGGGACATGACGGCATTCCAGGGCCGGGTCAGGGGCCGAACAAGGTTTTGGGGGCGACGAGCTTGGACGGACTCGCCTGGAGCGAGCCTTTCGAAATTACGGACAAGCCCGCGCCCGAGCACGGCTGGTTCGCTCGGGGCTTTTGGATTCGCGACGGGAACATGCTCGCCCTGGCCAGCCAGTTCCAACCCCCTGGGTTCGAGGGCCCCGGTCTGTCGCTTCATGCCTTTGCACTGCGGGCTTCCGGCCCACCGACCTGGAGGCATCTGGGGCTGGTCTGCGACGACGCACTGAGCAACTTCGAGCCGCACAAACTGCCGACCGGAGAGTGGATGGTATCGAGGCGGAACGGCCGCTGGGAAACCTTCACGATGATTGGTGGCGTGAAGGCGATCGACGACTGGGTGCAGATTCCCATCGTCGGCGCGGTCGGCAAGGGTGGATTCAAACCCGATGAGCCGATCTGGTGGGTGCTGCCCGACCGGAACATCGTGTTTCTGTTTCGCGACAACAGCCGGGGAGGATTTCTGTACCGAGCCTTCTCCACCGACGACGGTCGCAGTTGGAGTGTCCCCGTGCGGACGAATTTCCCCGACGCGACCAGCAAGTTCTGCGGTTGCCGATTGGCCGACGGCCGGTATGTCCTCGTCTCAAATGCAAAACCCGGGGTGCGTGATCCCCTGGTTCTTTCGGTGAGCGCCGACGGCCTCGTGTTCAGGCAAATGGGCGTGCTCGTTGGCGGCCGACATGTCGACTATCCGCACGTGATCGAGCATGGAGAGCATCTGTTCGTGGCTTTCGCCAGCGCGAAGCAGTCGGTGGAAGTGCTGAAGATCAAACTGGCCGACCTCGACGTGCTGCAGTCCGTGAACAAGCGATGATAGACGCTCTCTGGATCGTCTCTCGTCGGGCCACCGATAAGCATCCGGCCGCCCGACGCCGGTTCTGATGGTGTGCTCACGGGGCTCCGCAGCCCGGCAGCCAGCGGAGCCACTGCGGCCACCAGCCCGCAGCCCCTGCCGGCCCGCCGCCGCAGCAGCCGGCTTTCCCGCAACCGGCGCATCGGCAGCAGACATACTTCACCTTCCGCTCGACCACCGACACCTCCTCGTCCGTCGTCTCCCGGACGAGTGTCTTCCGCTGCCGCACCCAGGCGCGGCAGGCGTCGGACGGGCAGTCGGTGCATCCGCCGCCGTGGCGGCAGTGTGAGAAGGGCCACGGGAGGCCGCTGCAGCGGGGCACGCAGATCGGGTCGCCCTTGGCCTCGTATTCGGTCTTCGGTTTCTTCTTCGTGCCGCACTCACAGACGCACACCGCCTCGAGGCCGCAGGTCGCCCCGCAGTGCATGCACGCCGGTGGCTTGTCCTTGTCTTTCTCCTTGTCTTTTTCCTTGCCTTTCTCTTTCTCCTTGCCCTTGCCCTTGTCTTTCTCTTTCTCTTTCTCCTTGCCCTTGTCCTTTCCATCCGTGGACTTCTTGTCGCCGTCCTGCGGTTTGTCTTTGGTGTCGGCAGCGCCCGTCGCTGTCTCGCGCGCGGGCACGACCGCATCCTGCACCGCGGCGACGAAGGCATCAGCCGCGAGGGCGAGGTCGCCTGCGAGCAGCAGGATGAGGATGCCGGTGATGACGTGAAAACGCATGATGCCCTCAGAAATCGAAGTCGATCCGCATGCCGTAGGCGTCGGTGAGGCTGTTCCCCGTGCGCTCATCCTCGAGGAAGGCGCGGATGTAGTTGAATTTCCACCGCGTGTAGGGGTTCAGATACCAGTTGAGGCCGATGGTGAAATCGGTCAGGTTGTTGCCCTTGATGTTCTTGTCGTTGAGCACGATGTTGGAGAACCGGGCCGCCACCTCCCAGGCCCCGAGGCCGTTCTGGACGCCCTGCGACTTCGTCCGCACGCGGAAGAAATCCTCGAACGGCTCCAGCCGCTTGTGGATGCCCAGTTTGCGGTCGTAGGGGCGATGCTCGCCGGTGAGGAAGTAGCTCACCTGCGCCATGTAGCCGTTGAAGAAGAGCGGCGGGCCGCCGACCTGGTCCACGAAGGCGAAGGCATATTCCGACTGCAGCGAGAGCGGCCCCATGATCAGGG
>JBILWX010000088.1:0-14871 GCA_044369655.1 Pirellulales bacterium
CGATCTCGTCGAGAAACAGCGTGCCGCCGTCGGCCACCTCGAACAGCCCCGCCCGATGCTCGTCGGCGCCGGTGAAGGCGCCCTTGCGATGGCCGAACAGTTCGCTCTCCACCAGATGCTCAGGCAGTGCGCCGCAATTGACCGCCACCAGCGGACCTGCGGCCCGGGGGCTGCCCTCGTGGATGGCTCGAGCAACGAGCTCCTTGCCCGTGCCGGTCTCGCCACGAATGAGCACGTTCGCATCGCTGGTGGCCACGCGGGCCACCAGCCGCCGCACACGATCGAGGCCCGCTGACGCTCCCACCAGCTGACTGGTGCCCTCGGCCCGCCGGACGCGGCGCTCGAGCGCCCGCAGCCGACTCGTCAGTTCCCGCTTCTTCCGCACCCGCTCGAGGACAGCCTGGATCTCGGCCAGCTTGCAGGGCTTGGTGAGGTAGTCGAAGACCCCCTGCCTGACCGCCGTCACGGCGCTCTCGAGCGACGACTTGCCGGTGATGATCACCGTCTCCGTATCGGCCGACGTCTCGCGCACCCGCGCGATGACCTCCAGCCCGCCGACGCCGGGCATGTCGAGGTCGACGATCACGCAGTCGTAGGCGGTGCGATCGAGCGCCGCGAGCGCCGTGCGGCCGTCCGGGCAGACCGTCGCCTCGTGCCCCAGCCGCGGCAGTTCGATCCGCATCAGTTCCTGGATCGACGTCTCGTCGTCGGCAAACAGGATCCGCATCGGTCTGACGTGCTGCTTCATGGCAAACCTCCCGGGTGTGCGTTAGGCGGCGTGGGCATGCTGGTCGGTGTCTGGTGCGGGGCCCGGCGCGGCGGCGGCGTCGCCCACGACGGCCAGCGGCAGGGTCACGCGGAACGTCGCGCCCTGCCCGGCCCCCCCGCTCGCGGCCTCGATCCTGCCGCCGTGGTCGGCGACGATCCGGTGCACGATCGACAGCCCCAGGCCCGTCCCCTGCCCCGACCGTCGCCGGGTGAAGAACGGTTCGAAGAGGTGCTCCAAGACCTCCTCCGTCATGCCACAACCGTCGTCGGTGATCGTGAGCAGTGCCTCGGTACCGCTCCTCCGCACGCCCACGCGCACGTGCCCCGACTCCTCGATCGAGTCGAGCGCATTGACCAACAGGTTGAGCACCACCTGTTTGATCTCCTGCGGGTTGACCATCACGAGCACGTCGGGACCGTCGTCGATCTCGATCGAACGGCCGGCGAACCGGCCCACGTGCCGCAGCATGTCGGCGACGTCGGCCGCGAGCGCCACCAGCGCGGTGGCCTGCCGCCGAACTTCGCCGAGCCGTGAAAAGTCGAGAAGCTTCTCGGTGATCCCCTTGCAGCGGAAGGCCTCGTTCTGGATGAGTTCGAGGTAGCGCTTCACGATCTGCGTATCGGCGTCGTGCGCGGGCAGCCCCTCCAGCCTGCTCTCCAGCGACTCGGCGCACATGGCGATCGAGGCCAGCGGATTGTTGATCTCGTGGGCGACCCCGGCCGCCAGGAACCCGACGCTCGCGAGCTGCTCGCTGCGGATCACCTCGCGGGTGCGGAGCTGCACCTGCCGGTCGAGATCGTCGCGAATCTCCTCGAACCGCTCGGTCATGTCGTTGAGCGCGGCGGCCAGTTCCGCCATCTCGTCGCTGGTGTCGAGCTTGAGTCGGAAACCGAAATCGCCCGCAGCCACCCGGCGAGAACCGTTGCCGAGCAGCCGCAGCGGCCGAAACACCCAGCGGTAGCTCATCGCGCCGAGTGCCGCCAACAGGGTCGCCGCCGCCAGCGCGGAGGCCCAAGTGGTGACGATCAACGTCCGGTAGCCACTGCGGACCTCGTGGGAAAGATCGTGGAGCCGCTCCTGCAGAAACGAGGGGAGTTCGGCCGTCAGTTCCGCCAGCCGATCGAGATGGGGACCGCTCTCGAGCAGCCTGCGCCGCTGCCAGGGAACACTGTTCTCCTTTTCCGCGGCGTCGGCCGCTGCCGGCGGCTCCGGCGCCACGATGGCGTCGATGCTGGCGAGGCAGGTGGCGATCGCAGCCGCCGTCTCCCGCTCGCGGCTCCGGTCGCCGAAGGGAAACGGCATGTCGTCGAGTTCCCCCTCCCCCAGTTCGTCGTAATAGCGATCGAGCGTCCAATGGGTGCGGGCGATCTGCCCCGTGAACGTGTCGGGGAACACCGGTTCCTCCTCGTCGTCACCATCCTCCGGAGCGGGCGGAGGTATCACCATCACGCCGAAGTCGGCCTCACCCGAGAGCGCACGGGCGTGGACGAGCCGGAGGTTGCCGACGCTGGCGTCGAGATCGCTGGCCCGGGGCAGTTCGGCCGCCCGACAGCTCAGCGACCGTACCAGCCGCCGGTAGGAGTAGACGCCAAGAAAGCTGCTCGCCGACAGCACCGCCACCATGATGCCGACGAGCGCGCCGCCGAGCAGGAGCTTGTTGCGGATGGGGCGTCGCTTGATCACGTCCGGGTTCCCTGCTGGCAGACTGCGGTGGCAGGGGAACGTAGCAAAAGCCAGACGCCGTCAGAAGGCGACTTCTCCCCGCAAAAGGGAAAAGGGGACGCAGCTCTTTTCGGCCTCGCCCGCTTTTCCCAGCCCGGCGGCACGACCCCGTGCCCTATACGAGTCCGAACCGCTTCCGCAGAAACCACTCGGCACACATGCAGCCGGCCAGCAGCAGAAACATCGGCCACTTGTCCCAGGCCGCGAATGACCATTGCTGCTCGCTCTCGAAGGCCGCCGGCGCCTTGGCGATCTCGTCGAAAATCCCCGACAGTTCCTCGGGCAGTCGGACGCCTCCGCCAGTGGCCTCGGCCAGCTGCCGCATGAGCAGCGGATTGGCCCGCGGGTTGGCGAGTTCCAGATCCTGACGCACCACCGTAAATCGCGCGGCGCGTTCCCGCGGCGCCGGCTCCCCGGGGCGTGTCGCCTTCACGACCAGCTTCCAGTCGCCCGGTTCGGTGAAATCGGCTGCCGTGCCGGCGAACGTGTCGCCCCGCCGCGCGATGCGCACGGGACGCGATTGGCCGTTGGGCGACACGGCAACCGCCTCGACCGCCACATCGGTCATCGCCGTGCCGTCGGGCTTCGTCAGACCGGCATCGAACGCGAGCGGGACGCCGGGCGAAACCCGACGCTGCGCCAGCCGGACCCAGAGCGTGTCCTGCTCGGCGTCGTCCTGCTTCGCAAGCCACAGCACGAGTTGCCGCCAGAATCGCCGATGCTGCTCGACGGCCCCCTGCATCACCCACCGCCAGGTCGAATCGCCTGCGAAGGCGAGCACGCGTCCGTCGCCGTATTCGCGGCCGACCAGCAGCGGTCGGCCGTCGGTCGTCACCGCCAGGGGCTTGGCCGCGGGCACGAGCCGACCGAGGTCGTTCGCCCCTTCGAGCGGAGGCAGCGCCTGCCACACCGCGCGGGATTCCTGCTCACTCTTCCCCTGTCGCAGGATCGACACGCCCCCAAACCGAGCATCGGGCAGCATCTGCAGCGGTCCCTTGAGATGCAGGCTCTCCCGCACCGGCTCGTCGAATGGCTGCCGAGCCAGACGGTCGGGCTCGAAGGGCAAGGCCGGCGCGAGTGCGGAACCGCCCCAGCCGCCGGCCTCAAAAGCATGAAAGCCGCCGAGCAGACCGATGCCGGCCCCCGCCTGCACCTTCCGCAGGATTCTCTGCTGGTCCTCGCGCCGGAGCGCCGAAGCATCGAGGTCGCCGATGAGGAACACGTTGTAATCACCGGCCAGCTGTCGGCCGAGATCAACCGGCCAGTTGTCGCGGCGGCCTGAATCGATCCACCGGAAGTCGACCTGCATGTCGGGGCTGGCCGACAGCACGCGACGCAGAAACCGCTGTTCCACCCGCAGGCTTCCCTCGAGGTAGAGCACCCGCAGTCCACCGTCGACCACCTCCACGAACGTCGAGAGCTCGTTGTTGGTGACCACCACCTCCCCTTCCTGCCGCTCGACGACGAGCGACAGCTTCCGTTCCCCGAGGCTCTGCGGCGTCCAGGCCAGGCGGACCGCCTCCTCGACATCGAGAAGCCCGCCCCTGGCAGCACCGGCCGGCCCGGCTTTCACGGTCGTGCGAGCCACCTCCTCCATGCTGCCGGCATCATTCTCGGCCAGCAGCTTCACCACCACCTCCCGGTCTGCCAGGCCCTCCAGCCGCACACGTCCAGCCACTTCCAGCTGATTCTTCAGGTACACGGTCTCGCCCACCGACAGATTGACGATCGCCGCGTCACGGCCCTGCCCCGTCCCGAGCTGCTGTCCGAACGTGATGCTCCAGAGCGGCACGCCGGCGTCGCCGACGGCACGGGCCGCCGACTGCGGCGGCTCATCCCGCGGAGGATAGGCGTGTTGGCCGCCATCGCTGAGCACGATCACGCCGGCGAGTTGCCGGCCGGCCACGGTGTGCGTCACTTCCGCGATCGCCGCGCCGATCGCCGTCTGATCGGAGGTCTTGTCGGCCTTCCACGCGGTCAGCGGAAACGGATTCCCGGCGACCGGGGCCACGGCCCGCACCTCGCGATCGAACACGTAGGTGACGACATCGAAGTCTCCGTTCTCCACGAGCGTCTCGGCCGCAGGCTGCGCCGCGGCCAGTGCCGCTGTCAGTTCATCCCACCGACTCCGGCCATTGAGGCCGTCCGCGACAGTCATGCTCTTCGAGGCATCGGCGAGCACCACCACGGTGCCCTGCTTGCGTGCCTGCCGCGTCGACACGAACGTCGGTCGCAGCATGCAGAGCACCAACGCCAGAAACCCTCCCAACCGCAGCAGCACGAGCAGCAACAGGCGGCCGCGCGACACACGCGAGCGGTCGGGCGGCACGGCCAGCAGCACGGCCAGCAACGCCACCGCGACCACGGCCACCAGCAGCCACGATCCCACGGGGTCGAAGTGCACCGACATCCGTTGTACGGACATGGCGGCGATCATGCTTCGGCCTCCTCTGCGACGGCGTCCGGGAGGAGTGGCGGCTCCGCGCTCGCCCGGCCGGGCACCGGCGGCGGGCGGCGGACGGGTGCGGCCGCGCTCGCTCCTGCCGACGCGGCTTCCTGCGCGGCCTCGGCGAACTCAGCCGCCGGACCGCCGCCGGCGACGGTTTCCTCACGGGGGGCGTAGAACCGGTTGGCCACGATCCAGTCTGCCGCCATCACGGCGGCAGCCAACAGGATGATCCAGCCGAAGAGTTCGCTGCCGACACGTTCGAGGTTGACGTCGCGGACAAGCTCGGCCTCGGTCCGCGCGATCCTGGTCCCCTCCCCCCACACCGCGGCCAGGCCGTCGCGTTCGAGCCGCCTGAAATCGGTGGCCGAGGGATCGAGGTTGGCGCTGAATCCCGTCGCCACGCCCCCGGCTTCACCGCCGGCGCGGACCGAGTAGTTTCCCGGGAGCTGCGTGGCGGTGACGGTGATCGTGCCGCGTGCCTGGTCGATGGCGACCGGAAACTCGTCACCCGCGGGCGGCCGCACGAAGGCGGCAGGTGCATCCCGCCGCGCCACGTGGAGACTGGCCGGCCGGCCGGCGACGACGTTGAGGTCGTCGGCGGTGTCGATCGCTCGCAGGAGCGTCTCGTTGGCAAGCATCACGAATGGCCAGGGCTCGAAGCCGGTGGCGAGCGTATTCCAGGCGTCAGGATCGTTGGCCGATTGCGACACCGGCGTGGTGACGGTCACCACCATCCCCTGCCCGACCTGATGCTCGATCACCGCCGGCAGGCCGTTGCGATACGCCGCCACCGTGTGCGCCGTCGCAGCGGCGGCCCCGGCGGCCGGCGGGGCCGGGGCCGTTTCGAATTCCCAGTGCCGTGTCACCGGAAAATCCTGCCACGGCACCGCATCCCCCACCCGCCGGAAGGCGGCAAAGATCGGGTGGTCGAGCGCCGCCGGGGCCAGAAAGTTGTCGCCGCCGGCCTGCCGCCAGACCCGCACGATCCCGCCTCCGAGCACCCGCTGCGAGGCTGCGCTGTTGAACCGCGCCGCATCACCCGCCCGCGGGCCGAGCCACACGACCAGGCCGCGGCCCGCCGCCACCCATTGGCCGAGCAGCTCCCATGTCGCCGCGGGCAGCGGCGGCGGATCGACGAGGACGATGCCGCGGTAGTCGTCCCAGGGCATCGTCGAGAGGTCGGACGTGTCGGCGAGCGTGACGTCGAAGGCAGCCTTGCCCGCCTTCGCCAGTGCGACCGGCGCGATCGCCTGCGCCACGAACAGCCCCGTCTGCGAAGCGGGCGCGGGTGCCGCCACGAGCACGCGGGCCGCAGTTCCCACCTCGACCGTGAAGCTTCTCGCATTGTCGGCCTCGAGGTCATCCGCTCCATCGATCACCACGCGTCCCTGCCTGACGCCCGGGTCGAGGCCCGCGATCTCGAAATCGAGCTGGCCGCCCGCGCCCTCCTTCCAGGCGCCCGGCTTCACGGCACGCCGCGCAGCCCGGCCGTCGGCGCCGACCAACTCCACCGACACGGACCGATTGGTGTCGGTGCCGACGCGGCTGGTCGTCACGGTCAATCCGAGCGCCGCACCGGCGGGAATCCTGTCGCTGGAGAGTTCCACCGCGTCGATCGCGAAATTGCGGACCGCCGAGGCCCCGACGTCGATCACCAGCAGACTCGTGTCGGGCTGAGTCGTGGCGAGATCGATCGCCGCGGCGTTGTCCCAGGCGCCGTGCGAGCAGTCGGTGAAGAGATAGATTTCGCGTCGGGCCATGCCCGAACCGCCCAACAGCCGGACCGCGCTGTTTACCACCTGGGAAAGAGACGCCGTCGGAGTGGCGCTTGAGAGCCGGTCGATGCGGGCGGCGGCCGCGGCGACCGTGGGAGAAAACGCCGCGGCTCCGCCGGCCGTGTCGAGCACGGCCACCTTGCTGTCTGCGGGCAGTTTCCCAAACAGCACCCTCGCCATGGTGACGGCCTGCTCCAGGCGCGTGCGATTCCCTTCCCGCATCAGCATCCGCGGCGCCGTGTCGAAGACAAACGCGGCTGCCACCGGTCCCTCGCCATCGGCCAGCCACCCGGCACCGCGCAGCACCGGTCGGGCGAGCGCCAGGGCCAGCAGCGTCAGGGCCGCCATGCGCAACAACAGGAGGAACAGATGGTTGAGGCGAAGCCGACGGCGGTTGGCGACCGCCCGTTGCCTGAGGAACCGTAGCGCCGGAAACTCCCGCTTCACCGGCTTCCGCCGCATGATCAGATGGAGCACCACGGGCACGGCGACGAGCGCCGTGCCGGCCAAGAGCATCGGGGTGAGAAACGAGAGGCCCATGCCGTCAGTTTAACGGCATTCACGCCGGGCCGTGTGCCGCACATGCCTTCATTCGGTCTGAAGGCATCGCGATGGAAACGAGCCGCCCCGGATTCCCTCGCTCGCGCTTCGGGCTTGCATGGGAACCAACCGTCATCCAAGCCCGCAGCGCACGCAAGGGAAATGCGTCGTGCAGCGGCCTCCAGGCGAGGCCGCCGGGGGTCAAAACCGGTTGCGGCGGCTGGAGAGATACCCCAGCAGCGCCCGGTCGAACTGCATGCTCGTGTCGAGCGGCACGTAGTCGATACCGGCGTGAAAGCATGTCTTGCGGTAGTCCTCCCGAAACGCCTCCACCCCCGCGACATACTCCTTGCGGGCCGCGTCGGCATCGACCACGAGGCGGTCGAGCGATTCGGGCTCCGTGAACTCCACCATGCCCTCGAACGGAAAGCGAACCTCCGCCTCGTCGAGCACGTGGAAGAGGATCACGTCGTGGCCGCGATGACGGAGCCGCAGGAGTGCGTCGCGGATCGGCTCCGGGTCCGCCAGCAGGTCGCTGAAGACCATTACCAGCGAACGATGCCGGAGCATCGCCGCCACCTGCACGAGGCTGCGGGCGATGTCGGTCTTTCCCGAGGGTTTCACCTTCGCCAGCACCGACAGCACCTGCGCGATCTGCGACCGCTTCGAGCGGGCAGGGAGGCTGGCGTGGAGTTTCTCGTCGAACACCATCAGCCCGCAGGGATCCTGCTGGTGGATCATCAACCAGCAGAGCGCGGCGGCCAGCGAGATCGAATAGTCGAGCTTCGTGAGCTCCTGCCGGTAGGTGTAGGCCATCGACGCGCTCGTGTCGACCACCAGATACCCGGTGATGTTGGTCTCGGCCTCGAACTTCTTGACGTAGTGTTTGTCGGTCTTGGCGTAGACCAGCCAATCGATGTCCTTGGGGTCATCGCCGGCGGCATACTTCCGGTGCTCGCTGAATTCGACGGAGAAGCCCTGATAGGGGCTGGCATGGAGCCCCTGCAGGAAGCCGCGGACGATGAACTGCGCGCGCAGATCCAGCCGCGCGATCTGGCGCACGACCTCCGGCTTCAGGTATTCCTCGACCGCCCGCACCATCGCCCTGCTCCCGTCACTTCACCAGCTTCGGAATCTCGGGCTCCGGGATCTCGCGCACCAGCCGCTCGATGATCGACTCGCTCGTCAGCCCGTCGGCCTGGGCCTGGAAGTTGGTGGCGATGCGGTGCCGCAGCACCGGCACGGCGATCCGCCGGATATCTTCCAGCGACACGCTGAACCGTCCATCCATGGCGGCCATCGCCTTGCCTCCCTGGATGAGAAACTGCCCGGCCCGTGGCCCTGCGCCCCAGTCGACCAGTTCCGTCACGTAGGAGGGCGCCTGCGGGTCTTTCGGCCGCGTGGCCCGCACGAGCCTGGCCACGTATTTCACCACGTATTCGCTCACTGCCACGCTGCCCACGAGCTTCTGGATGTTGACGATCGCCCGGCCAGACAGCACCTTTCGCACCTCAGGCTTCTCGGCCCGGGTCGTCGCCATGAGGATCTGCTCCTCCTCGCTGGCCGTGGGATAGCCCACCTTGATGTTGAACATGAAGCGGTCGAGCTGCGCCTCCGGCAGCGGATACGTCCCCTCCTGCTCGATCGGGTTCTGGGTGGCGATCGTGAAGAAGGGATCGGGCAGGGAGTAGGTCTCCTGTCCCACGGAAACCTCCCGCTCCTGCATCGCCTGCAGGAGCGCCGCCTGCGTCTTCGGTGGGGTGCGGTTGATCTCGTCGGCCAGCAGGATGTTGGTGAAGATCGGGCCTTCGACGAAGCGAAACCGGCGTCGGCCGGCCTCGTCTTCCTCCAGCACGTTGGTGCCGGTGATGTCGGACGGCATCAGGTCGGGCGTGAACTGCACCCGCTTGAAGCCGACGTCGAGAATCCGCGCCAGCGTCGAGACCATCAACGTCTTTGCAAGGCCGGGCACGCCCTCCAACAGGCAATGGCCGCGGGTGAAAATCGCGGCGAACAGCTGCTCGATCACGTCGTTCTGGCCGACGATCACCTTCTGCAGTTCCTCCTGCATCAGCTTCCGATGCTGGGCGAACTCCTGCAGAATCTCCTCGAGCGTCTTGGGGCGGGCGGCGGTGGACACTCCTGCGATTCCTCCGAGTTGAAACCTGGCGCGCTCGCTTGGCGGCACGTCTCGTCAGTATCGGCCCCGGAACCCAAACCGGCAAACCCGCACCGCGCGGCCGCCTGCTTTTCCGCCCTTCCTTCCCGGTTCCAATGTGTCCCCGTGGAGGAAAACCGGTACCATGAAAGCAGGCCTGTACCGAAGGGTGTTGTCTTGGATGTTTCGGCACGATTTTCCGGTCGATGCACGGGGGCGGTGTTCCGCCTCCTGCTCGCCACGTTGCCCGCCCTGATGCCGCCGCCTGTGTCGGCCGCCGAGACCGAGCCGGTATCGCCCCAGAAAATCCAGCGGTCCATCGAAAAAGCCCGCGATTGGCTGATCCGCGAGCAGGAGGCGAATGGGTCCTGGGAGTGCTCGATGCGCACGGAGGATACGCGGGTTGGCGCCACGTCGCTCGTCATGCTGGCGCTGGCCAACGCGGGCGTCGATCGCAGCCACCTCGCCATGCAGCGCGGGCTCGACTGGCTGCGGCGGCAGCAACCCGACGAGACCTATTCCGTCTCCTTGCAGACGCTCGTCTTGGCGATGCTCTCGCCCGACGCCGACCGCGCCATCCTCGAACGCAACGTCGACTGGCTGGAGAAGGCACAGGTGTCGCAGGGGCCGGCGACCGGTTCGTGGTCCTACGGCACCAACAAGGGCACGGGTGACAACTCCAACGCCCAGTTCGCCCTGCTGGCCCTGCACGAGGCCGACCGGGCCGGCATCCGCGTCCGCCGCGAGGTGTGGACGCGGGCGCAGCAATACTGGACGGCATGTGCCAATCCTGACGGCTCCTGGGGCTACACCATCGGCAATGCGGCCGGTTCGGGCAGCATGACCTGCGCCGGCATCGCCAGCATCTGGATCACCTCGGAACACATCGGCACGCCCGATGCGCGGGCCGCAGCCGAGAGCGTTTCCTGCTGCGGCGGCGGGGCTTCGCCGAAGGTGCTCGAACGCGGTCTTCAGTGGCTCGGCCGCCGGTTTTCCGTCTCGGAAAACCCCGGCACCGGCGGGCAGACCTGGCTCTACTACTATCTCTACGGCCTGGAACGGGTCGGCCGGTTCACGGCGCGGCGGTTCATCGGCGAGTCCGACTGGTATCTCGAGGGGGCGCGGATGTTCGTCACCACTCAGGACGGGCTGACCGGGGCCTTCCGCGGCGGCCGGATCGAGGATCCGACCGTCGCCACCAGCTTCGCGCTCTTGTTTCTCGCCAAGGGCCGACGGCCGGTGATCGTGGCCAAGAGCCGCCACGGCCCCGAGGACGACTGGAACAGGCACGGCCACGACATCGCGCATCTCGTGGAACACGTGGAAGCCCGCTGGCGGAAAGATCATCCCGCCGGCCTTTCGTGGCACATCGTCGACTCGCCGACCGCGACACTCGACGACCTCCTGCAGGCGCCGGTGTTCTGGCTGTCGGGCCGCGATGCCTTCAACCTCGGCCCCGATGCGGGTGGCCGCCTGCGGCGCTACATCGACGAAGGCGGCTTCGTGTTTGCCGAGGCCTGCTGCCCGGCCAGCGGCGCATTCGATCGGCAACTCCGGCAACTCGTCGGCGAGATTTTTCCGGAGCCCGAGTACCAGCTCCACCTGCTCCCCCCGGAACACCCGGCGTGGCATGCCGAGGAGATCGTGCCGCCCGAACTCCACCGCCCGCTCCTGGGCGTCGACTACGGCTGCCGAACCTGTCTCATCTATGCCCCACCGACCGATGCGCAGAAGAACGAGGCGTCGATGCCGAGCCTCTCCTGCCTGTGGGAAATCGGCGGTGCCTCGCGCCGAAGCCTGCCCGAGACGATAGGCCGCGAAGTGGATGCGGCATTGGCCATCGGCACGAACGTGATCGCCTACGCCACCAACCGCGAGCTGAAGCGGAAGGACGAACTGTTCGTGCTCGACCGGCAAGCGCCGCAGGTGTCCGATGATTTGGAGCGGGGGCAGATCGCCATCGCCAAGCTCAAACACGCCGGTATGTGCGATGCGGCACCGGCGGCGCTCGCCAACGTCCTCCGCGCGGCGGCGCGTGAACTGGGCGTTCGCGTCGACGATACGCCGAGCCAGATCGATCCCGCCGACCCCGCCCTCTTCAATTACCACCTGGTCTTCATGCACGGCCGTCAGGGGTTCGCCTTCGACGCGGCGCGGCGGGAGCGATTGCGGCAGTTTCTCGAGCGGGGCGGCACGCTGCTCGCCGACAGCGTCTGTGCAGCGCCCACGTTCACGGCGGCCTTCCGGGCCGAGATCGCCGCGGCGCTCCCCTCCTGGAAGCTCGAGGAGATCCCGGCCGATGACCCGATCTTCACGGCCGCAGCCTACGGCGGCTACGACATCCGCGAGGTGACGCTCCGCGAACCTGCGGGTGGCAATGGCCCGTTGAACGTGCGAAAGCGTCAGATGGCTCCGAAGCTGTCGGGCGTGCGGATGGGGGATCGGTGGGCCGTGATCTTCTCCCCCTACGACCTCTCCTGCGCGCTCGAAAAGCAAAACTCGCTCGAGTGCACGGGCTACGGCCGGGACGACGCCGAGAAGATCGCCCTCAACGTGCTGCTGTATTCACTGAACCACTAGCCCCCCTGCGTCACCGCTCCGAGTCGCTGCTGCTGCCACCGGTCAGGTAGCTGGCGTAGTAGAGCAGCGTCAGCACGCTCTGGAGCGTGGCGGCCACGTAGGTCCAGGCCGCCGCGTTGAGCACGTTGTTGACCGACGCCATCGATCCGGTCGGCACGATGCCGAGGTCCACGAGTTGCGCCTTGGCACGATTGCTGGCATCGATCTCGACCGGCAGGTTCACGAGTTGGAAGAACACCGTCGCCCCGAAGAGCGCGATGCCCAGCCAGGCCACCGGCTTGAGCATCATCGCCAAGCCGATCATGAACACGAACAGGCCGAAGCCGCTGCCCACGTTCGCCACGCCGACGGCGGCGTTGCGGAGCGCCATCATGGAATACCCCTGGTGGTCCTGCAGCGCATGCCCGGCCTCGTGGGCGGCGATGCCGACGGCCGCCAGCGACCGGCTGCCATAGACACCCTGCGACAGGCGGAGCACCTTCGCCTGCGGATCGTAGTGGTCGGTGAGCTGGCCCGGCGCCGACTCGATCTCCACGTCGGTCGCACCGGCGGAGTCGAGGATGTGCCGGGCGGCCGCCGCTCCAGTGAGCGGTGCCGGCTCCTGGGATGCCGCCGCAAACGAGGAATGCACCCGCCACTGGGCCCACATCCCCAAGAGTGCGGCCGGGGCGATCGCCAGCATGTAATACGGATCAAAGTAGAAAAACGGCATCGTTCGCGACAACTCCTGGAAAATCGGGGGGGCGGGGTCCGCGGGCCGGGATCCACGCAAGTATTCTAGCCACCAGGCCGATCACCGGCCGGCGACCCCCAGCCCAGACACCACCATTTCGACTCGTTCATGGCCTTTCTGTACGCAATCGCACGCCTACCTGTTCGCGCCGGTTTTTCGCCAGCCCTGACCGTCGCGGGGCTGCTTTCCTGCCTGCTTGCAGGCTGCGGGCCACAGCCGACCGGTGCGGTTGCGGTCGATGGGGGCGACGGGGTGACCACCGCCGCACCGATCGACCGCCCTGCTCTCTGTCGGCGGATCGAGGCGGCGCTGGCCCATGCCCGACATGAACGCCGGCTGGACGCATCCGTGCACGGCGCCTGGCAGGTGGTGCACGGCATCCTGGCGTTCGGCCGCGATTTTCCTCTCCGGCACGACGGCACGGAGTCGGCTGCGCTCGACTACCTCCTCGACGGCGGCCGGCTCACCGGCTGGACCCTCCGGGCCGGGACACCGGGCGTGGTGGCCGTGGTGGAAGAGGGCAGCACGACGGGCCAGGGCCACCCCGACCAGTGGCTCGGCTATCTGTCGCAGTGCGGAGAGCACGGCATTCCGTCCGATACGAAGCTGATGGTCGGCAACAAGGCATGCACCGTCGACGATCTGCTGACGCAGGCACAGGCCGACATCCGACCCGGTCAGGAGGCCACGTGGACGCTGATGGCGCTGTCTGCCTACCGTTCGCCCGCTGCCACCTGGACGGCCGGCGACGGTGAGCGGTGGACGGTGGAACGGGTCGTCCAGATGGAGGCCGATGCCGATCTGTTCACGAGTGCCTGTGGCGGCGCGCATCGGCTGTATGGCCTGGTGGCCGCCCTGCGGAAACACTGCGAGTCGACGGGCCGCACCCCGGACCAACTGTCCGGCGGCTGGGCGGCGGCGGCGGACGTGATCGAAGAGTGCATCGACCGCGCCCGCCGCTACCAGCAGGCCGACGGCAGTTTTTCGATCCATTCCTTCGAGCGGCCCGGCACGTCGGCCGACGTGTTTGCCCGGCTGTCGGCCACCGGCCACGTCTTCGAGGTGCTCAGCCTCGCGCTCGATGACGAGCGGTTGGCAGAACCTTGGGTGACCCGGGCTGCCGACCGGCTGGTCACCCTTCTCGAACAGACATCCGACGTGGACGTGGAGTGCGGGGCGCTCTACCACGCCGCCCACGGTCTCCTCCTATACAAGGCGCGTGTCTGCGGTTCTACTGACTGAACCGGCTCGCTACCTCCGGGGAAGGCGCCCAACTCGTGCACGGCCTCATTTTTTTCTACCTGCAGAAGTTCGCCGACGTCGCGGCCGCCGGCAGCACCTCGTGGAAGGGAATTCGGGCGAGCACGGCCACGTCCACGGCCAAGTATCTGCCGTCGGGTGTCTATCCAGACGCCGATGCGGTGGCCATTCTGACGACGATCGCCGACACGACCGGCCGTCCCCTGCCCGCGATCCTGGAGGAGTTCGGCCAATTCCTGGCCCCGCACCTGATCAAGGTAGCCGGGCCGGTCGTCGACCCCGCGTGGCGGTCGCTCGACCTCATCGAGCACACCGAGGCGATCATCCACGCGATGGTCCGCACCGCGAACCCGGGCGCCGCACCGCCGGTCCTGGAAACGGTGCGGCAGAGCCCCGATGAACTGCATCTCGTCTACAGTTCTGCACGGCGTCTGTGCCCGCTGGCCACGGGACTGATGCGTGGCATCGCGGCTCACTACGGCGAGACGATCCGCATCGAGGAACCGAGCTGTCTCCTGCGGGGCGATCCGTTCTGTTCGTTCGTCGTCGAGCACGTCGCCACGGAAACCCACGAACCCCGCTCGCCGCTCACCGAAACCCTCGTGTTCACGCCGACGGTCTCCGCGGCGGCGACCGACGTCGCGCCGACCGTCTCATTCGCGGACGAGTTCGTGCGTGACAGGCTGCCCGCGACGATCGGCGGCTACAGGGTGGAAAAGAGCCTCGGCCGCGGGGCCATGGGGCAGGTGTATCTCGCGGAGGACGAATCGCTCGGACGCCACGTGGCGATCAAGGTGATGCACCCGTCGCGGGCGAGCGATCCGGCGGCCCGCCGGCGGTTCCTTCGCGAGAGCCGTGCCACCGCCGCCGTCGAGCATCCACACG
>JBILWX010000142.1:0-8106 GCA_044369655.1 Pirellulales bacterium
TATCAGGTCGGCGAGCACCGCCAGACGGGCAACCAGACAGGCGACCAGGGTGGCCTCCCCTACATCGTCATGCAGTGGCTGCGCGGTGACACGCTCGGCACCTACCGTGAACAGGTCGGCCGGGTCCCACTGAAGGAGGCCCTGCGGATCGGCCGCGAGATCGCCGAGGGGCTCTGGGCGGCACACCGCAGCGGCCTCATCCACCGCGACATCAAGCCCGAGAACATCATCCTCGAAGGGCCGGAACGGCAGGTGAAGATCATCGATTTCGGGCTGGCCCGCGATGCCGGCGACGATCCCTCCATGGCCAGCGTCACGGTGGACGGCGCGGTGGTGGGCACGCCCGCCTACATGGCGCCGGAGCGGCTCGGCGACCGGGTCGTCGATGCGAGGGCCGACCTCTTCGGGCTCGGCGTGATCCTGTATGAACTGCTCGCCGACCGGCTGCCCTTCACGGGCGCGTCGATGATGGCGATGCTGGCCTCCATCTCCCGGGGCTCGCCGCCGCTGCTCACGAGCGTGGCTCCCGAGGTGCCCGCAGACGTCTCGGACCTCGTGATGCGGCTGATCGCACACGACCCGGCCGACCGGCCGGACACCGCGCGGGCCGTGGCCAACGAGATCGCGGCGATCGAGAAGCGGCTCGGCCGCTCGTGACCCGCGCGATGAGCCGCGTCGGCCTTCGTCAGTTGCCCGCCTTGATCGCCTCGAGCTGCGAGTGGACGGCATCGGAGAGCACGGGCAGATCGCCATGCCAGTCGATCGTGCAGGCGGTCTGGGCGGCGAGATTCTTCAGCTGCGCGGTGCCGGCGGCAAACTCGTCGCTGCCGATCACGAGCGCCACGCGAAACCCCTTCTTCGCCGCCATCTTCAACTGCTGTCCGACCCGCTTCGCCTCGGGGAAAAACTCCACCGCCATGCCGTCGGCCCGCAACCGCGCGGCGATGCGGAGGTAATCGGCCAGGTGCGCCTCGTCGAAGTGCACGAGAAAGACATCCGCCGGCGTCTCCGACAGTTCGAGCCGGCCGAGTTCCTCGAGACCCGCGAGCAGTCGGTCGATGCCGAGCGACGCCCCGACGCCGGGCAACGACTGCTTCGTGTAGAGGCCGGCGAGATTGTCGTAGCGACCGCCGGAGCAGATGCTGCCGAGCGCCGGCAGGTCGTCGAGAAAACTCTCCAGCACGATGCCGGTGTAGTAGTCGAGGCCGCGGGCGATCGACGGATCGATCACGACACGGCCCTCCGGCACGCCCGCCTGCCGCACGCCGTCGAGCAGGCTCCGCAGCGCGGCCACCCCCGTGCGGCCGGTTTCGGACGAGCCGACGAGCCCGTCGAGGGCGGCGAGCACCGTCGCCGGGTCGCCGGCGAGTTGTGCCATGCCGAGCAGCTTCGTCCGCACGTCGGCCGACACGCCGTGGGCGTCCAGTTCCGCCGCCACCGCCTCGGGCGTCGCCTTGCCGAGTTTGTCGAGCGACCGAAGCACGTCGGTCGAACGGTCGGCCACACCGCATTCCTGCAGGATGCCGGAGAGCACGCGGCGGTCGTTGACGCGGATCGTGAAGCCGCCGAAGTCGATCGCGGCGAGCAGGTCGTGCACGACGAGCACCGTTTCCAGGTCGGCCACCGGGCTCGTCGTGCCGATCGTGTCGAAGTCGCACTGCATAAACTCGCGGTACCGGCCGCGCTGCGTGTTCTCACCCCGCCACACCGGCGCCATGTGATACCGCTTGAAGGGCGTGCCGAGGCTCGCGATGTGCTGGGCGCAAAACCGGGCGAAAGGCACGGTGAGATCGAACCTCAGGCCCACGTCGCGGCCGCCATGGTCCTTGAAGCGGTAGAGCTGCTTGTCGGTCTCCTCGCTCCCCTTGCCGGTGAGGATCTCGAGGTATTCGAGCGCCGGCGTGTCGATCGGCGCGAACCCGTAGGAGCGGTAGACGCGGCGGGCGATGTCGAGAATCTTCTCTCGGGCCAGCGCCTGCGCCGGCAGGTGGTCACGAAAGCCCTTGAGGGTGCGGGGTTCGATGAGGGGGCGGGAATCGGTCACGGTTGCAGCCTTCCAACACGAGGCCAAGACTAGGACAGCACCGGCAAGAGCGCAGGCTTTTGGCTGCGGATCGACTTGTGGCGGTTCTTTTTCTTGCGACCGTCGCCGATCTCCATGCCGCCGGGGCCGAGCACCGCGTCCATGTATTCCTCGACCTGCTCGGCCGTCTCGAAATACTGGTCGTAGACCCAGTCGTCTTCGTATTCGCAGTCCTTGGTCGTGTATTCCCGGCAGATCTGCGGCCGAGTCTCGTAGATGCCGCAGCGGTGGTCGTCCTGCAGGTGCTTGCAGACGGTGTGCACGCAGACGTACCAGTCGCCATCCTCGGTGAATACGGTGGCGTGGTCGTGGAGAAGAAACCAGCGGATGTATTCGAACTCCTCCCGCGTGGTCGGCGTCTCGAGCGGCAAAGCGAAATAGCGGCAGCACTTCGCCGTGCAGTATTCGCAGAGCACCTTGTCCTTCGGCACGGTATCGCGCTTCGGCTTGGCGGGCAGCTTGGGGAGGACGATGTCGGCGATCGACATGGGGTTCTTTCTCCGGGGGGCCGGGGTTGGCGGCGGGCCCACACTATACACGCACGACCACCGGGCGGAATCGCCGCGACAGACGCCGCGGCAGCGCGGCCGCTGGATTCCCGTATACTCCCCATGGTCATTTTCCGAAGGGAGTCGAGCCGTGCCGAAATGTTGGCGAATTCTGCCGCACGACCGGGCCTTGGTGGAATCGATCGAGCGATCGGCCGGCGTCTCGGCCGTGGCTGCCCGGCTGCTTGCCGCCCGTGGGCTGACCGACGCTCCGGCCGTCCGTTCATTCCTTGGCGGCTCGATGGCCGACCTCCGCGATCCCGACCTGCTGCCGGGCATCCCGGCGGCAGCCGAACGGCTGCTGGCGGCCGCGCGGGCCGGGCGGCCGATCGTGGTCTATGGCGACTACGATGCCGACGGCATGTGCGCCACGGCGATCCTGATGGGCTGCCTCGAGGCGATCGATGCGACGGCGAGTTGGTACGTGCCCGACCGGTTCGAGGAGGGCTACGGGCTCAACGCCGAAGCGCTCGAGACGCTCGCGGCCCGGGGTGCCCAGATCGTGGTCACCGTCGACTGCGGCATCGCCAGCGTGGCCGAGGCCGTGCGGGCGCGGGAGCTCGGCCTGGAACTGATCATCACCGACCACCACAACCTCGCCGACACGCTCCCCGCAGCTGACGTGCTCGTGCATCCCCGGCTGCCGGGAGCCGATTACCCCTTCGGCGAACTCTGCGGCGCGGGCGTGGCCTTCAAGCTGGCTTGGGCGATCGCCACGCGAGCCTCCGGTGCGAAGCAGGTCACGCCCCGGCTACGGGAGATGCTGCTCAAGTCGATCGGCTATGCGGCGCTCGGCACGGTGGCGGACGTCGTGCCGCTGCTCGATGAGAACAGGATCTATGTGCGGCACGGCCTCGAGTGCCTGCGGAAGCGGGGCGGACCGGGAATCGAACGGCTCCTCGAACTGGCGAAGCTGCACGAGAAGTCGCAGCTCGACAGCGAGGACGTGGCGTTTCGCCTGGCGCCCCGTCTCAACGCGGCCGGCCGGCTCGGGCAGGCCGCCTGTGGGATCGAACTGCTGACCACGGCCGACCCCGCGCGGGCCGTGCACTTGGCCGACTACGTCCACGAGCTCAATGCCCGTCGCGAGACCGAGGAGCGAAGCATCCAGCTGGCGGCGGCCAAGCAGGCGAAGGAGCAGTTCGATCCCGAGGCCGACCCGGCCCTCGTGCTGGCCGATCGCGGCTGGCATGCCGGCGTGATCGGGATCGTGGCGGGACGGCTGGCGGAGAAGTGGCATCGGCCGATCGTGATGATCTCCCGCGACGAACATCAGGGCCGGCCCGCGATTGGGAGCGTGCGGAGCGTGCCGGGGTTCGACGTGCACGAGGCGCTGATGGCCTGCCGCGAGCACCTGCTCACCTGCGGAGGCCACGCGGCCGCGGCCGGCCTGCGGATCGAGGATGGGAAGATCGATGCTTTTCGCGAAGCGTTCCTCGCGGCTGTCGGCCAACGCATGCCGGCAAGCCTGCGGTTGCCGCAGATCACGCTCGACGGCGAGACGACGCTCGCCGGCCTCACGCTCGACACGGTTCAGCAGCTCGAGCGGCTGGCGCCGTTTGGCCAGGGCAACCGGCGGCCGATCCTCTGCGCATCGGGAGTTCGCCTGGTGGAGCCCCCCCGCGTGATCGGCGGCGGCGCGAGGCACATCTCGATGAACCTCACGCAGCATGGCGCGAAGGTTCGTGGCGTGGCCTTCGGCGGTGCCGAGTGGCTCCCTCGCCTGCCGTCTCCAGGCCAGCCCTTTCACGTCGCCTTCAAGCCAAAGATCAACGAGTTCCGCGGCCGCCGCACCGCCGAGATGGAAATCATCGACTGGCGTCCGGACGGCATCGACGTGGGCGCGGAGCTGCCGATGCCGACCTGACCGTCGTCCAGCCTTCCGGAGAAAACGCCCGTGGAACCGACCAGCCTCCCCACTCCTCTCGCCCGTCGCCACATGGCGATCGCGCCTGCCTGGCGCACAACTGCCCTCACGCTCTTCCTGCTCGTGTCCGCTCCCACGGCCCGCGGTGACGACTGGCCGCAGTGGATGGGGCCCGAGCGGGACGGCGTCTGGCGCGAGACCGGGGTCGTGAAGGCGATTCCGCAGGCGGGCCTTCCCGTGAAGTGGCGGGTCGAGGTGAAGGGCGGCTACTCCGGGCCGGCTGTCGCCGACGGCCGCGTCTATCTCCTGGACTACGACCGGCGCGAGGGAGAACTGGCCAACGCTCCCAACGACCGCACTGCGCTCGCCGGCCGCGAGCGGGTGCTGTGCCTCGATGCGTCCAGTGGCCGCCTGCTCTGGAAGCATGAATACGACTGTCCATACGCCATCTCGTATGCCTCCGGGCCGCGGTGCACGCCGACGGTCGCAGAGGGCAAGGTCTACACGCTCGGTGCCGAAGGAAATCTCTTCTGCCTCGACGCAGCCACGGGCCGGGTGATCTGGTCGAAGGATTTCAAGAAAGACTATTCGGCGCCGACCCCGCTGTGGGGCTTCTGCGGCCATCCGCTCGTCGACGGCAACCGGCTCATCTGCCTGGTGGGTGGCGAGGGGAGCGTGGCCGTGGCCTTCGACAAGGACACGGGCCGCGAACTCTGGCGGGCCCTGTCAGCGAGCGAATCGGGCTACTGTCCGCCGTCGATCATCGAGTCGGCCGGCGTGCGGCAACTCGTGATCTGGGACGCCGACAAGCTCAACGCGCTCGATCCTGCCACGGGCACGGTGCTCTGGTCGCAGCCGCTGAAGCCGGCCTACGGCATGTCGATCATGGCGCCGCGAGTGGCGACGACCGAGCAGGGACGGGTGCTCTTCGCGAGCGGCATCGGCCGTGTCGGCGCTCTCTACACGCTCGCCGCCGACAAGCCCGGCGCGAAGATCGCTTGGCGGGGTGATCCGAAGTCGGCCGTCTACTGTGCCAACAGCACCCCCTTCATCGCCGGCGACACGCTCTACGGCTGCGACTGCGAGACCGGGTTTCTGACGGCGGTGGAACTGGCCACGGGCAAGCGGCTCTGGGAAACGGGCGAGCCGACGCTGGGCGACCGGCGCGGCCGGCACGGCACGGCGTTTCTCGTGCGGCAGGGCGACGCGGCCGGAGACGACCGCACCTGGCTCTTCAGCGAGACGGGTGATCTCATCCTGGCCCGGCTGACCTCGGCGGCCTACGAGGAGGTGGGGCGAACGCATCTGCTGGCCCCCACGAACGAGTGCTTCGGCCGGGAGGTGGTCTGGAGCCACCCGGCATTTGCAAACCGCTGCATTTTCGCACGAAATGATCGGGAACTGGTCTGCGCATCGCTGGCGGAGTGATGCCTGGCTCGCGTGCATTGCTCCTCGGACAAATACGCTGATCCGTAATTTTCATGGCCTCCAGGGGGTTTTCATGGCCTGTCTGGCAGCGGCGTTGTCCTGCGGGGGCTGGGCGGGTAATCTTCAGGTCTCTCCCATGTGCGACGACCGAACTTCTTGAAGTTCGCTGGTCGCACCGATCGGGGCGTAGCTCAGCCTGGCTAGAGCGCTACGTTCGGGACGTAGAGGTCGCACGTTCGAATCGTGTCGCCCCGACTTGCTTCGTATAACCGACCGGGTCTCGCCGGTTGACGAGGTGGTTTTGAATCGACCGCCGAGTTTGGCGTGCCGCCCCGCGACACGCTGCTCGGTTCGGTCGATTTGCCCTTCCGATTGGAAGGGGCTTTTTTGCCGCCGACGGAGCGTTCTGCCTCGCCGGGGTGTTTCTCTCGGTGGCCATTGCAGCAGGTGCTGTGATTCGCCTGGTCATCGGCTGCTGGTGCCAATCCTCCTGCCAGCGGCCTGCCGTTGGTGTTTCGTAGCGTGCAGGGCAGCGGGCGGTTTCAGAACGCCATGATGCCGCCAGATACCAATCGCACGGCACGACTGTTGCGGCGACCTTCGCGGAAGTTCAGTCCGATTCGAATGCCCAGTTCCTTGAAGAGCCCCGGCAGTTCCGCCCTGGCTGTGGGATCGGAACAGATGGCCTCGATCCGGTCCATCAAGGCGAGTGCGTTTTGGACCTCGGTTTCGGGATCGGTTCCACGAGCGCGATCTGGTACCCGCGAACCAACCTCGGCGAGCGTTTTTTCAGCATCAGCAAGTTCCGTTTTGAGTTCTCGCAGCGCGATCCGAAGGTCGGCACGAAGTTCGTCGTCGTCCTCCTCGAGAATCCGCTTCGGTGCCTGATCCACTTTTTGGCGAAGTCGCTGCACACGTGCTTGAATCTGATCGTGCAATGACTCGTCTGCCGTCATTGGCTCTGCCGTCACTTGTGCGAGCCGGGCCTCGACGGCTGCCCGAATCCTGTCAGGCCCGCCGACCAGCCTCAGGTTTCTGACGAGTGTCGTCATCGTGAACAAAAGCAATGCTTCGGCAGGGACAGTGTTGTGATGGCACTTGGCCCCCTGCGTCTTCGTGTAGATGCTGCATCGATACAGCGGCTTGCCGGCACCACGATCCTTCCTGACAACGCCGTGCATCACGCCACCGCACCCATCGGTCATGTCGAACACGAAAGATGTCAGCGGGTAGGCAGCCGGATCGGCTGCCCGGCGTTTCGCCCGCTGCGACGTGCCTCGGCTCTCAAGGTCTTCCTGTAGCCGCTGCCATCGCTCAGCATCGAAAAGCACGCCCCCGCCGGACTCGGCACGGATGCAGATCGCCGGATCGTTTTCGATGATCCGGCCTGCCCCGCTCTTGTAAACCTCATCCTCTTCCGCGGGACGGATCCCTTTCGGCCCGAGTCGATAATGAACGCCCTCCGCGAACCGGCCATACATTTTGACTCCGGTGATGATCGGGTTTTTCGCGATGGCCAGGATGGTGCTGTCCTGCCACACGCCCGACACCTCGTGCTCCACGCCGTCGTCATGCCTTCTGTCCCCGGCGCTTGGTGTTGGTATGCCGAGTTTATTGAGCTCGTTTGCAACGCGCTTGACGCTCCAGCCCGACACCAGCCATTCGAGTATCCGAATCCAGGTCTGGATTTTCTGCGGATCGTTGACCCGAAACCGGACGTGGCAGTTCTTGTTTGGCGGCATCGGCATCGGAGTGGATGGCGTGCGTCTCAACTTTGAAGGCGTGCTCGGCCTTGCCTTCCTTACGCGCGACGATCGACCAGGTCTGCGTGAGCTTGTCGCGGCCCACGATTTTGTCTTCGACGAAATACACCACGTCGCCAACGTACTTGACGGGGTCGTGGTCTTTTACCAGTCCGAGCCGATTCGACGGCTGTCCTGAGCCCACAGCGGCCTCTGCCGCGACGCCCTCCACGGCGGCTGCGACTCCCACCGACGTAACGATCACGACCAACACGAACCAGCGATGCAATGGCATGACGAGAACTCCGTTGGTGAACCTTCAATAAATGGATCGAATTGCTTCAAAGGGTGTCGGCCCAAGCGCAATAGGATTGGGCACTCCTTCGCAAAACTATTGCGAGCGGATGTACAGCGGATCGCGAGGAGCCGATGCCTGAC
>JBILWX010000058.1:0-22959 GCA_044369655.1 Pirellulales bacterium
CGCGAGTTTGCGCAGCAGGTTTTGCACGTGCTCCTTCACCGTCTCGATGCTGATCGTGAGCGAGTCGGCGATTTCCTGGTTGGAAAGCCCCATCGCCACCAACCGCAGCACCTGCGCTTCCCGGGGGGTCAACGGCACGTCGACGTGCTCCGGCACCGTCTTGTTGGCCATCGAGCCGACGATGCGGCGAAACTCGCCGGACCGCGGCGGCGGTGTGCCCCGCGCCGCGTTGGTGACGGCCTCGATCAGTTCCTGCCGCGAGGCGCTTTTCAGCAGGTAGTCGTTGGCGCCGGCCGAAACGGCCCGGGCGATGTAGGTCGAACTGTCGAAGGCCGACAGCATCACGATTCGCGTGGTGGAGCAGGCTTCGCGGATGTGCTTGATCGTCTCGATGCCGTCATCCGATCCCAGCCGCACATCCAGCACCACGACGTCGGGCTTCAGCTTGCGGCACAGCTTCGTCGCCTCGGCGGCATCCGTCGCCTCGCCGACGATGCGGATGTCCGAATCGCTGAAGAGACTCGCCAGCCCCTGACGGACGATTTCGTGGTCGTCGGCGATCACCACGCGGATCGCAGCGGAAGAGGCTGCGGAGGAGGAAGATGGCATCGAACGAACCCTGTCGCTGGCGGGGGCGAGCCGTGGGACCAAGGCGGCAATCGGAGGGGGCAATCAGAGGGGGCAGGGGAGGAACCCCCCGGCGGGCCTCAGGCCGCGGAGTATAACAGGGGGCCGGTCCGGAAAAAGCATGGAGCCGTCTTCGGTGCGGCGACTCCGCCGGCTCCTCGCGAAAACGGCCGATTGCTGCGGGCGTGACGGTCATGAACAAGACAGCCGTGCCGACGCCGCACGTGATCCGGGAGTCGGCCGGCGTGATCGCGGTCTGGAAGCCGTCGGGGCTGGCGACGCAGGCGCCGCCCGGGATCGCGTCGGTCGAATCGTGGCTGCGACAGGTCCTCCACGGTGAATCGTCCCGGGGGTATGTCGGCGTGCCGCATCGGCTCGATCGTGGAGTATCGGGCGTGGTGCTCTTCGCCACCACGCCCCGCGCGGCGCGGAAACTCTCGCGGCAGTTCGAGCGGCGGCAGGTTCGGAAGACCTATCTGGCGATCGTGGTGTGTGCGGAGTCGGCGGGCGCGACGGTTGACGCGCTCGTGCGGGCTGCAGCGGAGGTCGGCGCCGCCCCTGAAACGCCTGGTGGAACGCTGACCTGGCGCGACAGGCTGGAGAAAATTCCCGATGAGGCGCGGGCGCGGATCGTGGCGGCCGACGAGCCAGGCGGCCGCGAGGCGGTGACGCTGGTGCGACTGCTCCGGCGACTGCCGCCCGACAGGCTCCTGCTGGAGCTCTCGCCGGTGACCGGCCGGATGCATCAACTGCGGCTGCAGGCTGCCGCCCGGGGACTTCCCATCGTGGGGGACGATCTCTACGGCGCGGCTGACGCGACCTGGGCCGGGGAACTTGAACCGGCCGTTGCCGAAACCTCGGCGGGCGCCGATTCCCGCACGCGGCCGATCGCGCTGCACGCCTGCCGGATCACGTACGCCGATCCCGACACCGGCGGCGACGTGACCATCGAGGCGCCGCTCCCCGGCGAGTGGCCTGAGGCGCCGCTCCCCGGCTAGTGGCTGGAATCGACTCGCTCCAGCGGTGCCTCATCGGCCGCCGAGCCATCCGACGTGCGTGAGCCACTGGTGCAGCCAGGGCATCGTCCACGGGCTCCACGTCGGGAAGGAGACCGACACGACCGAGACTCCCAGCAGGGAGAGCGCCACCATGCGGCCCACGCGGCCGCCGGCCAACCGGTCGGCTGCGGGGACAGTTGCCATCACCCACAGCGGCGCCAGCCAGAACGCCCAGCGAAACCCGCTCGAAGTGCCGCCGTAGTTGCGGTCGATCGGCGGCCGCGACAGATAGAAGGCCACCACCACCACCGAGACCGTCGCGATCGCCCAGGCGACTCTTTCCTGCCCGTTGGTTCCCGGGGCGGCCATCCGCGGCCCGTCGGCAAGTCGTCCGCCGGCTCTCGTGCCGGCTCGTGTGCCCGCCGACGCGGCCAGCAGTCCGATGCCCGGAATCGCCAGCAGCCAGGCGGGCGTGAGCGAGAAGATGCCGTGATGACCGACGAGCGCATGCCAGGCATAGGCGGCGGCGGACCGTTCGCCACGGTCGACCCCCTGCGGCGCTTTCCAATAGCTCGTCAGCAGCTTTCCATTCGGGAGCCGAAGCGAATAGTCGTACCAGTTGGCAGGGTTCCAGGATTCGCCGTCGCGGAGCACGACTCCGGGGGGCAGCGGTTGCAGCGCCGCGGCGCGGTGCGCGTAGGGGGGAATGATCGTGCCATGGGCCAGCCAGTTGGTGGAGAACGCCGCGGCAGCCACCACCAGCGCCGCCGGCAGGGCGGCCGTAAGCGTGCGGCGGAGATCGCAGCGGGTCAGCACGCCGATGGTGGCGGCCAGCCAGGCGAGCGCCGGCAGCTCGAATGCCGCGGCGAGCGCCGCCGCGGCACCGGCCGCAGCGAAGCCGGCGTGGGAGCGGAGCCCATCGACGGCGATCCGGTAGACGAACCAGCCGCTCACCGCGGTGCAGGCCGCTGCCGGAACGTGGTTGGTGAGCACGATGGCGAAGGTGTTGAGCAGCGTGCCGCCCGCCACGAGTGCCGCCGCCCAGAGCCGGCCCCAGTCGGTCGTGCCGATGCGCTCGACGAGCCGGAATGTGAATGCCATGAACACCGCGAGTGGCAGCAGTCCGTAGAGCACCATCAACAGCCGGCCCATCTCGAACGGATGGTCGCCGAGCGTCCAGCCGGTGATCCTGTTCAGCAGCCAGTAGGGCCCGGCACAGAGCACGGGGAGCAGCGGTGGCTTGCTCGAATAGAGCCGCAGGTGTCCGGACGCGTCGGGGTGGACGACGGCGTCGATCGAGTCCCAGCCGGGCTCCACGACAAGATCGTCGATGGCGAACGTTCCCCGTTCCACCAGGGCGCGGATCGTGAGCCAGCGGCTGCGGTCGTTACCGGACAGGAAGGGGCGGATGAGCCGTTTTTCCGTCTCGATCTTCGCTCTGACCGACTCCTGATCCGCCTCCTCGCCGGCGGCCTTTGCCTTCGCCACCGCATCGGCGACCAGTTTTTTCTCCAAACCGATCCGATCGACGCTGGCGACGGCGCCGATGCGTCCGAGCACCGAGGCCAGCGCCATCGTCGCCATGATCGCATACACGCCCTGCCGCAGTCGGGCCCGTGATTCGCCTCGGCGGGCCGTCGGGAGTGGACGGACCCTGCCCCAGACCCGTGCCGAGACCCGGGTGAGATCGACGAGGCCGTGGAAGAATCGTGCGACGCCGTATTTGGAGCTGCCGCGAATCCGCGGACGGTGGTGCACCGGCACCTCCATCACGCGGAAGCCCTCCGCCGCCGCCAGCACCGGAATGAAGCGATGCATGCCCTCCGTCAGCTGGAGCCTGTGCATCACGTCACGGCGAAACGCCTTCAGGCCGCAGTTGTGATCGTGGAGTCGCAGGCCGGTCAACAGTCCGACGAGCCAGTTGAAGACCCGCGAGGGCATCGTCTTGTGCCAGGGATCGAGCCGCGGCGTCTTCCAACCATTGACGAGATCGGCGCGGGCAGGTTCGCCCGCCAGCAGGCCGAGCATCCGGGGGATTTCGGCGGGATCGTCCTGACCGTCGCCGTCGAGCATCACGATTCGTTCGCCCCGCGCCTGCGCAAACCCGGCCGCGAGAGCCGCTGACTTGCCCTGGCCGCGTTCCAGACGAATCCCGCGGATCCGCGGGTCGGACGCCTCGAGGGACGCGATTTCGGCCCACGAACTGTCCGCCGAGCCGTCGTCGACGAGGAACAATTCCCACGACAGCGCCGCGGCGTCGAGCGCGGTTCGGATCTCGGCGGCCAGCGGAGCGATGTTGCCCGCCTCATCACGCACGGGAATGACGATCGATGCGACGGGTGTGGTCATGGCGGTCGCGAATGGTGGGCTGCGGGCCGGGGAAACCGCAGCAGGATACCGCTGCGGGCTGCCGGCCGCCATGCGATCTTGGCCCCGCAGGCAGCGCGACCGCTGACGCCCGGAGGGTGGTTGGCGTACACTTTCCGAGCCTCGGCAGCACCGTGGTCGTGCATCGCACGATGGAGCAGGCGGAGCAGTCTCCGGAACAATCTCTGATGACAAGGCTGATTTCGTTCGGCGTGATCCTCGGCCTGGTGGCCATTTTCGGCCTGCTCTCGCTCCGCGTCATGTCGGGCTTCCTTTTGCCGCTGTTGCTGGCGGCGATGTTGGTCGTGATCTTCGGTCCGCTGCACCGGTGGCTGCGGGAGCGATTTCTCCTGCCTGATTGGGCGGCTGCGGGCCTGACCACGCTGTTCGTGCTTCTCATCGTGCTCGTGCCGCTCTTTCTGCTCGTCTCTCGGGCCGGTGGTGACGCCGTGGCCGTGCTCCGCAGCCCGGAGGGCCTCCGGCTCGACCCCACCGTGCTCGATGGACTCGTCGTCACCGTCAACGACGCCACCGGGCTGCACCTGACCAGCGAGAGCGTGAACGGGGAAATTCGCAAACTCGCCGAGGAATGGATCGGCCCGATCGCCGCCCGCGCGCCGGTGGTGATCGTCAAACTGCTGATCGGCCTGATCGTGATGACGGTGAGCCTCTTTTACTTCCTCGCCGACGGCCGGCGGATGTTCGAGGCGGTCACCCGTCTCATTCCGCTCGACCGGCGGTATCAGTGGCAACTGCTCGAGGAGTTCGAGGAGGTGAGCCGCGCGGTCGTCAGTTCCACGCTGCTGGCGGCGATCGTGCAGGCGGTGCTGGCGGGATTCGGCTTCTACATCGCCGGCCTGGGCGGGGTGTTTCTCCTGACCCTGCTGACGTTCTTCGGGGCGCTCGTGCCATTCGTCGGCGCAGCGGCCGTCTGGGGCACAGCCAGCCTCTATCTGCTGTTTTTCGTGAAGAACACCTGGGCGGCGGCCGGCCTGGCCCTGTGGGGGGCGTGCGTGGTCTCCACCGTCGACAACATCATCAAGCCGATCGTGCTCCACGGGCAGTCGAAGCTCCACCCGCTCCTCGCCCTGCTCAGCGTGTTGGGAGGCGTGGGAGCCCTAGGGCCGATCGGAATCTTCGTGGGCCCGATCGCAGTGGCCTTTTTGCAGGCCGCTCTCACGATGCTGCAGGCCGAGATCGTCAGCCTCTCGGGGCCGGTCGGTACCGAACTGGCGGGGGGGGCGACCGCACCGGGGGCGGACGGAGTTGCACAAAGGGACGTCCAGAGGGTGAAATCCTCCTGATGGCGGTGCCTTCGGGGCCGCAACGCCTGGCGGATTCGAAGCCGCCAGGGATCATGCCGGACCATAGGTTTTTCGACGTTTCTGGAGACGACTCTCGTGCGCGCGAACTTGATTGCGACGGCCCTGCTGGTGATGGTCGTTGCCACCTTGCAGATGTCCACGGCCGTCGGCATCGAGGCCGCCTTCGTGCCCGACGTCGACGGTGGGGGCGATTATCTGGTGCGGGTCGAGCCCGACCTGGTTCGTGGCGGCACGCCCTACACCTTCACCAGCGACGTGCCCGCCGATGCGCGGGACGTCCGTCGGGTGAAGATTTACGTTGCCGATTCGTGGCCGCCTGCTGTGGAACGCTCCGTGATCGAGGCTTCGCGACGTCCGCGGGCGGCGCCGGTGGTGGCGTCGACCGGCTCCCGCATCGCCGACGTGGAGACGGCCGCTGCAAAGACCGTCCGCCCGTGGGGGCTGCTGACGGGTAGCCTCATCGCGCTGTTTCTCTCGCTCGGTGCCAATGCCTATCTCGGCATGCTGCTGGCCCAGATGCGGGCCCGCTACCTCCGCGACATCCAGTCGGGCATCGTGAAGGTTTAGCGGAATCCCGCCGAGCCGCACGACAAGAAGCCCAGAACCATCACCGAGAGGTGCGTCGCGCGGGGCGTTGTTCGTCGTGTATCGCGGCGTAGCCACCCGACGGACTGAAGAAGAAATGTTCCGCCGGCCAGGCGCCCGGCCCCACCTCGTTGAAGGTGACCGGCGGGGTGACCGGCGGCGAGACGGCCACCGGTTCGAGCCGCGGTGCGGGCTCGGGACGCGGTTCCGGCACGCGGGCCGGAGTCGGTAACGCCGCGGCCTGCGGCACCGGCCGCCAGTCGCGGCCAGGATCGCTCAGCGAACGGACCGTGGCATTCGCAGCGGCAAAAATGGCGGCGACATGCGCGTGGCAGGTGAAGACGAGCATCTGCCGCTCGCCGTGCTGGTCGGAAACGAATTCGACCAGCACACGGGCCGCGGCCCGGGCCCGCTCATCGTCGAAGTTCACGAGTGCGTCATCCATGACGAGCGGCAGTTGCACGCCATGCCGCTGCAGGTCCCGGACGAGTGCCAGCCGGAGCGCCAAAAACACCTGCTCGCGGGTGCCGCGGCTGAGCCGTTCCGGCTTCCAGACCGCGCCGTCCCGATCGTGCACCTCGAGCCGCGCCTCGTCGATCGTGGTGGTGATCGCCGTGTGCCGGCCGTCGGTGAGCCTGGCCAGCCAGTACGAGGCGTCGCGGAGCACCGGTGGCTGGTGGTCGCGGGCGACCGTCAGCCGCGTCTCCTCGAGCAACAGGCCCGTGCGTTCGAGGAGCCGCCGGCGATCGAGCTGCGCGGCGAGCTGCTGCTCGACGTCGGTCAGCTCCGCCTGCAGCGCCTCGGTGCTCCGATCCCGCGCCGTGGCGTCGACCTTGGCGGCGATGCCGGCACGGCGGTCGGTCGCGAGACCGAGCGTCGTCCGCAGCCGTTCCGTCGCCTCGCAGGCAGCGGCGAGGCGACGTTGCAGTGGTGACGGAGTGGTCTGCTCGCCGCCGGCTGACGACGTCTTGGCGGCCGGAGTCTTTCCACCCTTGGCAGGCATGAGCGGACGACCGTGGGCTGTCAGGCTCGCCAGTTCTCCCGCCAGCTGGTGGCTGGGCTCGTCGGCGTGCAGCCACTGGTCGAGTTCGGCCGGTCCGCTGACGCGGCGGCGGGCGTCGAGCCAGGCACCCTCCGCCGCCTCCGCCTCGAGCCTCGTCTGCTCGAAGAGGGGGCGACGGTCGACCTTGGCGAGGAAGTCCGCCTCCGTGGTCACGGCCCAGCGGGTGAAGAAGTCCTTCACGTGGTGCTCGGCCACGGCCAGTTGTTTCTTGGCGCGACGATGGGCGGCGCGGGCGCGTTCGAGCTTTCGGGTGAGCGAGCCGCGGCGGCGGTGGGCGAGCGACTCGGTCGCCAGCGTCTCACGGAGCTGGCCGATGTGTTCGAGTGCCGTCGCCTCCGGAACGAGATCGCATTCCACCATCAATTCGTCGATCCGTTTGGAAAACGCCGCCAGTTCCTCTCGCTTGTGGCGGGCCTCCTCGGAGAGCCGGCGGCGGTCGTCGTCGAGCGTGAGAAGCGTGTGCCGATGCAAGCCGATCTGCTTCACCTCCCGCGGGGAAAGCGTGGTCGGCAGGCCGCGATGCTGCAGCGCCTTCTGCCACCGCAGGCGGGCGGCTTTGCGACCCGCCAGCGCCCGCTTGAGTGCCTGCTGCGCCACGGAGACCTTGTCGGAAAGCACGTGCATCGAGCCTTCGCGGGCCGCCAGCTCCTCGAGCCGCTCGACCTCGGCCTGAGCGAGAGCGGCCCGGCGCTCGAGCGAATTGACGGTGTCGGCGGGGATCTTCTTGTCGAGCAGGCCGCACTGCGCCAGGAGTTCCTCCCGCTGCTTGTGCACCATCTCGTGCTGGCTGCGGGCCGCTTCGAGGCGGTTGGAGGCGGCCCGGTCGAGCGACCACGTGGTCACCGACGCCAGCCCCGTGCCGGCCAGGCCGAGCGCGGCCAACGCGTAGGCGAGCGGACCGGTGACGGTCTCCGGCAACAGCAATCCCGAGAGCAGCATGCCCGCACCGGTCACGAACATGGCGCCGAGCGCGATCAGCCAGCCCAGCGGGATCAGCTGACCCTCCAAGTGGTGGGCGACCTCGTTGTCGAGGCGAGCAATCGAGCGGTCGAGTTCCGCCAGCTGGGCGGTGGCGGCGAGACGGTTGCGAAACAGCGTGGCCCGGCCGCTGGCCTCCTCGATCGCCTCGGCGATCGTCATGCCCTTCGGGCCAACGCCCCCTTTGACCAGACCGCGGGTGTCGTCCAAAAGCCCCTTGGCCTCGGCCACGCCGCGTTTGGCCTCGGTCACCTCCCGCGAGGCGGTCGCGCAGTCGCGGGCGCGGGCCCGCAGCGGGCCGAACGATTGCGTAAAGCCCTCGGGAAGCAGCACGTCGGGCAGCGTGTCGGCCGCGTCGAGCGGGCCGCTGATGGAGACGATCCGCGCGAGGCCGGCGGCCCCGACCTGTTCGCCGAACCGACGGGCGGCGAGCCGCGCGTGCGACTCGGCACGGGCCACCTCCGCCACCATCCGCTCCAGGCGGGGCTGTTCCTCGCAGAGGGCGCTGACCGCGGCGCGTTTCTTCCAGATGGCCGACTCCGCCGGCACGTCGGCGAGGCTGCGGGCCAGCCGGCTGCGGGTCCGCTTTCGCCGGCGAACGAGCCGGGCCAGCTTGTTGCGGCTCTTCGCCGCGCGTTTCCAGCCGTCGAGATCGGCATGCACGAGAGTCGTGCCCACCATCGCGTCGAGTTCGGCGGCGGTCTGCCGGTAGGAGCGATAGAGCGGCTCCAGCCACAGCACGCCGCGGACGACGTCTTCCTCGGCCACGGCCCGCTCGATCGCCGCTTCGAGCGTCGCAACCTCGGCATCGGTGCGGGCCAGTTCGGCAAGCAGGCCGCCGGCCGCCACCGCCGGCGCATTGAGGGCGGCGAGCCGATCGAGCACCTCGTGCCGTCTCAGCCGCAGCGACTCGATCGGCGACACGGCGGGATCGCTCGAGTCGAGCCGCTCGATCGCCTGTCGGATATGACTCAGCACGCGGGTCACCTTCGAGCGGTCGAGGCCGCTGGCCAGTTCGTAGAGCCGGCTGCCACAGCCTTCCGGCTCGAGCGTGCGAAGCTCGTGCAGTTCATCGAGGCCGAAGGCCATGACGTTGGTGAACGTCCGCTCGTCGATCTCGCCCACCACGTCCTGCAGGTAGGGGCGGTTCCACGGGCGGCCATCGGGGGGCGGCACGATGTCGGTGAGCGAGATGAAATCGCCATGGTCACCGCCGAGGCCGACGATGTCATCCTCGTAGCTGGCCCGGGTCAGGGTCGCCAATTCCGGTCCCTCGTGCCGCCGCTCGATCGCCAGCCGGCGGCCGTCCGGACCCGTGTGCACGATCAGCCGTCCGGCGCAGGGCAGTTGCGGGTCGAGCACGCCGCGGCGAAACAGCCCCTCGAAGCCGAAGAACATCGCCCGCACGAATTCGAGCAGGGATGTCTTGCCGGTCTCGTTGGTGCCGTGCAGCACCTGCACGCCGGGGCCGAGGCGGTCGATCGTCACGCCGGTCAGCGAGCCGGAGCGTTCGATGTGGATCGTTTCGATGTGCATGTCGCGGACTCCATGGCGGCCGGTGGGGCCACGGTAGGGCGGTTTCCACCGCTGGTTACGTGGATTCGATCAGTTCGAGGGCGAGCCAGGCGGCCTCACGGGCGAGGTCCGGGGGGACGGCGTGCTGCGGCTGCTGTTCGAGGGCGTTGACGATGTCGGCCAGCGCCGTCGAAAACGACGTCGTGCTGCCGGGCTTCGCGCCGGAGCGGGAGTGACCAAGCGCCACCAGCGACTCGCCCGGGTCGGCGACGACCTCGTGGCACCAGCCGCGGAACGTGCGCGGGTCGTACAGTTGCCGCACTCTGGCCAGGGTTTCGGCCGAGATCTCCGCGACTCGCACGCGGCGCGACACGCTCGTGCCGCATTCGACGTGGCAGCGGATGATCTGCAGCGGTCCGGCCGCATCGAGAGCAAGTCCCTCGAGCGCCGCCCAGATCGTGGTGGCAAGTTCCTCGTCGCCGCCAGTCGCGGAGGCGATCGTGATCGTTTGCCAGGCGACGTGGTGCGTGGGTACCTCCCGCCAGTTGTGCCGCCAGTCGGTGCGCGAATCGAGCAGATCCCGCCGCATTGAGTGCGGAACGCCGTCGTCCACAGGTGGATGGTCGAGGAGCGTAAGCAGGCCGCACGATCCGGCCGCCGCCTCGTGTGCCGACCGCGCCTGCAGGGCTGGGAGGTGGTGCCAGCCGGAGGCCACGGGCGGACGGCGGCGGGAGCCCCACACGCAGAAGGTGTTGGACAGCGGCCCGCCGACACCGGGCGTCAAGCGGCGGTCCGCCGTGGCCGTCTCGTCATCCCACCGCTCTGCGTTCCAATGGCACGCATCCCAGCCCACGACGAGCCGGCGTTCGAGCGTCGACTGCGGCGCCGGCGGCGCGTCGGGTTGCGCCGACAACGCGGATGCCAGCAGGGCGTGCCTGTCGGTGGCAGAGACGACTTCCACGGTGATGCCGCGGATCTCGAGACGGATTGGCGCAGCCGGCGTGACGAACACGAGCCCGGCCGGATCGCCGAGCATCCGCGCTGCGTCGGCGCAGGCGAGCGGATCGGCCGCCACCCAGATGGTGCGGCAGCCGTGGGCGGCCAGGCCGGTGATCAGCGATCGCAGCAAGGCCGCCTGCGCCGGGCTGGCCCGCTGCGGATCGAGAACGCGTCCGAAGAGCACGAGCGCCGCGGCGTCTGCCTGCCGGGCGGCTGCGGCCGCCGACAGGAGCGACTCGGTGGCGGCCGTCGCAATCGGCTCGGCTACGGCAGCCGGGGCGGCTTCAAGCCTGGGAACGGGACGGTCAATCGCGGGATCGAACGCAAAGACGATGTCGGCCACGGCATCCACCTTCAGTATGGAGTGCACCCTGAGCAGGTGCTGATCTGCCGACGGCGACTCGTGGAGCCGATCAAGAGGCCCGAGCCGATCCGTGGCAGGGGGAACGCAGGAAAGATGGGGGCAATGTAACGCCTCGCCCCCGCTCACGGCCAGCGCAAAAACAGGCTGAAAAAGCTGGTGTCTCTGGACTCGCAAACGCCGTCGGCAAAAAGCCCCCGGCGGAGGCGGGTCACTCCGGGGGCGAACACCAAGCCAGGCGGCATCTCACGTCGTCAGCATCGGCGGCGACGCGGCGAACGTGGCCGTCGTGTCCGCGGCCCAGCGGGTGGCCCCGGCGGTGGGGCCGATCGCCGCCAACACCCGGCTGCGGAGCAGCACGCCCTTTTCGAGTGCGGTCGAGAACAGCCAGCACTCGACGACGGTCCGGGAGCCGTGTTTGCGGACGGTCATCCGTCGGGCATCGCCCGGGTGCGCGGCCATCAGCACGCTCGTCGTGTCGGAACCGGCCTTCCCGCCACGGTGCATGAGCACACAGGTCGCCTCTGGGGATGGGGCGGCATGCCACTGCACGGCTCCGTCTCGGCATGTTCCCCACAGGATGTCGGTGGCGTCGATCTCAGAGACGACCGCGAGCACGGCATCGCTCTGCAGCAGCGACGTCTGCGCCGAGGCGATGAGTTCCCAGGCCCGCGTGCCGGCCAACGAAGGCCGCAGCCGCCACATCGCGGTGGCCCGGAGATGGCGGGCGTCGGCGGATTCATAGATGGCGGTGACGTCGTCACCGCGCACCCAGTGGTCGGTGAGGCGGCATGCCGACCGCAGGTCGAGCCCGATCAGCGAGTCTGGCGCGATGCCACCGTGGTCGGCCAGCGTGATGCCCTGTCGCGGCTGATCGAGGTCGAGGCCGGCGGGAACGACCGACGTGGCGTCGGTCAGCCGGTGGGCGGTGGCGAGCCAGGCGGATGCTGTCGGCGCAGAGCGTGGCGGGGAGGGGGATGGCATGGAGACTCGGTTCCGGATGGACACGGGATCGCCGACGCATTCTAGCTGGCTGTGGAAAAAGCCCTCCATGGCCTTTTTTCCGCGAAGTCGACCGCAGGAAAGGCCGAGGGTTTCCTGGGTCGACGGCCATCGCATCCTGCTCGGGCAGGCTTATTCCACAGTCTGCTCGTGGCATTCGGCCGTTTGGTTCGGAGACATTCCTGTCGGCCACTGTCGGGGTGACGGCGATTGCATACACTGCCTCTTCTTCCGCGGCGGAAGAATGCCCCTCGCGAGACCGCCATGCCCCCGTCGAGTTTCCCTGTCGGACAACCTTCCCCGGCGATCGCTTCGCCCGACATTCCTGCCAATGCGCTCGCGATCTGCGAGGCCGCGGCCCGCGCGGGCGGCCGCGTGTTGCTCGACTGGGTGGGCAGGTTCGGTGTGTCGAACAAGGGGCCGCGCGACCTCGTCACCGAGGCCGATCTCGCTTCGCAGCGGGAGATCCGCCGGATCGTGCTGGAGGCATTTCCCGATCATGGTTTCATCGGCGAAGAGTCGCTGCCCGAGCACGCAGGCGACGGGCCGCCCGCGGGCCGCCCGTCTGCCGCTCGATCGGCGCCCAGGTGGATGGTCGATCCGCTCGACGGCACGAGCAACTACGTCCATGGGTTTCCGGCCTGGTGTGTGTCCGTGGCCCTCACGATCGGTGACGAGATTCTCGTGGGCGCGATCCATGATCCGCAGCGGGACGAATGCTTCACGGCGCAACTCGGCGCTGGTGCCTGGCTCAATGGCAAGCCCATCGCCGTCAGCCGCTGCCTGCTGCTCTCCGATGCCCTCGTCGCCCTGAGCTTTCCTCCGCATACGACCACCGACTCGGTGGCGGTCGCGGACTTCCTCGCCGTCGTGCCACACGTGCATTCCGCTCGCCGCACCGGCTCCACCGCGATCAATCTCGCCTGGCTCGCCTGCGGCCGGCTCGACGCTTTCTGGGTGCGCCGGATCGCTTGTTGGGACGTGGCCGCCGGGTTGCTCATCTTCCGCGAGGCGGGAGGCAGCATCGTCGGTTTCGGGGATGGGGCCGTGGCCGGGGCGGCGATTCCGCTCGACCAGCCGGCCTTCATTGCCGCCAGTACGCCCGAACTGCTCGGCGACCTGCGGACGCGGCTGTCGTAGGTCGTTGCTCGAGTCCCTTGCTCGCGCTGCGGGCTTGGATGGGAGAGGGGCGGGCGAGGATGGAGCGGGGCCCGTGCAAGCTCGACGCACACGCGAGGGACGCCGGGCGCTCCCGGTACGAATTGTGCCGGTCGTATCGGGCCTGCGGCCGTTCTGAGGCCAATCCGCGGCGGAATTCAGCGCCGGCGAGTAGGCTGCAAGGTAGGTTGAAGGTGGCCGTGCGCCGTTGCGCAACCGGCATGTCTTGCCAGCAGCGGGTCCGGTTTCACCCGGTCCCCCTGCCGCAGCTGATTCACGACCGATTCCCGGGAGCCTGCCGGCCCGATGCCGAGCCGACGTCTTTTTCTTCGCACCATACCGGCGTTACGGGCACTTCTGCTCGTGGCGGCGGTCGCCTTGTCGGCGGACCGTTCCCGCGGGGCCGAACCCGTCGGCCCGCCCGGGGCCGCACCCGTCGGCCCGCCCGGGGCCGCACCCGTCGGCCCGCCCGGGGCCGCACCCGTCGGCCCGCCCGCGGTGCGGGAGGCTGCGCCGGAAATCTATTACATGCAGGACGACGCGGGCCGGCTCGTGCCCGTGCCCGGTTTCCGGTACCGGGATTTCGTCGACCTGCTCCGGATGCAGGAGGGGCTGCCCGGCCTGCCTGAGCCGCCGCCGGCCGTCTTGGAAAACGTGGTGCTGCGAGCAACCCTCCCGGCCGCCAGTGCTGCCGACCCGCCCGCCGACACCGCCGCTCAGTCGGGCACCTGCCCGGTGGTGGTGGAACTCACGGTCCGGCAAGCCCGCAGCGGTTGGGTGAGTCTGCCCTTGTCGCTCGATGGGCTCCTGCTCACCGCTGCCCCGCGGTACGAGGGACCGGGACGGATGCTCCTGTCAGCCGGGCCGGGCAATCCCGCGGACGACGCCACGAACAACGAAGCAGGCTATCGCCTCTGGATGACGGGGCCGACGGATGGAAAGAACGACGACCTGCGGCACTCCGTCATCCTGACGGGCAACATCGCCATCGATGCGTCGCCCACACACGAATCGATCACGCTGCACATGCCCCGCGCGACCGCATCACTCGTGGAACTCAAGACGCCGCGGAACGCGCCGGACGTGTCGGTCCGCCCGGCGATGCAGCCGCCGCGGATCGAACCGCAGACCGGCGGCAGCGGCAGCGTCGTGACGTTCGTGGGGCTGGCCGGCACGGCCCGCATCAGGATCGGTGTCGGGCGGCAGGGAACGCCCGACGAAGCTCCGGGCACCGACGCCGGCCGCGCCGCCGTGCCGCAGGCGATGGTCGAAAGCCTCGTGCGGATCGACGGCCGCGTGGCGATCACGGAGGCCGGTATTCGCCTGGAGAATCTGCCCCCCAACGTGGCGACGATCCGCGTCGCCCTCCCGCCGCGGGCCACGCTGCGGAGCATCCGCAGCCCGTCGGCGCTCGTGGCACTGGAGGGGGCCGACACGCAGCCCGAGGCGGTGATTCGCATCGACCGCAACGCCGACGGCGGCGGTGTGGTGGAGTTGGAAGTTGAACGGCCCGTCGATCCGACCGGCCGCGAGGCCTTCGAACCGCTGGGATTTGCCGTGGCCGACATTCCGTCGTGGCGGCAGTGGGGGCGGACCAGCATCGTGGTCGAGGGGGATTGGCAGGTGGAGTGGGATGATGCGGGTCCCAACCGGCGGATCGATCCGCCGCTGTCCGCGCGTCGACCTGGGTTCGTCGCCGCCTTCGCCTACGACGCGCAGCCCGCGCGGCTGCCGCTCCGTGTGCTGCCCCGTCGCAGCCGCGTGGTGATCGAACCGGAGTATCGCTACGACGTCTCCGCCACCCGCGTGGCGCTCGACGCGAGGCTGAGGGTGTCGGCCCGCGGCGCACCGGTGTCGCGGATCATCGTGGCTCTCGACGATTGGGATGTCGACGAGGTGGGGCCCGCCAACGTGGTCGACTCCGCCGCGGTCTCGGCGGAGGCGGGGCGGCTCGTGATCCCGTTCGTGCAGCCGTTGTCGGGCGACGCCATCGTGGAAATCCGTGGCGGTCGGCAACTCGCCCGCGACAGCACGCAGGTGGGCTGGAAGATTCCGACGCCGCAGGCCGATCTCGTCGGCCCCGCCTCGATCATCATCGCGGCGCAGAGCGACATCGAGCTGCTTCCCGATGCGGCGGGCGTGCGTGGATTGGTGCGACAACTGACACCGACCACGCTGCGATCCGACGCCGATCGGATGGCGCTGGCCTATCGGCTCGACGGCACGGAGGGAAGCTTCGAGGCAACCCGGCGCTTCCTGCCCCGGCGCGTCGATGCTGCCGTGACGGTCCAGGCCGACATCGATGAATCCGACATGATCGTGCGCGAGACGATCCGTTTCGACGTGGCCCACGTGCCGCTGGAATTCGTCGTGCTCGACATGCCCGAGGCCGTGGCGCAGGCGGGCACGCTCGAACTGCGGCAAAACGGTCTGCTGCTCAATCCCGAGGAAGAGGTCGACGGCATTCGCCCTGCCGGGCAGGAGACCGAGTCTTCGCCCGCCGCAGCGCCGGCACCTTCCTCCGCCGCCGGTCTGCCCACCCCACCGCGCGTGCGGTTGCGGGCCATCTTGGCCATGCCGCTGCTGGGCACGGGGGAAGTGACCGTGCAGTATGAACTCCCGACGCCCGTCATCGGGCCGGAGTCGACCGTGGCCGAGGATCTGCCCCTCGTCCTGCCGGCGGCCACGAGGATCGGTGGCCAATCGATCACGCTTACCGTGCCGGAGACGTTGTCGATCGATGTCCGCGGTGACGCCTGGAAGCGAGACGTCGCCTCCTTGGGATCGGTCGCCAGCCGCACATGGACCACGGCGCGGTCTCATGAGATGGTGCCGCTGGCAATCTCGACCCGGAAGCGGTCGCCCTTGGGCGATACGGTGGTCGACGCCGCCTGGCTGCAGACAAGGCTCCTTGGCGAGCAGCGGGAGGACATCTATCGCTATAGCATCATCAGTTCGGCCGAACGGATCACGCTGTCACTCCCGCAGGGCATGGCGGCGACCGCTGCCGACGACGCCCGCGCCGAGGAGGATGCGTCCGTCGAGGATACGGCCACCGAGGTCCGCCTGAATGGCAAGCCGCAGCCCGGTGCCGCCCGCGCCGATGGCCGGATCGTCGTCGAACTCCCACAGCGGGCAGGGAGCCAGGCCTGGCTGCTGGAGGTGATTGCCAGCCGGAAGCGGGACGGTTGGACGGACATGGTCGGCGGGGCAGCCGGAATGCCGACCGCTCTTGCCTTGGATGCGCCCGTCTTTCCCCGGGGCACGCTCCAGCGCCGGTTCTATTGGGAACTGCTGCTCGAGCCCGACGAGCACCCGATCGGCGCTCCGGTGGGATGGACGTCACAGCAGCGGTGGGAGTGGGGGCCGCTCGGCCTCCGCCGCGTGCCGGTCGTGTCACGCGACGTGCTGTCGTCGTGGCTGCTCGCCAGTTGCAGTCCCTCCGAGCAGCATCCCGCAGCGACGGGTGGCGTCGCCGACACGCGTCCAACACCCGTCGCCGAACTGCCCGTGGACGTCCCCACCGCCGGAACGCGGCTCGTCTTCTCGGGCGTGGGGCCGCCGGCGAAGGGCCGGATCTGGGTGGTCCCCACCTGGCTGTTGGTCCTCGCGGTGTCAGGGCCGGTGCTGGCTCTGGGCCTGTCCGCTGTCTACCTGCCGCGGCTGCGGAGTGTGCCGGTGGTGATCGGCGTGGCTGCCGTCGCGAGCCTCGCGGCAGCATTCTTTCCGGAACTCGCGCCGCTGGTGGCGCAGGCGGCCGTGCCCGGTGCCGTGTTGACGGTGCTGGCCGCCGCGTTGCGGTTCGTGCTCCGCCGGCGGACCGCGGCCGTGCCCGCACGCGGGCCGGCGCCGGTCGTTTCGGCCAGTTCGCTGACGCAGGTCGCCCCGCAGCCGTCGCTCATCATTGCCGCGTCGTCGCCGTCGCTGCGGGAAGGGGCGACGGCCGTCGGACGAACACCCCCATGAACGTCTCACTCGCGAGTCATGTCAGCCGACCGCGACCATCGTCGCCGCGCAGCGGCTGTCGTCTCGTGCACCGCTCGTGCCTCGTGGCGCTGGTGAGCGTCGCCTGGTGCGCTCTTGGAGGCGTCGACTGGTGCGCCGCGGCGCAGCCGGGGCGGGCCGATGAGCCGGTCGGCACGCAAGCGGCGGACGCTGCCGCGGAGGCGAGCCCGCTCGAATTCACGCGGGTCCACGTGCCCGCCGGCAGGCTGTCGGACATCCCGCTGGGAACGGCGCGATACGTTCCCATGTCGGCCCGGGAATTCGAGGAGGGGATCGCCCGGCTTTCGAGCGGCAGGCCGGGGGCGGCACGCGACCTCACCGCGCCGGCCGTCGTGCTCCTTGCCGACGCCGTCCGCTATGCCATGGCCCTGGCCGACGACGGCAGCCTCGCGGGCACGGTCTCGTTCGATATCGGCTCGTTCGGCGCAGCCTCGGGTGGCGCACGTCTGCCGCAGATCGGGATCGCGCGGGAGATCCCGCTGGGCAATCTGGAAGTGCGGTCGGCTGTGATGCGCACCGGTGCCGGCATGGGGGAGGCCGTCGTCTTTGGCCGTCGCGATGGCACCGTGGCCGTGTCCATCGCCGAGGCGGGCACCTATTCGTCCGACTTTCGCTGCAGTCCCGTGCCCGGGGCGGGCACTGCTCAGCGGTTTTCGCTCACGCTGGTGCCGGCACTTTCCTCGACGATCACGTTGCGGCTGCCGCGCGGCATGCAGCCTCTGGTCGACGGAGACGTGCGGGTTCGGCAACTCGTCGAGCCCCGGCCGGATCCGTCCGACGGGGCGAATGCCCGGCCGCCGTCGCCGACGGTCGGCTGGCAGATCGATAGCGGCCCGCGCGAGCTGCTGGACCTCACGCTGGTCGTGGCCGATCAGGCGTCCCCGATGTTTTCGCTCTGGACCGACGTCGGCATCCGTGGGCGGCAGTCGACGCTGCGCGTGCTCGTGCAGCCGACCACGCCCTGGCTGCCCGGCAGGATCCGCCTCGAGAAAGACGAGCAACTGCTCGTGACGCAGGTGACGTCGGCTGCGGATGGTCGGCCCGATGCCCGGGCCGAGGCCGCGTGGACGGTCGCGGACGATGGCACGGCGATCCTGATCGATCTGCCTCCCGACTGCGTCGGGCGTCGCGAACCGCTTGTCATCAAGGCCGTGGCGCCGATCGCGGGCCGCGCCGCCCCGCTGCCGCTGCTGCGGGCGCCGGCCGAGGCCTGGGCTGGCGGTGGCATCGCGATCCACGTGGCGCCGTCGCTGTCGCTGGCATCGATCGAACTGGAGCACTGCCTGGTCGTGCCTCCCGAGGTGGCCACGCGGTGGCCCCTGGCGGTCGCCCCGGGAACGGCCGCCGCGGATGCGATGCCCTGGCATGGCGGCGAGGAGCAGGCCGGTGCCGAATCGGACGACGCGGCTCCGGGCGTCTGGCCTGCCCGGCTGTTCGTGGAGGAACAGGGGCCCGGCACCACCGTGACGATGTCATTGCTCCCCCGTGCCGCTGATCTGGACGTGGCACGGGTCACCACCGTCGATCTCTCCCCGGGGCTCGTGGTGGGCCGGGCGACATGTGACGTGCGGGTGCATCGTGGCGAGTCGTTCGACCTGACAGCGCGGATCACCCCGGGCTGGTTCATCGATTCCGTCGAGGCGATCACGCTCTCCATGCCGGCGGAATCCTCGGCAGCGCCCCGACGCCGCGATGTCGACGAACCGGCCGCAGGTCTGGATTGGAAGGTGATCCGCGATGCCCGCGGCGACGTGTTGCGGATCGGATTGATCGTGGCCGCGACACCCGCCCGTGGACTCGGCCTGCGGATCACTGGGCATCGGGCCGGCATTCCGCTGGGTGAGGATTTTTCGACCACGTCGCTCGACATGGTGCGTCTCGACGGCGAATCGGAGCGGTCGGCAGTGGTCGACCTGCGGACGAGTCCCGAGACGATCGTGGAATTCGATACTGCGTTGCGGCCTCCCATGGAACGGTCCCCACCGGCGGATCCCGCGCAGACCGACGGCGACGCGTTCGGTCCGGACGGCCGGCTGGCCGCCCTCGTGGAGGATGGGCCGGCGCGAGCGCGAATGTGGGCGGGATTCCGCGCGCCGTCGCGGACCGCGCGGCTCGTGCGGCGCCGGCCGCCTCTCGATGCGCGAACCGAGGTGCGGCTCACGGTGCGGGACGACCGGCTCACCGAGTCGGTGACGTTCGAGTGCCAGCCGTCGGCGTCGGACCTCGACTCGATCGTGGTGCAATTCTCCGCGCCGGTGGATGAACGGCTCGAATGGTCGCTGCTGCCGCCTGCGGTCGGCACCGTCTCGGCGCGGCGGCTCGATGCCTCCGACCGCCGCAGCGGCCCCGGCGGCTCGGGGTCGGCCGGGGCTGAGCGGTGGCTCGTCGAATTGAATCCCCCGGCCCGCGGTGCCGTCACGATCAGGGCCGCCCGCACGATTCCCTTCACGCGGGCCACGCCGGTGCTTCTCGCCTGGGTGGACGGAGCCACGTCGACGCTCGGGCATTGCATCGTGCGGAGCGTGGGCCGCATGCGGCCGCACCTCATCAACCGCCGGCTCGAAGAGGTGCCCCCCGAGTCGGCCGTCGCCGAGCCCGGCCCGGTCACGGTGGCGGAGCTTTCCTTCGATCCGACGGCCGCCGGTGACGCCGCGGATGGCGCTGCTGCGGAACTGGTGCCTGGAGGCGACGATGCGCGGGCATGGGCGTGGCGCGAGATCGCGACGTCGTGGTGCCACGCCTCCGGCGCGACGGAACATGAAACGCTGTTCGAGATCGACAATCACGGCCGCTCCAGCCTCACGCTCACGCTGCCGCCCGGATGCCGCGTGCAGGGAATCCTGCTCGACGGTCTGCGCTTGCCGCTGGGTGACCGGACTGCCGCGGGCGGGCAGGTGCCGATTGAACTCCCGGCGGGCCGGTCGCTCGTGACGTTGCTCGTGCGGACGGTCACGGAAGGGGGCCGCGCGAACACCAAACTGGGCAGCGGGGCCTGGTCCGCATGGCGAGTCGACCCCGCCGGGGTGACCCTCGACATTCCCGTGCTGCAGCGGGAGTGGCGGTTGCTGCTGCCTCCCGACTTGGAGATTGCGCTGGTGGGGGGAGTATCCCGAATCGCGGACAACTCGGCGAAGAGCCGTGACTGGGCCACGAGGCTCTTGGCTCTCCCCGGAAACGGCCCGGCCTCGCCCTCCTTCTCGGCGACAGGCCCCACGGGCGGGGTGCTGCAGGGGTTTCGCGAAGTCGTGCTCACGCCGGCCGGCGGCGCCGCGGACGTGGTGGTGGTGCATGCCCGTGTGTTGTCAGCCGCGGCGCTGCTCGCCGGGGTGATCGCGGGCTGCGGCACGCTGCTCGTGGCACGGACGAGCGTGCGGGCCGCTGTGCTGATGTGCCTGCTCGCAGGCGTGGCAGCGCTCTGGCTCATCGCGCCGTTCGACGCGATCGCGAGGGCGGCATGGTGGGCATCGCTCGCCGCCGTCGTGTTGGCCGCGACCCGCGGGCTCAAGACGTGGCGGCCGACGCGGTTTCCCTGGAGTCGGGAATCACTGGCCATGCTTCTCGTCGGCGTCTGCCTGGCGGCCGATCCCGCCGTGGCTGCGAACGACGATCAGGAATCTGGCGTAGGGGCAGCCAGCGCCGCCCCTACGGTGTCGCCGCCCGCCCGACCGCTGCAGGTTTTCGTCACGCCCATCGACGCCGGCCACGAGAGCGACCGGCGGGGTGAAGCCACCGTGCTCGTGCCCGAGGAACTGTTTCGCGCGATCATTCGCGGCGAGGAGGGCCGCGGTGCCGCGACGGTCCGGGTGCTGGCGGTTCGGGTGATCGCGACGACACCCGAGGGCGATGCTGACTGGGCACCGTGGCGGTTGGCCATCGATATCGATGCCGATGCGGGAGGCCTCCTCGTGCTCGATCAGTCAGGCAGTGCCGCGCGCTACGGTCAAGCGACGCTGCGGATCGACGGCGTGGCCACCCCGGCCCGCGTCGCTGTCGGCGGCAGCCTGCTGCGGATCATGGTGCCGGCTGCCGGTCGTCATACGGTGACGGTGGACGTGGAACCGGCAAGCCAACGCCGCGGCGAGGTGGAAACGGCGACGATCGCAGTGCCATTCGCTCCCGTGGCCAGCCTTCAGCTCCTGCCGGCGAGGGGCGGCACGGTGGCTGCCGACGCCGTGGTCTGCGAGCAGGCCGCCGTGCCCGGGGCGTTCTCGGCGGCGACGCGGCGCTCCGGCGATTCCGGCGCCGTCGTCTTCGACGTGTCGCGGTCGGCGCAGGTGCGGTTGACGCGGCCGGTGGCGGCGGGCGGCCGACTCACCATGCTCCCGCCGACCGCCGCGAGCCGCAACGACATTTTCTGGAATCTCGACGAGTGCCGGCTGACGGGTGTCTACGAGATCGAGGCGGGGGATGCGATCGTGCGGTCTTGCGTGGTGAGGGCCGATCCCGGGCTCGAATGGATCGCGCCGCCGGGGCAGCCGGATGGGCAGCAGCCGGATGACGCGTCGGCCGGCGATGGTGTGTCGATCCGCCCGTTGGGTGGCCACCGGTTCCTCGTGGAGCGGCGGCGGCCCGAGCGGGGCGGCTTTCGCTTCGAGATACCCTTTCGAATGCCGTTCGCAGACCCGGTCGGCGTGTTCGACGTGCCGGAGGCGTGGCTGGAGGATGTGTTGGTCGACACGAGGTCGGTGCGATTCGTGGCGAGCCCCAGCCTCGCGGTCCGCATCGACCTGCCTGCCGGTCTGACACACATGGCCGTTCCCGACGGCGAGGCCTCGTTCGAGACGCGGTTCTGGCAGGCCGAGGTGTCGCGGGTCATCCCCGTCGACGCCCTGACAGCCGCCGCGTCTGCCGCGCTCCGCGGCGCGGCATCCTCGTCGGCGCCCCGCGCCCGTCTGACGAGCGAACGTCGCCATCAGGAGATCCGCGGCTCGCAACGCGAGACGGTGGTGTTTGCGGCGGAGCAGGTGCGGATCCGCCTCGATGCCCGGCTCGACGCGAGTTCCATGGCGCTGGTTTCGATCCCGCTGGATGTGCCCGAAGGGTGCGTGATCGATCGCATCGAACTGGTCGAGGACGAGGTGCTTCACCCCGAAACAGCGGAACGCGGTGCCATCGATCTGCGCTGGAGCCGTCCCGCCGAGACCAGCGTGGATGTGGTCGTGCAACGACCGCGGGCCGGCCGCTTCCGGCTCGAGGTCGACGCCCGCATTCCAGGTCGGCCGGCGACGCGTGGTCCCATGCCGTCCCTGCGGGTCAGGCTCGCGGATGGCTCGCGCACGCTGATCGAGTGGCGGGCCGAGGATGGACTGCGGGCGACCGCCAACGGAGCCGGTGCGGCCGCCGATACCGGGCCGTTCGAACTCGTCACCGGAGACATACCGCCCGCCTACCTGCTGGAGCCGGCGCCCGCGGAGCCTGCGTTCCCTGCAGGAGCGGCCGACGAGCCGGCGACGGCGCCAGCCGCGGGTGGCCCGGTCGGGGAAGGCCGGGTCGAACTGGCCGATATTCGCTTGGTGGCGGACGAGCGGGGCCGGATGTGGGGGCTTGCCTGCTTCGAACTCGTGCCGGCGGAGAAGGTGGTGCGAATCCAACTGCCGCGGTCGTGGCGGCTGTTTGACACGGTCGTGGACGGTCGTCCCGTTGACTGCGGCGTGCCATCGGCGACGACCGCTCACAACGTCTGGGAGGTACGGCTGCTCGATGCGGGCTGGCCCCGCACCGTCGTGGTCTTGTTCGCGGGAGAATTGTTCGTGGGTGAACTGGGACGACGGCTGCTCGACGGCGAACCGCTTGCGCTCTCTCCGCCCGCCATCGTCGGGCTGCCCTGTCGGCAGGTGCTTTGGACGGTGCAGGTTCCGGCGGGAATCTCGCTCCGCGTGGCGGCGCCCGCCAGGCTCGTCGCGGCTGCCGACATGCAGGCGGAACGGCATGCCGCCCAGCAGCGGCTGCAGGCCGATTTCCAGCGGGCGATCGAGC
>JBILWX010000152.1:0-7336 GCA_044369655.1 Pirellulales bacterium
ACGGGGGTCGACGCCACCACGGCGGGAGTGGCCTCGACCGCGGGAACCGGCGGAACTGCGACCGGCGGTGCCTGCGGAGCCGGAGCCGGAGCGGCCGGCTGCGGCGGCGCGGACAAGAGCGCCCGGACGCCGTCGATCACGTCCTGCACAGGCAGGCTGATCTGGCGCCCGGTGTTGGCTCCCTCGATCTGGACGGCCATCTCGTCGATGAACCGCTTGAAGATGTCGGCCCCGCCCAGGATCGCGTCGATCGCCCGCCGGTCGAGCGTGTGCGTGCCGCGGCGGGCGGCGTCGAGAAGCGACTCAAGCTCGTGGGCGAGCCGCTGGATCACGGCCAGCTTCATCACGCTGGCATTGCCCTTGAACGTATGGAATGCCCGAAACACCGTCGCCAGCGTCTCCTGATCCTGCGGCCGCTCCTCCAGCACGAGCACACCCTGTTCGATGTCCTGCAGCAGATCCTGCGATTCGGAACAGAACAGCCGCACGAGTTCCCCGTCGGCGTCGTCAGGGAGCACGGAGACCAGCTGCGAAGCGGATGCTGTCGGGGCCGCCGGGGCAGGGGCCTCCGCCCGGACGAGCGCCGCCGTGACGCCGCCGGCCGCTGGCTCGCGCCCCCAGGCGATCACCGCCTCCTCCAGCCGAGGCTGCCAGTCATGGAGGTGGACGAGCGCATCGGAGGTGAGCGTTGCCGCCACGCCGGGGCTGCGCTCGACAAGACAGCAGCCCTCGGCCACGAGCGACCGGATAGCCGGCGAAGCGTGCATAGCCACGGTCTGCTCGAGTTCCACGACGAGCCGCCGCAGTTCATCCGCCGGCTCCTGGCCGTGCGGGTCGACGAAGGCTAGTTCGAGGCTGATCTGCCGCAGCAGTTTCTGCGCGTGTTCGACGGCGGCTGGTCGGTCGACAGTCATGGGACGCTGAAGCGAGGGATGCTGCCTGACGGGAAGAGGCTGAACCAACCGGCCGAAAAGCCGCAGGGACAACCAATCCTAACCTCTCTTTTCACCGCCAGTTCGCCAATCCGGACAGTCGTCCGTGTTTTCCCGGGCGGCACAACCGGCACAGGCGGCAGCGGCGACGCGAGCCGCTCAGGCGGACCTCAAGCCGTTGTGGGCAGGCTGGCCGCCGCCCACCATCGCTTCGAGGTCGGCCACGACCCCCCGCAGGCTGGCGGCCTGCGCGGTCATCTCCTCGGCGGCGACGGAGCCCTGCTCGGCCCCCGCTGCGGCGCGGTGGGTGACCTGTTCGATCTGCCCGATGGCCGCCCCGATCCGCGATACCGCGTCATGCTGTGCCCGGCTGCCATCGCGGACATCGACCATGAGGCCACGAACTTCCGTCGACAGCGCCGCGAGTGTGCGGACCGACTCCGATACCTGCCCCATCTTCTCGTGGCCGGAGCGGGTACGCGCAATCGACTCCTCGATAAGCGTGGTCGACTCGCCGGCCGCGGCGGCACACCGCTGCGCCAACCGCCGGACCTCGTCGGCCACGACGGCGAAACCCTGGCCGGCCTCGCCCGCCCGGGCGGCCTCGACCGCGGCATTGAGGGCCAGGATGTTCGTCTGGAAGGCGATCTCGTCGACCAGTTTGTTGATCTTGGAAATCCGGCCGCCGGCCGCGGCGATCTCCTCGATGGCCGTCACCATCTCCCCGAGCAGCGCCGTGGCCCCGGCAAACTCCCGCTGCTCACGGTCCACCAACTGGCTGGCCGAATCGGTCCGCCGGGCATTTTCGGTGGCACCGGTGGCCATCTCCCGGGCGGAGGCCGCGATCTCTTCGAGGGCCGCGACCTGTTCGGTGGCGCCGTGGGCCAGATGGCGGCTCGACGAGGCGACCTCATTGGCGCCGGTGGCCACGTATTCTGAACTGGCCGAGAGTTCGCCGATCGCCCGCCGCAGGGCGGCGGCATGACGCCGGATGCCGAGCCAGGCCGTCACGAGCGCCACGCCCGTCAGGACGAGCCCAGCCAGATGCAGCACGTCGCCCCATCGGCGGTACCGGATCGTGGCGGCTTCCGTGCGGCGATCGAGGAGGCCGACGAACGCATTGATCGGCCCCATGATGATCGCCTTGTCGGCGTGATACTTCGCATCGTGCATGATGCGACGGGCCATCTCGTCGTCGGGCTCGGCTTTCCGCGTGTAGCCGCCCCGCCCGTCGTCAAACTGTCCCTTCATCGCGTGCATGGCGATCGTTTCGGTCGTCACGAGGGCGTTCGAATTGTCCTCGGCCTCCTGGAGCTTGGCGAACTCTTCGGCGGTAAAGCCCTGCTGCTGCATGAGCGTGCGGAGCGGCACCGTGCGGCCGTCGGCACGAGGCTGCTTGCCGTTGCGGACGTCGAGCACGTGCCAGTATTGCTGCTCGTACGACGGATCTCCCGTCACGACGTAGGTGCGGGCCAGCCTCGTCAATTCGTCGGAACTGGCGCGGAGTTCGTTGGCGAGCCGCAGCGACTCATGCCGGTTGGCGTGGCTGCGGTTGAGATCCCGCTGGTTCAAGAACGACAGCCACGACAGGAACATCAGGCCGATGACGGGGCCGAGCGAGGTCAGCAGAAGGCGTTGCGTGGTGTTCATGGAACCAGGACATGGAGGGGGCCGGCCAGCCTGCCAAGTCTAGTTCCCATTTTCAGACCACCGCGAAAACAGCCAGAAACCCGTCAGAAATGGCAAAAAACCCCCGCGCAGGCAGTCCGCCCGGGCCGATTATCCTGGCCTACCGCGGGCGGCCTGGAACACTGGTCGACTCCCGGGGAAGCCAGCGGTTCTCCATGACGTAGTCCTCCAAGGGCCCCGGCTCGGCCCAGGCCTCGATCTGCAGCATCGGTGCGTCATAAAAGGCCGTCACGTGCCCAAGGCATAGGATCGCCACCGGCTCGCTGTCGGCTGGCATCTGCAGGAGGTGCTTCAACCGATCGGGATCGAACAGCGACACCCACCCCATGCCCAGCCCTTCCGCCCGGGCAGCGAGCCACATGTTTTGCAGCGCACAGGCGACCGAGGCGAGATCCATGTGCGGCAGCGTCCGCCGCCCGAACACGTGCCGCTGACGATCGTCCATCAGTGCGGCGACCAGCAGCTCGCCACAGTCGAGGATTCCCTCGACCTTGAGCCGCATGAAGGCATCGCCCCGCTCGCCGAGCACCTCCGCGGTGGCGAGCCGTTCGGCTTCGACCAGCGCATGCATCTGCAAGCGGACGGCTGGATCGGACACGCGGATGAACCGCCATGGCTGCATCAGCCCGACGCTGGGCGCTGCATGGGCGGCCTGGAGCAACCGCGCGAGCACGGCCGGATCGACGGGCCCCGGGAGAAAGTGCCGCATGTCGCGTCGCTCGGCGATGGCCCGATAGACGGCGGCCCGCTCGGTGTCGCTGAATGCGTGCTCGTTCACGGCTCTCCCTCTGGTCTCGACCGGTGTCGCCCGCATTCTCGTCGCGGCACCTTGCCCTGCAAGGGGCGGCCCCCGATGGCCATGCCGCAAGCCGAGAGCACCGGTGGCGCCGTTCGCATTCCTGCCTGCCGCGTCGGACACAGCGGGACCGATCGACGGCTCCCGCCGCCGGCCGGCGCTGCCGGCTGGAGCCTCCGACCGGGGCGGGGCTATCATGCGGCGTCCGCAGGTGGCGGCCTGCCACCCGCGGCTCTGATTTCCGCCGTCCTCATTCCTGATTCCGGAGCGTTGTCGTGCCAGCCAGTTCACCTCGTCGTCTCGTCGTCCATGGTGCCGCCGGCCGCATGGGGCAGCGGATCATCGCCTGCGCAGCAGCAGACTCTGCGGCGTCGCCGGCGTCGGCCTGGCAGCTCGTGGCCGCCGTGGAGCGGGCGGGGCATCCGAGACTCGGCGACGACGCGGGCACGCTTGCCGGTATCGCCGCTGCCGGAGTGGCCGTCAGCGAGGCATGGACCTGCCCCGCCGACGTGGCGATCGACTTCTCGCTTCCCGGTGCCGTGGCGGGCATCGCGACGGCGTGCGTGAAGGCGGGGGTGCCGCTGGTGGTGGCGACGACCGGGCTCGAGGCCGCCGACCGCCGGGCGATCGACGATGCGGCCCGCTCGATCGCGGTGCTCCAGTCACCGAGCATGAGTCTCGCCGTGAACATCGCGATGGACCTGGTCGGCCGCGCCTCGACCCTGCTGGCCCGCGTGGGCGGCAGGAGTGACGTCGAGATCATCGAATGCCACCATCGGCACAAGGAGGATTCCCCGAGCGGCACGGCGCTCAAATTCGGCCAGATCGTGCAGGATGCCTTCGGGTTCAGCCGGGTGGCCCACGGCCGTGAGGGCCGGCCCGGCGCCAGGCCGGCCGACGAGATCGGCTACCACGCCGTCCGCGCTGGCGACAATCCGGGCGAGCATGCGATCCTGTTCGGGCTCGAAGGGGAGTCGCTCTCCGTGAATGTCCGCGCCACCAGCCGTGACTGCTACGCCCGCGGCGCCCTGGCGGCGGCGGCGTTTCTGGTGGGTAAGCCCGCGGGTCTCTATTCGATGCGCGACGTGCTCGGCTTGTCGTAGCGCGCAGCCGGAATCAGCAGGTCCCTCGCTCGCGTTTCGGGCTTGGTCAGATGGATGCGGGCTCGGATGAGACTGCTGCAAACGTCTTTGCTACCTGTCGCATCCGCCAGTTGTCTTCCGGGACGGCATGATGTCGGATGGCCGCAGGCTGCGGTCGATGGACTTTTCCACGTCATCTCCTCCGTCGCCTGCCCGAGGTAAGGACAAGGAGAGATCGTGTCAAAAGTTTCGCTCGTCGTCTCCGTGGCACTGCTGACGGTGGCCCTGCCGGCCCGGGCGGTCACGCTGGAGCGGATCGTCTCGCGCGAGGATCCGAAGTTCAACTGCCCGGCCGCGGTGATGACCGTCGGGCGTGACGGCAACGTGTATCTCTCCAGCGTGGTGAACGGCGGCGGCTTCATTCTGCGGGTCAGCCGCGACGGCACGCGGAAGCTCGGCGGCGACGCGATCTATTCGATGGCCAACGCCACGGCCAACGCGGAGGGGGTGATCGCCAGCGCCAACTCGCATTTCAACCACTCGGTCAACCTCTACGACGCGACCTTCAGGCAGTTCGCCGCCTGCGGCGAGTTTCTCGTCAACGACACCGTGCAGTGGGATGCGCCAGCCCGGGTCGAGGCCGGCGCGAGCGGCGATTTCTATGGCCTCGACCAGCATCGGCTTCGCATCCTGCGGATCAGCCCGGCCGGCAAGATCGTGCAGGTCTACGCCTTCCCTGCGGAAGCCAAGGCCTTTGAATTCCGGGTGTGCGAGGCGACGCAGACGTTCTATCTCCGCAGCCGCGACGGCATGCTGCGGGGCGTCGGATTCGACGGCCAGGTGAAATGGCAGCAGAAGATGATCCCCGCTGTCTTCACGGTGGACGATGCCGGCGCGGTGTATGCACTCCAGGGGGCGACGCTCAAGCGATTGAGCCCCACCGGCGAGCCGCAGGGCGAGATCAACCTGCCGGTCACGGCCGTGACGGCCATCGCGGTCTTTGGCGACGACCTCGTGGTCAAGCGGTCGCATGCGGCCGAACTGTTCCAGGTGCACGACCTCGCCACCGGCGAACTCCGGCGGGTCGTCCAGTCGGATCATGAGCGGGCGACCGCCGAGTTTCCGAGTGTGGTGTGGACGGCGGGCGAGTCGGTCCCGTTTGCGGCGACCGGCCACTTCCGGGTCTGGGCGACGGCGCTTGGCGACAGCGACTGGCGGGAACTGAAACGGGCCGGGGATCAGCTCGACGTGCCCACGGAGTTCGCCGGCCTCTATCAGCTCCGCATCGCCCCCACGCTCAATCCGCAGGCCGACAGCGAGTACACGCTGCGGGCGGTGGTCGAGGTGCGGGCTCCCGACAGTCAGGGCACGGTGAGCGTGTGGACGCCGCTCAACCGCGCATGGTGGGGCCGCGGCGAGGCGATTCCGGTGACGGCCGTCGTGCGGACCACGAAGACTGTTCCCGAGAAGATCGCATTTTCCTTGCATCCTCATGCCGGGCAGGGAGACAAAGCTCCGCCGCTCTGGAGTGAAACAGTTTCAGCAGGCAAAGAGGACAAGCCAGGCGAGTGGCAGGCCACGCTCCCAGCCGCATTCACTGCAACACTGGCTCCCGGCCGCTACGAACTGCGGGCGGACGTGGCGGGCTTCACCTGCGCCGCCCAGCCCATCCGGATCGGGCCGGGGCTCGCGGCTCGCGGGCCATTCCGCACGACGCGGCATGGCGACTACGGTGGATACGTTTCCAATGCATCGGTCTGGGGATTCGCGGACACGGCGGACGACATGCTGGGCTGGGCGCAGCGAGTCGGCGTGAACCAGTTCATCAATCGGATCTTTGCGGGCGGCTATCCGCTCACCTTTCCGAACACGGCCGACGGGATCGCTCTGCAGCAGGACCTGGAGAAGCGGCTGGCTGCCGATCCCAACGGCGTGGCACCGCAGAAGGCGGCATTTGGGTTTCCGCATGCCCACACGCTCGGCGCGTGGGGGGCTCATGGATTTCGAGAGATGCTGATCCTCGTCAGCATGGATGCGGGACTGCCGATCGGAGCGTCGATGCCTTGGGCTGCGGGAGTCAAGCCGGAACAATACGCGGCGGAAATCAAACGCTACACCGAACCGCTTACGGCGTTGCCCGCGTTCACCGGGTGGGATTGGGTGGCGAACTGGTGGACGGTGGAGGGCAAGCAGTTCGAGAGCCCGGAGCAGAAGGCGGCCTACGCGGCGGCTCTGAAGAAGGCCCAGGAGACCGGCCTGTGGGACCCGATCCTCGATACGGTCGGCGATCGGTCGATCAAGTGGCAGCCCGAGGCGCAGGAGATTTTCAAAAAGGCCTTGGCCGACGCGGCGCCCGATCGAATCACCGCGAACGCCGGTCCCTACCGGCGGCCCGAGATCTATCCGCCGGTGTCGTTCGCAAACGTCGACGAGGTGGACCTGCATTTTCAGGCCGAGCAAATTTCCTGCCCGAACTGGACGGCGCACGCGACGGACTTCTACAAGCGGCCGGGCAAGCCGGCGTGGATCCATCCGGAGGTCTGGAACGACAGCGGCACCGGCGAGCAGATCCTGCCGACGAGCTGGCTGGCCATCATGCGTGGTGCGGATGGCATCGGCACATCGGGGGCGATTCCGAACTGGGGCTCGCTGCCGACCGACTCCCGCTCGGGTTATCCCGGCATCCCGTCGATTTTCCGCGGATTGACCGACTTTTCCCGGCAGTACGGGACGTGGCTGACGACGCTCGAGAACGACGACCGCGTCGGCATCGTCGTGTCGCACCGGCAGATCAAGGTGGATGCCTGGGGCGGGATCGGCGGCCGATATTTTACGCG
>JBILWX010000153.1:0-7313 GCA_044369655.1 Pirellulales bacterium
CGACCACGCCGCTGCCGCGGTTTTGGGAGTCGCCGAACGCCTGCATGCCATCGGCCCCGAGTGGGTGGTGTTCTTCCGGGAGGTGCTGGGGGTGGACGGCATCGTCCGGCGGACGTTCAACACGCCTGAGGCGCTGGTGCGGTTCGAGTGCACCCCCCACTACGCCCGGATTCGCGAGATGCTCGATGACCTTCGCGACCGGGAGCGGGAACGCCCTGCCGAGCGGGACGCGCAGCGGGTGATCACCGTCCGGATGCCCAGCACCCTCCACGAAACCCTCAAAGCCGAGGCGGAGGAGATGAGGGTCAGCATCAACACCCTCTGCATTTCCAAACTCATGAAACTCATCGACGGCGCAGGCCGGCGGGAGCTGGCCGCCGGCGGACCGGCACGGACGGCCCCGGAGGAATGACATCCGGGCCCTTGCGGGAGGGCAAAAAAGGACTGGAGCGGACCTGTAAGCCGGGTTCTGTTCCCCGCGAACCGCTGAAGGCCCGCGGGGCGATGACCATTTCTCTAGGACGCCGGTTGCCCGGCGTCTCCAGCAGCCGACCCGGAAGGAATGACGAAACGGGCCGTTTCGTGCCGGCGCCAGCCGCGCCGTGGCGACGGCAGCACCGAACTCCTTCCTGCTTGGCCTTGCTCCCGATGGGGTTTACCGAGCCAGACCGGTCACCCGGCCTGCTGGTGAGCTCTTACCTCACCGTTTCACCCTTACCCGCGGAGCGAACTCCGCGGGCGGTCTGTTTTCTGTGGCACTTTCCCTGGCCTCGCGGCCGGTGGGCGTTACCCACCATCGCACCCTGCGGAGCCCGGACTTTCCTCCCGCCGACAGCGGCACGGGAACCCGCAGGCACCCGGCCCAGCCGGCCGGCGATCATCCGGTCCGCTCCAGTCCATCCGCATTCTATGCTGGCAAGCCGCCGCACAACCGCTCCAACCGGAAAATTCACCAGCCGGCCCCGTTTCTTGACGATCGAACGACCTGGCGCCTAAGTTCGTACTACGGTTGTGGCGCGACGATTTCTCCGCACCCAGCCGCTCCTCTCGAGCTCGGCACACACCTTGACGTTCCACCATGACTGACGCTCACGCACGACAGATGCACCTCCGCTCAGACCTCCCCGCCGCCGCCGACCATCCCCACCCCCACACGACCGGGGCTGGGGCGAAGTCGTTCGGCGAACTGCAGCCCGTGGGGGGTGGCGATCCGATCCCGCTCCTCAAGTCGACGCTCGTCGTCGGCCGGCGGGAAAGCTCCGACATCGTGCTGCGGTTTCCGAACGTGTCCGGCAGCCACTGCGAGTTTTCGCTCGCCTCCGGACACTGGTTCGTGAAGGATCTCGGCAGCAGCAACGGCACGAAGATCAACGGCACGCGGGTCAGCGAGGGCCGGCTCGACCCGGGCGACAAAATCTCCATCGGTCGGCATGAATACGAGGTCTGCTACGACCCGAACCTGCTCGGAAACGATGGCGAGTCGATCTACTCGGCGCCGCAGCGGGACATCTTCAGCAGGTCGCTGCTGGCATCGGCCGGACTGGAAAACCGCCGCCCTTCGAAGCCCAGCCGACCGCGGCCCTGACACGAGCGTCGGCGGCGTGGCAGGCTGCTACACTTCCGGGTATGTCCAAGCCGCGTAAGTTCCGAGCCGATCTCCGCAAAAACCGGTCGTCGCGGCGGCGCCAAGGCGATCTCACGCGGGCCGTGGCCGCCGATCCAGACCACGCCTCCGACATGACCTCCTCGGAACGGATCTCCGGCAAGGGAGACCTCACCCGTAAGCGAACCGTCATCATCCATGACGAACCCGTGTCGGGGGGAGACGGCCTTGCCGTCGCACCGATCGCCGGAGCGACATGGCGGGGCCAGGTGATGCATGTCCACGGCCTCGACAGCGTCGTCCGCGCCGCCGACGGGCGGCTGGTGCGTTGCACGACCCGCCGCCTCCTCCGCACGCTCTCCACGGAACAGCGGCATCCGGTGGCTGCCGGCGACTGGGTGCGGGTGCGAGAAGAGGCGAACGGCGGCGTGATCCAATCGATCGAACAACGGCGCAACTCGCTTTCCCGCGCGAGCCGCGGGCGGCGCCACGTGATCGTGGCCAACGTCGATCAGGTCGTGATCGTCGGCAGCGCTGCCATGCCCGGGCTCAAGCCGGCGCTCATCGACCGCCTGCTCGTGGCCGCGGAAGCGGCCGGCATCCGCCCCCTCATCTGCATCAACAAGATCGACCTCGTCGATGCGTCGCGGCTCGTGCCGTTGGCGGGCGTCTATGCCAGGATGGGCTACCCGACGGTGCTCTGCTCCGCCGTCACGGGAGTCGGCATCGCCAGGCTGCGTCAGGAACTGGCCGGTCGGTTGACCGCGATCGTCGGCCAGAGCGGCGTGGGCAAGTCGTCGCTGCTCAACGCGGTCGATCCGAACCTCGATCTGCGGGTTGCGGAGGTGAGCCGGGAGAACGAAAAGGGGCGGCACACCACGACCACGGCGCGTCTCATTCCCCACACGCTCGGCGGAGTAACGGGCGGCTCGTTCGTCGACACCCCGGGCGTTCGTCAATTCCAGCTCTGGGAGATCGTGCCCGCGGAAGTGCCCGCGGCCTTTCGCGACCTGCGGCCGTTGGCCAACCTCTGCCGGTTTCCCGACTGCAGCCATACCCACGAACTCGACTGTGCCGTGAAGCATGCGGTTGCCGACGGGCTGCTCGACACCCGCCGCTGGGAAAGTTGCTGCCATCTGGCGGCCACCGCCGGCGCCGACGATGCCGACACGATGGGCGACCACGAGGCGAGTGGAGACGACGAGTGACGCAATCGCGGCGGACGAACAGCGTGCAGAGCGAACGGGCGGTGCTCGTGGGAGTGCTGCTCGATGCTCCCGTCGATCCGGAGCATCCCCTGGATGAACTCGGCGGCCTCGCGGAGACCGCCGGAGCGCAGGTGGTCGCGGAACTGACCCAGCGGCGTGACCGTCCCGACCAGACAACCTATCTCGGCAGCGGCAAGGTGGCCGAACTCGCCCTGCTCGTCGAGCATCACGACGCCGACGTCGTGATCTTCGACAACGACCTCTCCCCGGCGCAGACCCGCAACCTCGAACGCGAACTGAAGACCAAGGTGCTCGACCGGTCGGAGGTGATCCTCGACATCTTCGCCGCCCGCGCCCGCACCTACGAGGCCAGGCTGGCCGTGGAACTGGCCCAACTCGAATACTCCCTCCCGCGGCTCAAGCGGATGTGGACCCACCTGTCGCGGCTCAAGATGGGCATCGGTATGCGCGGCCCCGGCGAGAAACAGCTGGAGGTGGACCGGCGGCTCGTCGAAAAACGGATCCACGACCTCAAAGAAGACCTGGCGACGATCCATGGCCGCCGTGAGCGCGAAGTGGCCGCCCGGCATGAGCATCTCACGGTGTCGCTCGTCGGCTACACCAACGCCGGCAAGAGCACGCTGCTGAACAGGCTTACCGGTGCCGACGTGCTCGCCGAGGACAAGCTCTTCGCCACGCTCGACACCCGCACCCGCCGCTGGAAGCTGCCCGGCTGGGGACCCGTGCTCCTCAGCGACACGGTGGGCTTCATCCGCGATCTGCCGCACCGCCTCATCGCCAGCTTCAAGGCCACGCTGGAGGAGACACGCCAGGCGGATCTGCTGCTCCACGTGGCCGATGCATCGAGCCCGCTGGTCGACACGCAGATCGCGGCGGTCCGCAGCGTGCTCGCCGAACTCGAGGTGGATGAAAAGGCAACCTTGCTCGTGCTCAACAAGATCGACGCCGTGGCGGACCATGCGGTGCGGAGCAGCCTGCTGAACCGCTATCCCCATGCCATTTGCGTGTCGGCCCGCTCCGGTGCAGGGCTCGTGGATCTCGAACGGGCGACTACCGCGAGCCTGAGCCGCGGCTTCCGCGACGTCGACATTCAGACCGACCCTGGCAACGGACGGCTCCTCGCCTGGCTGAACGCGCATGGCGAGGTGCTCTCCCGACACTTCGTGGAGGACCGCGTCACGATCCACTGCCGCATCCCCGCGGCGCTGTTGGGCCGCATTCCCGCCGACGAGGCGGTCGTGCTGCCGCACGAGTCACCTGCCGGTAGGCTCTCCGGACACGGCGCGGCCGCCGAGGGTGAGACACGATGATGCCCCGGCGAAGCGACACGGTCGCCCCGCCGCGAAGGCTTCACTGGCGGCGGCAACTGGCCGGTGCCCGCGTGCTGGTCACGGGGGCATCCTCGGGCGTCGGGCGGGCGATCGCGCTCGAGCTGGCCCGTCGTGGCGGCAGGGTGCTGGCGACAGGCAGGCGTGGGGAGCGGTTGGCCGCGGTGGCGGACGAGGCCGCCGGCCTGACGGGCGGCCTGCTGCTGCACGAGGCCGGCGACATCACGTCACCCGATTTTCGCCGGCACCTGATCGCCACCGCGGTGGCGCAGCTCGGCGGCCTCGATCTGCTGGTCGCAGCGGCGGGAAGCGGGGCGATCGGCCGTTTCAGCGACGCCTCGACCGACACGCTCGCCAGGATCATGGACATCGATTTTTTCGCCCCTGCAGAACTTGTCCGCGTGTCGCTGCCGGCCCTGCGGCGCGGCCGTGATCCGGCAATCGTGCTCGTGGGCTCGATCCTCGGCCATCACCCGCTCCCCTGGCACGCGGAGTATTGTGCCGCGAAGGCGGCGCTCACGTCGCTCGCCGGGACCTTGCGGATGGAACTGGCGGCGGAGGGGATCGGCGTGCTGCTGGCCAGCCTCGGCCCCACGGAGTCGGAATTCTGGAACCAGCTGCTCACCGGCCGCCGTCCGGCCTGGTCGCGTGGCAGGGCCATGTCGGCCGCGCGGACGGCCCGGATCATCGTCAGAGCGGTCGAGTGGCGGCGGCGCGTCGTCCTGCCCGGCTGGCAGGCCAAGGGCTTCGCGTGTGCGGCCCGCCTCTTCCCACGCCTCATCGACCGGGTGATGATGCGAAAGGTGCGGGCGAGCCAGCAGGTGCCGTGACCGTTCTACCCATGAGCATTGTTCCTCCACCATCGTCCACGCCTCCGGGGTTTCATCCCGAACCGCTGCAGGCGGTCGCGTGTCCGGCCTGCTTCGGGGCGGTCGCCGTGAGCCAAGAGCTCCTGGGGCAGGCGGCCGAGTGCCCGCTCTGCGGGAGCGGGTTCCGCGTGCCGGTGCCCGGCTGGAACGCGTCGCCGCCGCAGGCCCCCGCGGCCTTCGCCAGCGGTTCGTCCCCGCCCGAGGCCCGGCCGCGGCGGCGCTCGCGGGGCACGGCACCGCGTGAGTCGCCGAACCTCGAACCACCAACGGAGTGGTCCTCGTCGGCAGGGTACACACCACCTCACTTCCCGGAGCCGGAGCCCCAGCCTGAGCCGGAGTCGGAGGCTGGAACCGACGAGCCACAAACCGCCACGACTCCTGCGCGCGAGATGGAGTTCCATGAACCGGTTCGCACGATTGGCAGTGGTGACCGGGTCGTCACGCTCCACCGTCTCACGGCCGAGGAAAAGACCGCCCGCCGTGCGCGGCGGAACGTCATCATGCTGTTGGGCGGAGTGTCCATCCTGATGGCGATCGTGCTGCTTCTCGGCACCAAGCGGACCAAACACCGCGGACGGTGAAGATCGACCTGCCCGCTGCGGGCGTGGATGGACGCTGGATTGGATGGACGAGACGGAGCTTTGCCGTCACGGGGGCGCCCCATCACTAGCGTTGGCGATGCGCCGGCATCTCCAGCGATTCACCGATGGCCAGCAACTCCTCGGCGTCGAGACAGACGTCGTTCGACTCGAACAGTCGCTGGATCGCGGCGCGGTGAATCTTCATCTTCGTGCCACCGACGCCCAACGCCCCATAGACGAGCACCCCGCCATCCTGCCGGGCCTTGTCGGTGGCCGCGATCCCGGCGATGCCCGCGGGCGGCACCGCGTTAAGATCGATGAGCACCTGCGCCTGGCCTGCCAGCGTTCGGGCGGCAGGGTCGAGCAGCGTCACGCCGGCAGCGCCGGCCGCCACGATGAGATCCGCGGCAGCGACGGCCGTGGCCAGCGGTGTTCCACTCGCGATGGCCCCCGTGGCCTCGACAGGCTCGAGTCGCCCGCCCGGCACCACGGCGGCAATTCGTTCACAGACCTGGGCCGCCCGTGACAGCGAACGCGAGGCGACCGTCACCGCCATGCCCTTGCGGGCGAGCAGCCGTGCGACCCGCTGCCCCACGGGCCCGGTGCCGCCGAGCACGACGGCACGGAGCCCTCCCGCTGCCGCCGGGTCAGCCAGCGGCAGATGACGTCCCGCCGCCACCACGGCGGCGCCGGCGGTGGTATTCGCGCCGGCGGGATCGAGCAGCACGCTGACGCGTACCGGTCCGAAGAACGTCTGCTGCACCCTGGCGTACACCGCCTCGGCGGCGGCCACATCCGACCCGCCCACGAAGATGGCCGTCGCCGCCAGATCGGCGCCGCCGCGAGTGAACATGGCACCGTGGACGAGCGGCACGGCGGCGTCGGGCGTCACGCTCCCGTGCCGAAGCAGCACCTCGGCGCCGGCATCGACCGCCACTACGGCGTCGAAGGTGCTCGGCTGGGGATCGCAATCGAATTGGATCAGGATCTTTCTGGCCATCGTCACGCCTCCAACACGAACGCCCGCCACAGGGGCGGGCGTCGCGATCGTTCTGTCTTCATGGTCGGCGGCCACCGGAACGGGCGGCCGTCGGCAGGCGAGGGCAACGTTGGCTTGCCCTCCGCCTGCACAGCCGGCGGGGGCCATGGAGGCCCCGCCGGCCTTCGATTTAGAATCCGCGGAACGGATGGGCGGCCTTGTCCTTGCCCGCGACCATCTCATCGACGGTGGGCTTGCCGTGCATCGCGTTGGCGATGGCATCGACCGTGGCCTTGTAGTTGTATTCGTAGATCTTCTTGTCGTCTTCGGCGAGCCAGTGGATGAACACGCCGCACACGATGACGAGGTGCTCGGCTTCAGCCTTCGGGATCACGCCGCTGGCGACACTGTCGGCCACGGCCTTGGCGACGGCGGCCTGCGCCGGTCCAAACATCTGCACGGCCTGCTTGGCGCCCTTGATCGTGACCTTCGTGATCATGACGGTGGCGGGCTTCACGGCCAGGTTCGGCGTGAGGACGGCGAGGAGGTTCGAGTGTCCCTCGCTCTGGCGGGCCAACGCATTGGCGAATGCCACGCCCACAGGCCCGTCCTTGCTACCGATCAGAAGATCGATATGGGCGATTTCGTTGCCGTCGCCTGCGAGCGCCTCACCGATGTACATCGACATAATCTCTGGTCTCCTTATGAAGGGGAACTTGTGAAG
>JBILWX010000154.1:0-7214 GCA_044369655.1 Pirellulales bacterium
GCGTCGCGAATCATTTCCTCGTAGCGGGCACAGGCCTCGGCGACCTTGTCACGGGGCAGCGTGCCGTCGGGAATATGGACCGCGTCGGCCGGAATGTCGAGGTGATCGAAGAGGTGCTCCCGCATGAAGCGGTGGTAGCTCTGGAGCGCGTCGGGCTGCATCGGCCAGTATTCGTCGAGATTGAACGTGACGACCGTCTTGAACGACACGCCCTCCTCGCGGTGCAGCCGGATCAGTTCGTCGTAGACGGCGACCGGCGTGCTTCCGGTCGCGAGGCCGAGCACCGTCTTCTGGCCGGCCGCTGCACGGGATTGCACGAGATCGGCGATCTCGCGGGCCACGGCGCGGCTGGCGTCGCCCGGCTGGTCGTAGACGGTGACCGGGATGCGCTCGACCGTGTGCACGTGAGGCAGGGGGCCGCGGTAGATCGGCGAAGACGGCACGGTGGTGCGACTGGCGGGCATGGCATCTCCTCGGTGCAAGAACGGTGCGAATTCGTCAGTGAGTGCGTTCAGGCGTAATCATACATCGAACCGTTTTTCGCGCCGACAGGTGGATGATTGGCCGCGCGTCGCGAGGGATGCCCCCGGCTGCGCCGGCTGCTCGTCGAGGCGTATCCATAGGAAGGGCGCAACGAGGCATGGCGATTGCCCGAAAACTGTCAGTACAGTATGCTCCGCGGCAGGTGTTTGCACGGCACGAATCCGGGGCCTCGGCGGCTCTCGAACATGCGGATGGAAAGGGATGGCGATGCTGCAGCCAGCCGAGAAGTCGGTCCATGAACACGCCCGGACATCCGTCCCGAGCGGCTCCCCGACGATCATCCGGGTCGAGACCGTGCTCGTCGACGTGCCGCTCGGCCAGCGGACGATCACCGACTCGCAGTCGAGCGTCGATTCCGTCGAGTTCGTGCAGGTGCGGATCGACACCGACGCCGGCGTTACGGGCTATGGCTTCAACTGGAACTATTCCAAGGGGCTCAAGGCCGCCAAGGTGATGATCGACGAGTGCTACGCACCGGCCGTCGTCGGCAAGCCGGCGCTCGAGCGGCATGCCCTCATGAAGGCGATGCACTCGACGACCCATTTCATCGGCAGGGTGGGGGTGGCCCGCGTCGGTCTGGCGGCGATGAATCTCGCGCTGTGGGACATCCAGCTCAAGCTCGAGGAGCAGCCGCTCTGGCGGCATCTCGGGCCCTGCAGGTCGAAGGTGAAGGCCTACAACACCGACGGCGGCTGGCTCACCTGGAGCACCGAGGAACTGATCGCCGACATGCACCGGATCATCGACCGCGGCTTCGACGCGGTGAAGATGAAGCTCGGCCGGCCCGATCCGCGGGAGGATTTCGAGCGGGTGAAGGCGGTGCGGAAGGCGATCGGCGATCGCGTCAAGCTCATGGTCGACGTGAACACCGTCTGGGACCTGAAGACGGCGATCGTCTGGGGCCGCCGGCTCGAGCAGTTCGACATCGCCTGGCTCGAGGAGCCGATGCATCCCTTCGACGTGCGGTCCCACGCCGAGCTGGCCAAGGCGCTCGATCTGCCGATCGCCGTCGGCGAGACGATCTACACGCTCCACGACTTTCGCGACTACATCGACCAGAAGGCGGTCGACATCGTGCAGGCCGACGTCACGAAACTCTCGGGCATCGAGGAATGGCTCGACGTGGCGGCGCTCGGCCGGGCCTACGGCCTCTCCGTGATCCCGCACACGAACGTGCAGCACAACGTGCACGCCCAGCTCGCGGCGGCGACGGAGAACACGCCGATGGTGGAGTGCTGCTACGAGTCGCTCTTCGACATCTGGGAAAACCCGATCCGCGTGGTGGACGGCCACTACACGCTTCCCGAAGTGCCGGGCGTGGGGGGCAAGCTCACCGACAGCGTGCTGGAAAAGCACCGCATCGCATGACTCGCGTGGGCGGCCGGGTTCACGGGCTCAGGTCCGGGGCTCGACCCAACGGTAGGCGGCCCGTGAGGCCTCGGCGTAGAACCATCGCTCTGCCTCCGGTCCCTTGCGGGCGACATACGGCTGCACGATGCCGAGCACCTCGGCATACGACGCGGCTTTGTCCGACACCGGCCAGTTGCTGCCATACATGAGCCGCTGCTGGCCGAAGACGGCCCATGCGGCGTCGAGCCAGGGCTCGTACAACGCCGGATCACGAGGGGCTTTGGGGAGCTGCATCGTGTGGGCGACGCTTTCCGCCAGCGCTGACACCTTCATGAACACGTTGGCATGCCGGGCGGCCAACGCGATCGCGTCGCGCCACTCGGGCAACGGACCCTTGGCGGAGACCGGCGTGTTGCCCATGTGGTTGACGACGATCCGCAGCTGCTGGAATCGTGCAGCCGCCGCGGCGGCTGCGTCGAACACCTTCCCGCCGTTGACGTCGATCGACAGATCGCGGTCGGCGAGCCGGCCGATGTCGGCCGCGTAGGCCTTGTCGGCGAGGCCCGCGAGCAGTTTGTCGCCGTTGACGCGGATGCCGCGATAGAGCGGCTGTTTCGCGAACCGGTCGATCCAGCCGGCGCAGGCCGGATCGCCCAGCGGCAGGCTGCCCACCACACCCACGATGCCGAGCATCCCGGGCAGCCGCTCGCGGATATGCCGAGCGGCGAGATCGAGCAGCCACTGGTTGTCTTCCACCAGCGGGCTCGCCTCCACCACCACCGTGCCGGTCACGCCCAGCGGCTGCACGATCTTTTCCCATGCGGCCGGCAGCATGGGGCGGTAGAGCACCGCATCTCCCTTGCCGGGCCAGGGCACGCCTTCCGGCCGCGTCGGATCGTAAAAGTGGGTGTGGGTGTCGATCACAGGGGGCCGCGTGGCCGGGCCATCGGCCCGCAGCTGCCTCACCCGAAACGCCGGGGAGACGCAGGCCGCCGTCGAAGCTGCCACCACACGCGCGAGCAACCGTCTGCGGCCGATCATCATCGCGACCCTCGCTGCCAAACTGTCCGAACAGAGGCAGGCTAGCCACGGGTGACTCAGGCCGTCAACGGCCGGCCGTGCGGCCGTCGACTGGCCCGGCGGCGCGGGGTTGATTGCCGGGGCCCCGGCCACCGGGCCATGGCATTGGCGGTGGTCCGCGGTAGAGTAGATCCGTGTCGTGCCGACCGAAGTTTGGAGAGTGAGCGTGGTTCCTGCCCGCGTGATCGAAAACAAGTCCACCGCCTATAAAGAGGTTCGAAAGCTGCTGCTGGGCGGCGAGGTCCATCCTGGCCAGCGGCTCTCGCACCGGTCGCTGGCCAAAGACCTGGGGCTGTCCCGCAGCCCGGTCCGGGAGGCGCTCCTGCAACTCGAGGCGGAAGGGATCATCGAGCACCGGCCGCAGTCGGGCGTCTACCTCCGTGAGGTGAGGCCGAAAGAACTCGAGGAACTCTACGACATGCGGGAGTTGATCGAGCCCTATGCGGCGGAGCGGGCGGCACGCCTGGCCAGCCCGGCCCAGCTCGAACAGCTCCGCGCCGTCTGCGAAGAACTCGCGGCGATCGCCCGGCAGCGGGCGCTCGTGCAGTGGCTCGCAGCGGCGAAAAACCGCCGCCGGCTCTCGATGCTCGACATCGAATTCCATGCGGTGATCCTGGCCGCGGCACAGAACCGGGTGGCCCGCCGCTTCTTCGAAAACGCCCAGATCATCTCGCTCGTCGTGTCGTGGAACCATCTCAAGACCGAGCCGGACGTGCTCGCCAAGCGGGTGCCCCCCACGGCGAAACAGCACCGGGAGATCTACGACGCGATCAAGAAGCACGACCCCGTGAAGGCGATGAGGCTGATGCGGTCGCATGTCAGCGGCATGGCCAAGCGGGTACTGGCGGACGTCGGCAGCGCGTAAGGGCGGCCGAGGACGGTTCGAGCCGCGAAGCAAACCCGCCGTTCTCCCTGCTGCAACCATCATGAACCCGTTTTCCGTCCTGCGTGCGTTGCCGGCCCGGCTCTGGCGGCTCGTGACCACTCCCTACGATCCGGCGCCGCATCACGACGGCTTCATGGAGCGGGCGCAGACGCAGGAGCAGCCGCGGGCCGCGGTGACCGTGGCCGTGTTGACGAGCCGGGAGGCCCGCACGGTATTCGGCGTGGACGTCGCGCGGCGGGGCATCCAGCCGGTGTTCCTCCGGATCGAGAATCGCTCGCCGGAGAGCCTGCGGCTGCAGATGGTGAGCATCGATCCCAACTACTTCACGCCGCTGGAGGCGGCCGGGGTGAACCATTTCTCGATCGTCCGCCGGCTGTCGGCCTTCGGGGCGATGGGCTGGCTGTTCCTGCCGCTGCTCGCGATCGTGCCGCTCAAGTTGGTCACGGCCTGGCTGAACAACGCCCGCATGGACGATTTCTTTCGCGGCCACGGATTTCGGCTGGGGCCGATCGCGGCGGGCGAGGCGGCCGAGGGCTTCGTCTTCACCACGCTCGACCTGGGCACGAAGGCGGTGCACGTGCGGCTCACCACGCTGGGCACGATCCGGCAGACCATCGCCGCCGTGGCCGGTGCCGCCACCGCCGAGGCCGCGGTGGCCGGGACCGGCGCCGCCACCGATTTCTTCTTCACGGTGCCGGTGCCGGGCATCGCCGCCGATTACCTCGACCGGGATTTCGCCAGCATCCGGCCGGCCGGCTCGGTGGAGCCGTGCACGCTCGACACGCTCGTGTCGCGGCTCGAGGCTCTGCCGCCGGCCACGATGAACGCCACGCAGTCGAGACGCGGTGATCCCGTCAACCTCGTCCTCATCGGCGACTTCGAGGCGCTGTTGAGCGGATTCGCGGCCCGGTGGGACGAGAGCGAATCGATCACGCTGACCACCTGCTGGAAGACCGTGCGGGCTTTTCTCTGGGGGGCGAACTACCGCTATTCGCCGGTCAGCCCGCTGCACCTCTTCGGTCGCGACCAGGACATCGCCCTCCAGCGGACGCGGCATTCGATCAACGAGCGGCTCCACCTGCGGCTCTGGATCACGCCGCTCGCCTTCGAGGGGAAGCCGGTCTGGGTGGGGCAGGTGAGCCGCGACATCGGCGTGCGGTTCACCACGAAGGCCTGGAACCTCACCACGCACCGGATCGATCCGAACGTCGACGAGTCGCGGGACTATGTGATCGAGGACCTGACGCAGGCGGGGCGGGTGGAGGCGGCGGGTTACGTGGGCGGCGTGCCGGCCTGTCCCCGTGACGCGCCCCACCGCAATCTCACCGGCGATCCCTACTACACCGACGGCAAGCGGGCCGTGATCCTGCTGTCGCCGAAGCGGACGCAGACAAGGTGACCGTCGGCAACGACGAGTGAGACGTTCCGCCACCGGCGTCAAAAAGCCTCCGGGGACACCGGAGTGCCGTCGGCCGTGGTATCCTGAATCGCTCGTGTTGACCAAGGGACGGCGGCCAGCCGCTCTGCAATGATTCCGCCATCGATCGCCGAAGACGTGTTGACCGCCGTGGCCATGCACCTGCGCGGTCGGCCCGATGTGGCTGCCGCCTACCTTCTCGGTTCTGCGGCAGCAGGCCGTTTGCGGCCGGACAGCGACGTTGACATTGCCATACTGCCGTGCCAGGGCCAGACAATCCCGCTTCTCGACCGTCTGGCATTGGCTGCGGAGCTCGCGGCGATTGTCGGACGGGAGGTCGATCTGGGCTTCTTGTCCACGGCCAACCTCGTGTATGCGAAGGAGGCGGTGGCCCGGGGTCGGCTCATCTTCGAGCGGGATCACGCCGTCACGGCCCGGTTCGCGATGTACGCCCTGTCCATGTACGCGTCGCTTCAGGAATCGCGGCGGGAGGTGCTTCGCGCCTATGCCGCCTGACGACATCCTGCTCAACAAGGCCGCGATCATCGAACGGTGCGTGCGGCGGATCGCCGAGGAGGCGGCTTCCTGTCCAGGGCTCGATGACTTCACGCATGTCGATGCCCTCACCCTCAATGTCGAACGGGCCTGCCAGGCCGCGATCGACATGGCGATGCACGTCGTCGCGGAGCGACACCTCGGCGTTCCTCAGAGCACGTCCGACGCGTTTTCACTCTTGCGTGAGGCAGGGCTCATCGACACGTCGCTGGCGGCATCGCTTCACGGGATGGTTGGGTTCCGCAACGTGGCCATCCACCAGTACGATCGGCTCGACATGGGTGTGCTGCGGTGGGTCGTCGAGTCCGGCCACCGGGATTGGATTCGCCTCGGCGAGGCTCTCGGGGTCGCCATTCGGCCCTGACGGGAATTCCGCGACTTGGCACCGCCGGCGGCCTGCCGCTACGATGCCGTTGGCATATCAGGTGCGTGCGGCCCGCCCGTCTCCGGAGAACGATCGATGCACCGGCTCTTCGCGACACTCTTGTTCCTGCTCGTGGCCATGCCGACGGCGGCGTCGGGTGCGGATGCAGCGGCAGCCCCCGCGACCGCGGCAGTGCTCAGCCATGAGATCGTGCCGGCGACGGCGGAGGCGAAGCGGAACGGCGAGGCCGCCTTCATCCCGCTCAAAGACGGCTCCCTGCTGCTGCTCTACGGGGCCCACTCGAAGCCGGGCGACTGGGACCGCGGCGAGATCCGCCAGATCCGCTCCCGCGACGGCGGGAAGACCTGGTCGCAGCCGGAGACCGTTTTTAGCGACCCCAAGCGGTCGCTCTTCCAGTGTGCGCTCGCCCGGCTGCCGAGCGGCGACCTCGGCCTCACGCACACCTCCCTCGCCCACGGCCAGGATGCGATCAAGGTGTTTCGTCGGTCGAGCGACGAGGGGAAGACGTGGTCGGATCCGATCGTCATCAGCGACAAGGAGTATGCCTACACGACCGGCCCGTGGGACAAACTCTACGTCCTCGAAAGCGGCCGGCTGATCGCGATTCTGCACTGCAATCTCAAGCCCGATGCCAAAAAGCAGGGCGGCCCGCTCGGCAGCTACACGGTCTCTTCCGACGACGACGGCAAGACCTGGAAGCGGTCGCCCGCCACCGGCGTCTTGCACGTGGCCGACAACCCGCACAAGGGTCCTGAGTGGGGCTTCTGGGAGCCGTCGCTCGTGGAGCATGCCCCCGGCAAGTTGCTCATGCTCGGCCGCACGACCACCGGCTGGCTCTGGGAGAGCCGCTCCGCTGACAACGGCACGACCTGGTCGGCCCCGGTGAAGACGGCCGTGCCAAACCCGGTCGCGCCGCCCGTGCTCACCCGCGTGCCCGGCACCGACACGCTCGTGCTCATCCAGAATCCCGACGTCGACATGAAGTCGGGCTGGCACGG
>JBILWX010000156.1:0-7200 GCA_044369655.1 Pirellulales bacterium
ACCCCTCGGCGCGGTTCTTCGTGCGCCGGCTTTCGTCGGGCAACCTGCTGCTCGTGAAGCACGGCCCCCTCGACAAGAAGACCGACCGCTCCCAGCTCACGGCGTTCATCTCGAAGGATGACGGCCACACCTGGGGCGGCGGCCTGTTGCTCGACGAGCGGGCGGGTGTCTCCTACCCCGACGGTCAAGAACGCCCCGACGGGCTGATCCGGATCATCTACGACTATAGTCGTACCGGCGACCGCACGATCCTCATGGCCACCTTCCGCGAGGAAGACGCCGCGGCCGGCACGGCGGTGAGCGGGGCGGTGAAGCTCCGCCAGCTCGTGAGCCGCGGCTCGGGCGGCTGAGAACACGGCCCCCCTGAGGCATCCATGAGGCACTCATGATCCGCTTCCTGAACTGGTTCAACAATCTCTATCCGGTGTGGCTCGTCAGCCTCGCGGTGCTCGCGTTCTACAAGCCGCAGACGATGCTGTGGTTCGACACGCCGTGGATCTTCTGGTCGCTGGCGGCCTCCATGCTCGGCATGGGGCTGACGCTGAGCCTCGACGACTTCAAGGCGGTCGGCCGCATGCCGGGGAGCGTAGCGCTCGGGTTCGTGGCGCAATACACGATCATGCCGCTCTGCGGCTGGCTGGTGGCCACGCTGCTCGATCTCGACCCGGGGCTGGCCGTGGGCATCATCCTGGTGGCGAGCTGTCCGGGCGGCATGGCCTCGAACATGATCACCTACCTCGCGAAGGCGAACGTGGCCCTCTCCGTGGTGCTCACACTCGCGTCCACGTCGCTGGCCTTCTTCTTTACGCCGATGTGGACGAGCCTGCTGGCTGGAAAGTACGTGCCCGTCGATGCCTGGGCCCTCTGTCTGTCGGCCCTGCAACTCACCGTCGCTCCCGTGGTGCTCGGCGTGCTCATCCGCTGGAAAGTGCCGCGGATGGCCGACGCCATCGGCGCCTGCGGGCCGACCTTCGCCGTCGTGGCCTTCACGCTCGTGAGCGCCGGCATAGTAGCCGCGAGCGCCGATGCGATCGCGGCGCATTTCGGCCGGCTCGCGATCGCCGCCTTCACGCTGCATGTGCTCGGGTTTGGAATCGGCTACGCGGTGGCGAAGGTGCTCCGCTATCCGGAATCGGTCGCCCGCACGGTGAGCATCGAGGTGGGGATGCAGAATGGCGGCATGGCGGCGTCGCTCGCCCGTGCACACTTCGCCGCGATGCCGCTGGCCGCCGCCGCCGGCGTCTTCAGCGGCGTCATGCAAAACATCATCGGCGGGCTCGCCGCAGCCTGGTGGAAGCGTCGTCCGCCGTCGGCTTGAGCCGTCACGGAAGGGCCAGACGGTCGTGGCTGTCCGATGGCAACGGGGCCGCCTCGCGGCTTCTCCACCGATCGGTCTTGGGTCAGAAGGCCACGCATGGCATGCTCAAGGAATAGTTAGACTGGTTCCATACGAGGAATCCGCGCCCGTGAACGCCATGCCCCTGCTTTCGAGCCTGCTTGCGGCGCTCGCTGACGCCGGGCTGGAGACCGTCCTCATCGGCAATGCAGCCGCGGCACTGCATGGGGCACCGGTCACCACGCTCGACTTCGATTTCATGTTTCGCGATACGCCCGGCAATCTCAAGAAGCTGAAGGCGGCAGCCAAGGCGTTGGACGCCGTCGTGTTGCGGCCCTATTACCCGGTGTCGAAGCTCTATCGCATGGTCGACGACGACACCGGCCTGCAGGCCGACTTCATGCCCATCATCCATGGGGTGCGGTCATTCGAGGGCCTGAAGAGCCGGGCCGAGAGCCGCACCGTGGGCGGACTCACCGTGCTCGTGGCCGCGCTCGACGATATCATCAAGAGCAAGAAGGCGGCAGGCCGCGACCGCGATCGTGCCGTCATTCCAATCCTCGAAAAAACACTCCGAGCCGTTCGTGAGCGGGCTCGGTAGCCTGCGTCTGGCATCGACTTCTTGGAACATCCCATGGCCGAAAAGCGGCGAGCCGCGAATTCCAAACAGGCGGGCCGGCGCCCCCCGAAGAAATGTGCCGACGGCGGTTCCGCATCAGCACGTCGCGAGGCTCTGGCGACCCTGGCGAACGAAAGCGATCGGCAACTCGACGAACTCATCGCCCGTCGTCTGGCGATGCCGATCGAACAGCGGATGAACTTCCTCCGTCGCCGCCTGCCGGGTGGCGGAAGTTGTCTATAGAAGAGAAACGCCCGCTGCCTGCCGGACGTCGGCGAGGAGGGCATCGACGTCGGCATCGGTCACTGCCCACGAGCACATGAAGCGGCAGGCATTCGCACCGATGAAGTTGTAAAACTTCCAGCCCTTCGTCCGCAGCGTGTCGGCGAGCGTGTCGGGCAGTTGCACGAAGACGGCGTTGGCCTGCCGGCGGCCGACCAACTCGATCCCCGGGATCGCCCGGAAGCCCTGCTGCAAGCGGGCTGCGACGGCGTTGGCACGGCGGGCATTGGCGAGCCACGAGCCGTCTTCGAGCAGCCCGACCCAGGGAGCGGTGAGATACCGCATCTTCGAGGCCAACTGCCCGGCCTGCTTGCAGCGGTAGGCAAACTCGTCGGCGAGGCTCGTGTTGAAAAACACCACGGCGTCGCCCACGCCCATGCCGTTCTTCGTGCCGCCGAGGCAGAGCACGTCCACGCCCGCCTCCCAGGTGATTCTCCGCGGCGGCACGTCGAGCGCGGCCACGGCATTGGCGAACCGGGCTCCGTCCATGTGGAGCCGCAGGCCGTGCCGGCGGCAGGTGTCGCTGACCGCGGCGATCTCGTCGATGGAATAGACGGTCGAGAGTTCCGTCGCCTGCGTGATGCTCACGACCCGGGGCTTGGGGTAGTGGATGTCACGACGCCGCTCGACGGCATGCGTGATCCCGGCGGGAGTGAGCTTGCCGGCGTCGCCGGCAAGGGTAAGCAGCTTCGTGCCGTTGGAGAAAATCTCCGGGGCCCCGCACTCGTCGGTCTCGACGTGCGCCATATCGTGGCAGAGGATCGCGTGGTACGACTGGCACATGGCGGCGAGGGCCAGTGAGTTGGCCGCCGTGCCGTTGAACACGAAAAACACCTCCGCCTGACACTCGAAGATGTCGCGGATCAGTTCGCAGGCCCGGGCCGTCCACCGGTCGTCGCCGTAGCTCGACTGATACTCCTGGTTGGCACGGGAGAGCGCCTCCCAGGCCCCCGGGCTCATAGGGGCCGTGTTGTCACTGGCAAACTGGCAGCCTGGGGTCACGGTGGGGGTCGGCATGGAGCGTCTATCTCGTTCTTCTGGCACGGGTTCATTCGCGGCGCCTGCGTATCGCCGCCGACCCTGCGCAGCATACGCGGCCGGCGGCACGGCCGACCAGCGTGCTATGACACGGTTTGGAGGGAACGAAGCCGCGTCCTAAGTGTGTCCGACAGGTCGTTCACCAAAGCCCCTATCCCCTTGCTTGCGCTACGGGATGTGATAGGGACATGGCCGTCGTTGAACCGCCCGCTCGCGGTTGCGTCTGCGGCGCTCGTTGCATCACCGGCAGCGAGGCTGGCTGGCAAGCTGTACCAATGCCTCGATCACGCGGGCCCGGGCCGTGGCATCGCGGAGGATGAGATAGCGGTGCTTCCCCGTGGCATCGGGGGTGAAGAGCGTGGCCCCCTTGTCCGTCACGGTCACCCTGCCGGGCGGCGAACGGTCGAAGTAGCCCCGGTCGCCGAGAACGGCGTCGAGCACGCTCGTGAGATCCCAGCTCGGCCGGTCCTGCGGCGGCGGGGAAACGATGCGATAGGCCTCGGCGACGGGATGATGGGGCACGTCATGAAAATCCTCGACGATGCTCCGGCTCGGATAGGGCACCGCGATGCCGATTTCAAACCCGCTCCAGACCACCTCCGTCGGCCAGCGGGCGGCGATCGCCGCGGCCGACGCCCGGTCGGCGATCACGTTGTATTCACCGTAGGCGGCGTTGCCGTCGATCGGCGCGAACGCGCCGGCCATGAGTTCGAGCAGCCGCACCTTCTTCGCGACCAGCTCCAGGCCTGACAGCGGACTGGCCGCGTCGGCCGGGCTGTCGAGGAGCCGGGCGAGGTTCGTCGAGAACCCCACCTGGATCATCACCACGGAACGATCCTCGGCCGCAGCGAGCACCTTGCGCAAGAGCGCGACCGCATCGGGGGCTTCGTTGCCATCGAGCAGGTCGTGCGGGTAGCGGGCGGCTTTGCCGTCCTGCACGGAAGCCAGATGCAGATAGTACATGATCCGCTTGATGCCCCGCTGCCCGGCGGCGCCGATCGGAATGTCGGGCCGGCCGTAGAAGGTGTTCACGCAGTCGACGAACGGCGCCGCCTGCGGATCGTCGCTGCTCACCGTCACGGCCAGCAGCCGGCAGCGGCCGCGCGACTCGAGCGCGTGGAGCATCGCCAGCGCCGCCACGTCGTCACAGTCGCCGCCGATGTCGGTATCGAAGATCACGGGCACCGGCGCGGGGGATTCGGCCCGCGTTGACGGGCCCGGGGCACACGTCACGAAGGTGAGGGCAATAGCGAGGATACCGAGCCGGACACGCGATTGAGTCGTCATGGTGAGTCAGTTGGTTCCCGAGTGGATTGAAGCGCAAAGATTTCGTCGCGTCGGGGGGCCGAGGCCTGTGCACCATGGCGGGTCACCGCGATCGCCGCCGCGGCATTGGCGAATCGTGCCGCCTCGACGAGGCTTTTGCCTTCGGCGATCGCCACCGCCAGACAGCCGTTGAAGACATCGCCCGCGGCAACGGTGTCGACCGGCGTGACCTCGTACCCGACCACGTGGGCCGTCGTGGCGGCTTCGGCCACGAGCGCCCCCTGACGACCGAGCGTGATCACGGCCGACCGCGGCCCCGCCGCGAGCAGCCGGCCGGCGGCGACGGCGGCGGAACGTTCGTCGGCCACCGCCAGCCCCGTGAGCAGTTCGGCCTCGGTCTCGTTGGGCGTGAGAATGGCCACCTGGGCCAAGAGCCCGGCGTCGAGCGGCCGGGCGGGAGCCGGATTGAGGATCACCCGCACGCCCGCGGCATGGGCCATGGCGACGGCGTGGCGCACGGTCTCCAGCGGAATCTCGAGCTGCACGAGCAGGATGTCGGCGGCCCGGATCGCGTCGCCGGCCCGGTCGATGTCGGCCGGCGTCAGTCGGTCGTTGGCGCCCGCCGCCACGGCGATGCTGTTCTCGCCACGGTCGTCGACGAGGATGAACGCCACTCCCGAGGGCGTGGCCGGATCGCGGGTGATGAAGGTCGTGTCGATCCCGTCGGCCGCGAAGGCGGCCACCGCCGCGTCGCCCATCGCGTCGGCGCCGAGCTTCGCGATGAAGGTGGTGCGGCCGCCGGCGCGGGCCGCGGCCACAGCCTGGTTGGCCCCCTTGCCGCCGCCGACGCTCGCGAACGTGCCGCCGATCACGGTCTCGCCCGGCCGCGGCAGGCTGGTAACGCGTACGACAAGGTCGGTGTTGGCACTGCCGATCACGACGATGCTGGCGGAAGAGGATGGCATGACGTTGCGCAAAGCCCCCTAGCGTGCGGCGATCAGCAGGGCGAGCCCCGCACCGTAGAGCACGAACATCACCGCGAGCAGCCGGCCAGTGCCCGCGGGTGCCGACGCGAACTCTCGCCAGACGAACACGCCCCACAGGGCCGCCACCATCGTCGCCCCTTGGCCGAGACCGTAGGAAACGGCCGGGCCAGCCTTGTCGGAGGCGAGGATGCTCAGGCTCATGCCGATGTTCCAGATGACGCCCCCGAGGATGCCGACGAAATGCACCCACGGGCTGCCTGCGAAATACGCGCGGGCAGCCACCGGCTCCCCGTGGAAGGGCCGCACCATCGCCAGCGTATTCCAGAGGAAGCTCGACAGAAACAGCCCTGCGGAGAAGACGACGATCGCGGCATAGGGACCGAGCTTGCCCGGCTCTGGAGCGGCGAAGTTGGTCGCCATCGCCGCCACGACGAACCGGTAGAAAAAGCCCATCAAGACACCCGCTGCCACCGAAAGGACTACGCCGAGCCGCGACGTCGCGGCTGACGAGGTCGCCGCCTGTCTGTAGGCGATCGCGTCGAGAATGATCGCCAGCATGATGGCCAGCACGCCCACGCCGATGAAGAGCGGATTGCCGACCGGCTTGGCGAGATACGACGTCACCACCCCGATCACGAGCGCGAGGCCGACGCCGACCGGAAATGCCACCGCCATCCCCGCGATCCCGATCGCGGCGACGAGCAGAATGTTGGAGAGATTGAAGATCGTGCCGCCGAGCAGCGCCGACCAGACCGCCGAGCGGTCGGCCTGGGCGAGATCGGCGAGGAACGGCCGGCCCGCCGCGCCGAGGCTGCCAAACGTGAAAGCCGACAGCAGCGCAAGCAGGAGCACGCCAAGCGAATAGTCCCAGTAATAGAGCTGGAACGGCCAGGCCCGGCCGGCGAGTTTCTGCGTGTTGGCCCACGACCCCCAGCACAGCATCGTCACGATGCACATCGCGACCGCCACGGGGAACGAATCGATGATCATCATGGCAACACCAGGCGTCGCAAACGATTGTTCTCGAAGAAACTTCGGCAGACGATAGCGGCCCCTGCGCCATCTGACAAGTGGCCGGCAGACCGCTTCGTCCCGATGAAAACTCAGCCCGTTGCCCACAAAAAACAGCTCTGAGCGGCCAAAAATGCCGATAGACATGGTGGGCTTTGCCCACTCTCCCACTTTGGCGTATCATTTGGGTATGACTACGAAAACCACCGACAGCAAGGGCCGGCTGACGCTTGGCGAGCGGTTCGCGAACCGGACGGTCATCGTCGAGGAGATCGACGAAACCGAGGTGCGTATCTCGCTCGCCCGGGTCGTGCCCGAGCGTGAGATGTGGCTGCACGACAACCGTGCTGCCAGCGCCGCCGTTCGCCGCGGGCTGGCCGACGCAAAGGAAGGTCGACTCTCGATCGCCCCCGATCTTGCCTCCGACGCCGCGCTGGCTAAACGGTTGCAGGATTAGCCGTCGTGTTCACGCTCCGCTGGACCGACGAGGCGGTCTCCGAATACGCCCGCCTCAAAGACAAAGCCGAGGCTGCCATCGAGAGGCGGCCGGGCAAAGGCCGTCGCAAGGCGAGTCGGGACGAGGGCCTCTTCAAACAAGTCCACAAGTGCGTCTCGCTCCTGGCGGAGAACCCCCGGCATCCAGGCCTGCAGACCCACGAGTT
>JBILWX010000155.1:0-7200 GCA_044369655.1 Pirellulales bacterium
ATCTGCGAGAGCCCGTATTCCCCCGCTTGCGCTTCGGGCTTGGATGGGACGGGCTTGGATGGGAGCGGGAAGGCTCAACCGGGGGAGCCTGGGATCGGCGGAAGCTCGAGGAGCATGAGGATTTTTCGACCTTCTGGGGAATGTGCTGCCGCAGGTCGTGGAAGGAGAAAAAGCCGTAGCGACGAGACTTCTGCCGTCCCAGGCGGTGCATCGCCACTCGGGGCCGCACCCCGCAGTCCCTCGCTTGCGCTTCGGGCTTGGATGGGACCGGGCTTGGATGGGACGGGCTTGGGACCGAACGGTATTTTCGGCAATCTCAGCTCAAGTTGCCCGGCCCGCGCAACCGATACAACCGGCAGGGATCGTCGTGCGCCCGCGTGACACCCCGCCCTGGAATCGGATCATGGCCACCACTCCCGACACCACCGACGTGCAGGCCCGGCCGCCTTCCGGCGGCGTGGGCTCCTGGTTCGCCAACCAGATCGCGAACCTCGGCGAGTTCTCCATGGGCCGCGTGGCGGCCATCGGCGACGTGGCGATCTTCTCGCTCAACACCGTCGGCTGGATCTTTGCCCGTCGGCAGCGTCGCGACGTGCTGTTGCCCGCCTTCTATCAGATCGGCGTGATGTCGCTGCCTGTGGTCGCCTTGACGGGCCTCTTCATCGGCATGGTGCTCGCGGTGCAGAGCTACGCCCAGTTCAAGGCGATCGGGCTCGAGACCCGACTGGGGTCGGTGATCAACCTGTCGCTGGTCCGCGAACTGGGGCCGGTGTTGGCCGCCACGATGCTCGCCGGCCGAGTGGGCAGCGCGATGGCGGCGGAGCTGGGCACGATGCGGGTCACCGAGCAGATCGACGCCTTGGAATGCATGGGGGCCAATCCGATCTACTACCTCGTGGTGCCGCGATTCCTCGGCTGCCTCGTGCTCATCCCCGCCCTCACGGTCATGGCAGACTTCATGGGGGTGCTGGGCGGCTACCTCTACTCGCACCTGCTGCTGGGCATCGACTACCACCACTACTGGGAGAATTCCCGAGCCTATGTCGACGCCTTCGACTTCCTGATGGGCATCTTCAAGACCCTGTTCTTCGGGGCCGCGATCGCGCTGGTGAGCTGCCATCACGGCTTCCACTGCGGCCACGGCGCCGAGGGGGTCGGTCGCTCGGCGACCAACGCCTTCGTCCATTCCTTCGTGCTCATCCTCCTGCTCGACCTGTTCCTGGGAATCTGGCTCAACAACGTCCACGACTTCTTCCGCCCGGAGGGCCCCCGCCGGCTTCTGTGAATGTCCCGTGGAAAAAGCCATCCATGGCCTTTTTCCGCTCCGTCGGCCGGTGGAAATGCCAAGGATTCCCACGGCCGACAGGCATCGCCTCCAGCGCTGCCGAATGTCCCGTGGAAAAAGTCGTCCTCCGCATGCTGCCCGGAGTTTTGACCATGCCTGCCACCGCCCCCCTGCCGACAGCCCGCCGCGATCAGGCCGAGCCGCCCCTGCTCCAGGTCGACGGGCTCTCCGTGCAGTTCGGGCAGCAGCCGGTGCTGCGGAACATCTCGCTCGACATCCCCGCCGGCCAGACTCTCGTCGTGCTCGGGGAGAGCGGCTGCGGCAAGACGGTGCTCCTGAAGTCGATCATCGGACTCGTGCGTCCAAGCCAAGGCGACGTCCGGTTCGAGGGACAATCGCTCTCCGCCATGCGTGACCGCGAGCTGGCTCACCTCCGCACGAAGTATGGGTTCGTCTTCCAGGGGGCCGCCCTGTTCGACAGCATGACGATCGCCGAGAACATCGCCTTCCCACTTCGTGAACACACCCGCATCTCCGCGGCGGATGCCGCCGACATCGTGGCCTCGCTCGTCGACGAGGTCGGGCTGCCGAGGACCGTGCTTGCGAAGAAGCCGGTCGAGATTTCGGGCGGCATGCGGAAACGGGCCGGCCTCGCCCGAGCCCTCGCCCTCGACCCGCTCCTGATCCTCTACGACGAGCCCACGACCGGCCTCGACCCGATCATGACCGACGTCATCAACGAGCTCATTCTGCGAGTGCGGGAACGCCCCCGCGTGACCAGCGTCGTGGTGACGCACGACATGAACACCGCCCGCAAGGTGGCCGACCGGATCATCATGCTCTATCCCCTCTTCCGCCTCGGCGCGGAGGAATCACAGATCGTGTTCGCGGGCACGACGGACGAACTCGACCGTTCCAGCGACCCCCGCATTCGTCAGTTCATCGAGGGCCGGGCGGGCAACCGGCTGACCGAACTGCAGGAAGAACAATCCCTGGAGGAGCGTCCATGAACGACCGCGTGATGCAGTTTCGCGTCGGCGTGATGGTGTTGGCGACGGCCATCATCGCCGGCATCCTGATCGTGCTCTTCGGCGACCTGCCGTCGCTGGTCCAGGCAAACTATCCGCTGAAGATGAGCTTCACCGACGCCCGGGGTGTCGCCGGGGGGACGCCGGTGCGCAAGAACGGCATCCTGGTGGGCCGGGTGACGAGCGTGATGCTGGACGAACGCGGCGGCGTGAGCGTGGTCGCCGACATCGACTCCTACGTGCCGATCTACAAGGACGAGGTGCCCCGCATCTCGAGCACGATTCTCGGTGACGCCGAGATCCAGCTCGTGCCGGGCCGCATCGTGCCGCCACGGCAGCGGCTCGACACGAACGAGGTGCTCGTGGGTGCGGTCTCTCGCGATCCCTTCGAGGTGTTCACGTCGCTCGAGCCGAAGCTCGGCAGCGCCCTCGACTCGCTCGCACAGGCCAGCGACTCCGTGCAGAAGCTCTCGGTCAACATCGACCGGCTGTTCATGGGGGGAGACGACCGCTTCGAGAAACTGGTCGCGAAGACCGAATCCGCGCTCGACTCCTTCAACACCGCCATGAAGAACATCGACGAGGTGATGGGAGATCCGAAGGCCCGCGAGGACATCAAGGACACGATCTCGGCCCTGCCCGAAGTGGTCGCCGATCTCCGCAAGACCGTCCAGGGCGTCAGCGTGACGGTGGACACGGCCGACCGCAATCTCCGCAATCTGGAGGGCCTGACCAAGCCGCTCGGCGACCGCGGGAGTGAGATGGTGGCGCAGATCGATCGCACGATCGGCCGCCTCGATGAAACGCTCCAGCAGGCGGCGATGTTCACCAAGGCGCTCAACCAGTCGGAGGGCACGCTGGGCAAGCTCGTTCGCGATCCGAAGGTGTACGAGGATCTGGCGGCGGCGGCAGCCACCGTCAACAAGCTCACCAAGGAACTGCGCCCGATCGTGGACGACGTCCGCGTCTTCACCGACAAGATCGCCCGTCATCCCGAGCAATTAGGCGTCCGCGGTGCGATCGACCGCCGCCCGGGACTGAAATAGGCGTCACGCGGCACGGCCGGGCACCCCGGCATTCCCTCGCGTGCGCTTCGGGCTTGGATGGGCGCGGAGCTCGATGGGCACGGGAAGGCTGAACCGGGGGAGCCTGGGATCGGCGGAAGCTCGAGGAGCATGAGGATTTTTCGACCTTCTGGGGCATGCGCTGCCGCAGGTCGTGGAAGGAGAAAAAGCCGTAGCGACGAGACTTCTGCCGTCCCAGGCGGTGCATCGTCACCCGAGGCCGTACCCCGCAGTCCCTCGCTTGCGCTTCGGCGCTTGGATGAGTACGAGGCTCGATGGACGGGCTGAAGCGGGCCGGATCACGCCCCCACGGGCACCGTCGCCCCGCTGTCGATGATCCGCAGATACTCGGCGATGTATTCCCCGTAGCGGGCCTTCACCTCGGCGGCCACGTGCTTGAAGCCCGGCACCCGGCCACGGCACTTCACGGCACCGCAGGTGCACTGGCCGCCGCCGTGATCGAGTTCGTATTCGAACGTGTTGTAGTCCAGGGTGATCTCCTCGCCGGCCACGATGGGCCGCAGTGCACGCACCTCGATCTCCCGGGTGGCCAGTCGGATCTGCACGCCGCAGTTGGGCTCACAGGAGTGGTTGACGAGCACCATCACGCCATCGGGAAGGATGTGGGTGTTGACGTCCACCTGCATCGAATGCCGCGACCGGCGGGGAGCCTGCGGACCCCAGGCCTTGAGCAGCGTCTCACCGGCGGCGATGTCACGCACGGCCATGACGGCCCGACCCTGACGGCCGCTCCGCACCTCCACCGGCTCGTGCGGTGCGGGCAGCCGCTCCTCGGCATCCCGCACGACCAGTCCGGACATCTGGTCGAACTGTGTCTCACGGACCCGGCTGCCATAGCGCTCCGCCAGCCATGCCACCGTCTGCTCCACCGTGTCTGGCTGGAGCAGCACGAGGTCGCCGGCCTTCACGGCGTCGAGCACGAGCGCCGCGGCCTCGCACCAGGTGCCACCGGCCTGGATCGTGGTGGGACACTCCGCCCGCATGCCCGCCTGAATGCCCTTCGAGATGAGCGCCGTGATCTCGCCGGGCTGGCGGCCGCGGATGTAGGCGTCTTCATAGATGACCACGCGATCGAACGTGGCGGCGAGCAGTTCGCCCTGCCGGATCAGATCCTCGTCGCGTCGGTCGCCAGCCGCCGAGTAGACCGCCGTCCGACGGGCATGAGGCAGGTGTCGAATCGTCGTGCAAATCTGCTCGAGCGAGGGAACGTTGTGGCCGTAGTCCACGACGATCGAGGCCCCCTCGAGTTCGAGGAGATTGAACCGCCCCGGAGAACCGTTCGAGCCGGACGAGAAGCTCTCGAGCCCCAGCCGCACCAGTTCCAGCGGCACGCCCAGCCGCCACGCGGCCGCCGCGGCGGCCAGTGCATTTTCCACCTGGAAGGAGACGAGCCCGCGGTGCACGAGCGGCACCCGGTCGAGATTGGCCAGACGCGTCTCGCGGGGGCCGTCGCAGAGCACGATCCAGCCATCCCGGACCGTCGCGGCCAGCCCGCCCTGGGCGAGATGCTCGACCAGGAGTGGATTGGCGGGATCGAGCGCGAAATAGACGACCTGCCCCTTGCACCATTTCTTCATGCCGACGACCAGCGGATCGGCGGCATTGAGCACGGCCGTACCCGTGACGGGCCGGACGCCGGCCACGACCGCACCCTTCACCCAGGCCAGCCGTTCGGGCGTGTCGATTTCACCCAGGCCGAGGTGGTCGCCCGTGGCGATGTTGGTGACGACCGCCACGTCGCAGACGTCGAACCCACAGCCCTCGCGGAGGATGCCGCCGCGGGCCGTCTCCAGGACGGCCGTCGTGACGGAGGGATTGGCCAGGATGCGCCGGGCGCTCGCGGGGCCGCTGCAGTCGCCTGCGTCGATCTGCCTGCCACCCACCCAGACACCCTCTGTGCAGGTGGTGCCGACGGTGGCGCCCCCCGCCGTCGCCAGATGCGAGAGCAGCCGCACCACCGTGCTCTTGCCATTGGTGCCGGTCACCGCCGCCACGGGGATCCGCCCATCGTCACCCGGCGGGAAGAGCGTATCGACGATCGCCGCGCCGACGTTTCGCGGCGTGCCGACGGTCGGCTCCAGATGCATCCGCAGGCCCGGGCCGGCATTCACCTCGATCACCACGCCCCGCTGCGACTCCAGCGACTGCGTGATGTCGGCGGTGACGATGTCGATGCCCGCCACGTCGAGACCGATGATGCGGGCCGCTTCGACGGCGCGAGCGGCCACTTCCGGATGGACGATGTCGGTCACGTCCTCGCTCGTGCCGCCGGTACTGAGGTTGGCATTCTGACGCAGCAGCACCGTGCTTCCGGCGGCAGGCACGCTCTCGGGAGCGAGTCCCTGCTCCGCCAGCACGGCCAGCGCCACCTCGTCGATCCGCACGGGGCTCAGCGCGCCGGCATGATCGCAACAGCGGCGGGGATCTTCATTGACACGATCGACCAGTTGCCTCACGGTCGACTGCCCATCGCCGACGACCGTCGGCGGGTGCCGCCGCGCCGCCGCGACCACCTTGCCGCCCACGACGAGCACGCGGTAATCGCCGCCTGACACGAAGCGCTCGACCACGACGGTCGACTCCTCTTCACGGGCGACGCTCCAGGCCTTCTCCACCTCGTCACGGGAGGAAAGATCGACCGACACGCCCCGCCCCTGGTTGCCGTAGCGGGGCTTCACCACCACCGGGGCGCCGATCTCCTCGGCCACGCTCCAGGCTTCGGCGGCATCGCTGACGGGCCGCCCCTCCGGCACCGGAATGCCGGCCTCAGCCAACAGCGTGCGGGTCAGCTCCTTGTCCTGCGCGATCGACTCCGCCACGGCACCGGTGCGATCCGTTTCCGCGGCGATGATCCGCCGCTGCTTCGCGCCCAGCCCCAGGCGGACGAGCGATCCGTCGGTGAGCCGCCGGGCGGGAATGCCGCGGGCCGCCGCCGCCTCCACGATGGAGCGCGTGCTTGGTCCCAGCTGCACGTCGAGCAACACCTTCCGCAGCCGCTTGGTCTCGGCGGCGATATCGAAGGAAGTGCCGTCGATGGCCGCCATGAGGAGCCGGTGGGCCGTGTGCAGGCACTCGACCGCGAACTTCTCCTCCCGGTACTCGATCACCACTTTGTAGACGCCGCGGGCATTCGCCTCGCGGGCCCGCCCGTAGCCCACCGGCGTTCCGGCAAGGGTTTGGAGTTCGAGCGTGACATGTTCGAGCACGTGACCCATCCACGTCCCGGTCCGCAACCGCTCGAAGAAGCCGCCTCGTTCGCCGATCGAGCAGCGATGCTCGATCATCGACGGCAGCCAGGCCATGATCCGGTCGTTGAAACCGGGAAGCGTATGCGAGGGAAAATCCTCGAGCCGGCCCAGATCGACCCAGGCTTCGAGGACGGGAAACGACGCCCACTGGTTCGGACCGCGAAGAACCTTGAGCGAAGTGATCTGCAACTCGCGCGAAGTGATCTCCATGATGGCTGGTTTGCGTGCTCTCTAGCCCAGTCGCAGACGCGTGCGCGGGCTCAGGTGGTGTGCGCCTCTTCCAGCCGCCGGACGTTCCGGGGGACATGTCAGGACAGAGGCAGCACGGATCACGGTGCAACCGGCGGGGCGCGTCGCCCAGACGGCTTGATGATCTGCGGGTCGTCGTTCATGTGCCGACGTCCGCGCGAGCGCTGTGTCGCGCGGCATCAGGGCGGCCAGCAGTCCGGGGCCGCGGGAGAAGTGCCTCTGGCGAACACGAAGTTCGCAGGCAGGCTGATGAACAACTGGGGAGAGGATTTCCCGACCAACAACCGACAGGCCGAAGTGGCCAT
>JBILWX010000059.1:0-22363 GCA_044369655.1 Pirellulales bacterium
CATACGCCGGCTCTCGGGGCATCGGCAGCCCCTCACGAAGGCCTTCGGCTCTAGCGTGGTAGATTTGCGGCATGAAACCCTCCGCCGGCACCGTGCATCATGTCACCGCCGCCGACCGCGGCCAGACGCTCGCGGCGTTTCTCCGCGCGAAGATGGCGTCGAAGGAGTCCGGCGCCGCCGAGGGAAAGACGGCCGGCAGTGCGAGTTGGTCGCAGGTGCAGAAGCTCGTGCGGTCACGGCGGGTCATGATCCACGGCAACATCTGCACCGACTCGGCGCGACGGCTGAAAGAAGGCGAGGTCGTGAAGGTGCTCGCAGCGGCGGCGGCGGCACCGCCGAAGGCCGATGACGTGCGGGTCGTCCATCTCGACGACCAGGTCGTGGTGGTCGACAAGCCGACCGGCATCACCACCACGCGTCACACCGAGGAACTCTCGTGGCCCACGCGGCGTCGGCAGGTGCAGCCCACGCTCGACGAACTGGTGCCCGACGCGATCTCCCGGTATCTCCTCGCCCGCCACGGGGCCCGCGGCACCAAGAAGCCGCGCCGCATTCCGCCGGTGCGGGCGGTGCATCGGATCGACCGCGAGACCAGCGGCCTGGTCGTGTTTGCCCGCACCGTTCCTGCCGAGCGGATCCTCGCGGAACAGTTCCGGGCCCACACCACACACCGGCGGTATCTCGCGATCTGCGTCGGCCGGGTCGGCGCGGGCACGATCCAGACGAACCTCGTCCGCGATCGCGGTGACGGCCGTCGCGGTTCGTCGGACACGGAGGAGGGCAAGCGGGCCGTCACGCACGTGCAGCCCGTCGAGCACTTCGGTGAGGCCTTCACGCTCGTCGAGTGCCGGCTCGAGACCGGCCGCACCCACCAGATCCGCATCCATCTTTCGGAGATCGGCCACCCGGTCTGCGGCGAGCGGGTCTACTCCGCCCCGCGGCACATGAAGGTGGAAGACACGTCGCAGGCCCCGCGGGTGATGCTGCATGCCGCCGAACTGGGATTCGTGCACCCTGAATCGGGCGACGATCTCCGCTTCGAAAGTCCGCTGCCCGCCGACATGCGCAGGCTGCTCGACCGGCTGCGCGGCGGCCGCAGAGAAGACGGTGCCCGGCACCGCACCCAGCGAACGGAGCCGCTTTGAAAAAGCCCACCGTGGGCTTTTTCCCCTCGGTCCACGGCCGCCCGACCAGCGGTCATCCCGATGCCGTCGTCGGGGGGCCTACAGCGCGAGGAGATGCGACGCCGTGCGAAAGTAGATTCGCCCTCCGGCGACAGCGGGCGTGGACCGGCACGTTTCGTCGAGCGGCGTGCGGCCGAGCACTTCGAACCGGTCGCCGTCGGCCAGCACCACCACCTCGCCGTCGGCCGACACGTTGATCACGGCGGTTCCCGCCACGATCGGCGACGCCGAAAAATTCCCCCCCACGCGGCCACGCCAACGCACTGCGCCCGTCGCCGCGTCCACGCACGTCACCACGCCGCGGTCGCCCCAGAGGTAGAGGCGGTCGCCCGAACAGACAGGCGTGGGCACGTAGGGGGCCACGCTGCGATCGAGCACGAAGTCGGTCGTGGGCGTCAGCGGCGCCGCCCCTGCGGTCGGCGGTGCGACCGGCAGCGTGACCGCCACGAGGAGGTTGTCGCCGCTTCCTTCGCCACACGTGCCCACCACGCGGCCGCCGGCCAGGATCGGCGACGAGACGGTCCGCCGCGGGAAGCACCGGGTCTCCCAGAGGAGCCGGCCGGTCGCCGGGTCGAGTCCGGTGAGTCCATGGGCCGTACTGGCGAGCACGAGCTGCGGCTGTCCACCGCGGTCGATGACGAGCGGCGTCGAGTAGGCCGTGAGTCCACTCTCGCGGGCGACCCGCCACCGCTCCCGGCCGGTCGCCACGTCGAGCGCGACGATCGCACTCGGGCCATCCTGGTCGACGGGCACGATCACGAGGTCACGCCACACGGCAGGCGACGCCCCGAACCCGTGTTGAGAGGCATAGGGTCCGAGGTCGACGTGCCAGCGTTGCTCGCCGGCATGTGAGAGGGCCTCAACCCGCAGGTTGTCCGTGGTCGCCCACAGCCAGACCACCCCGGTGTCGGTCGCGGCCACGGTGCTCGAAGCGGAGCTGTTCTGCACATGGTGCGGCTCGATCGGCCCGACGAACTCCCGCTGCCACCGCAGGCTGCCGTCGGCCGCGTCATGACACGAAAGAAAACGCGTGCCGGCCGCCTCGTCGGCCGAGGCAGTGTAGATGCCGCCGCGAGATACGACGGGCGAGCCATGACCGCTGCCCGGAAGCGCGACCTTCCACCGCCACTCGACGGCGTTCCAGTCGGCAGGAAGTCGAACCTCCTCCGCGATCCCGCTCCCCTCGTGCCCGCGCCACCGCGGCCAGTCGACGGGAGCGGCCGCGAGTGCGGTGAGTGACGGGATCAGGACAAACCACGGTCGCAGTGCTTTCATGGCGACCGCTACCATACCAAACCAGCGTGTGCGGGACCGTTGCGGGAGCGGGCGGCACGCAGGTACCATCGCTGCCATGGAAACCGTCCGCTTCAGGCACGCCCACTTCTCGGCGCGGTTCCCCGTCGACTGCCTCTACACGCCGTCCCATTTCTGGATGCGGCCCGCGGATGGGTCGGACGGCCAGGCCGCCTCCGGCGACGCCTCGCCGCGGCTCTGGCACGTCGGCTTCACGAAGTTCGCCACGCGGATGCTCGGCGAACTGGTGGAAATGGTGCTGGAAGTGAAGCCGGGAGAGAGCGTCGCCGGCGGCCAGCGGCTCGGCACCGTCGAGGGCTTCAAGGCGGTGAGCGACCTCTTTTGCGTGGTCGACGGGACCTTCTCCACGGCCAATCCCGCGCTCACCGCGGAAGCCTGCCTCACGCATTCCGATCCCTACGGCGCCGGCTGGCTCTACACCGTGCAGGGCATTCCCGCGCCGGGCCATCTCGACGTGCACGGCTACATCGCGCTGCTCACCGAGACGATCGATCGCCTGCAGGCCTCCCGCTATAGTGATGGCGACGGCCACGGTGATCCGCATCCGGGTTCAGCCGGCGGCCCCAACTCGGAAGACGACGCATGACCCCCGCGAAAGCCCGATACATCATGATCGGCGGCTTCCTGGGAGCGGGAAAGACGACGTCGATCCTGCGACTGGCGGAATGGCTCACCGGCCGCGGCCTCCGCGTGGGCCTGGTGACCAACGACCAGGGCGGAGGGCTCGTCGACACGGCCCTCGCCGCGGCCCACCGCATGCCCGTCGAGGAGATCGTGGGCGGCTGCTTCTGCTGCCGGTTCACGTCGCTCGTCGAGGCGGCCGAATCGCTCGTGCGGGAGACCGCGCCCGACGTGCTGATCGCCGAGCCGGTCGGCAGCTGTACCGACCTCGTGGCTACGGTGACGCTGCCGCTCGAGCAGATCTACGGCGACCGGTTCATGGTGGCGCCGATGAGCGTGGTGGTCGATCCACTGCGGGCCGAACGGGTGCTCGGCCTCGCCGCCGCGAAACTCTCCGAACACGTGGCCTACATCTACCGCAAGCAGCTCGAAGAAGCGGAACTCGTCGTCATCAACAAGTGCGACCTCGTCGATGCCCCGCGGCTTGAACGGCTTCGGGCGGCGCTCGCGGCGGTGAACCCGAGAGCGACCATCCTCGAATGCTCGGCCCGCGATGGCGCAGGTCTCGAGCCGTGGTTTGGCCGGCTGCTCGCCGACACCTCGCAGGCAGCGGCGATCGCCGAGATCGATTACGACCGCTACGCTCTCGGCGAATCGCTCCTCGGCTGGCTCAACGCCGAGGTGCGGATCGGGGCGGCCGACGCGGCCGAGTTCGACGGCAACGCATTGCTCGTGGCGATCCTGGCGGCGATCCGCGCGGCCCTGGAAACGAGCGGCCGTGAGATCGCGCACTTGAAGGGCACGCTCGCGATCGAGGGCGATCCCTACGAACTCGCCGCGGCCAACCTCGTCCGCACCGCCGACTCGGCCCACCTCTCGCACCGCCTGTCGGAGCCGCTCGACATCGGCCGCTTGCTCGTGAACCTGCGTGCCGAGGCCGACCCGGCCGACCTCGAGCGCGCCGTGCGGGCGGCGGTGGCGTCCTGTGCGGCCGGCCTGCCCCACGAGATCCTCCATCTCGAACACTTCCGGCCCGGCCGGCCCGTGCCCACCCACCGCATCCCCGCACGGGTATAACCATGCGGCCCGTTCTCCCTGCCGTTACCGCCGACACGAGATTCACGCCATGATCCTGCCCCGGATGGCCGGCCACATGCTCGCTTCGGTGGCACCCAACTGTCTCTGGAAGTTCGGCTGGAACTTCGGCGTGAAGGGGCTGATCGCCGTCGAGAAGTTCAAGGCCCGGCGGCGAAAGGGGATCGTCTTTCCGCCGTTTCTGCACCTTTCCGTCATCAACTCCTGCAACCTGAAGTGCCAGGGCTGCTGGGTCGACGTGCAGGCCCCCCGGACCATGGTGCCGTTCGAGGAACTCGACGCGATCGTCAGCGATGCGAAGGCCCACGGCAACGTGTTCTTCGGGCTGCTCGGCGGCGAGCCGTTCCTCCACCCGCGGCTGCTCGACCTGCTGGCCGCCCATCCCGACTGCTACTTCCAGATCTTCACCAATGGCCAGCTGATCACGCCCGAGATCGCCCGTCGCCTGCAGGCGCTCGGCAACGCCACGCCGCTGGTGAGCATCGAGGGAGACGCGGCGACCAGCGACATCCGCCGCGGCAGCCGCCAGGTGCTCGACCGCTCGCTCCGCGGCCTCGAACTCTGCCTCGAGGCGCGGCTGATCACGGGCGTGGCCACGAGCCTCTGCCGCTCCAACATCGACACCCTGCTCACCGAGGAATGGCTCCACCGGCTGATCGACATGGGGGTGCACTACACCTGGTTTCACGGCTATCGCCCGGTCGGTCCGGAGGCGTCGCCGGAACTGGCGCTCACGCCCGACCAACTCGTCCGCGTGCGACGGTTCGTGGTGGAGCAACGTGCGAAGCTCCCGATCGCGATCGTCGATGCCTACTACGACGACAAGGGGGATGCGCTCTGCCCGATGGCGATCGGGCTCACCCACCATGTCGGACCGTCGGGTGGCATCGAGCCCTGCCCGATCATCCAACTGGCGGTCGAACAGGTCGGCACGGGCTCGTTTTACGAACAGGTGACGCAGTCGGCTTTTCTCAAGGACATGCGCGACGCGGCCGCCAGCCACAGCCGCGGCTGCGTGGTGCTCGAGAACCCCCGGCTGATCCTCGAGATCGCCGACCGCCACGGCGCCCACGACACCACGCAGCGGGGCACCGCTCGCCAGGAACTGCTGGCGATGACGCCGCGGTCGAGCCAGGATCTTCCCGGCCGCGAGATCCCGGAAAAGCACTGGATGTATCGCTTCGCCAAGCGATACTGGTTCAACGACTTCGGCACGTATCCAGCCGCCGGAAACGTCCACCCATGACCGACCAGCCCACGGCCGCCGCAAGCGTTCGCATCGTCTATTGCCGCTGCGCCTACGCGCAGGTCGTGCCGGCCGCCGTGAAGGACGCCGTGCTCGAAGGTCTCGCGGCGGCGGGCCGTGGCTTCGAGATGGTGCCCGACCTCTGCGAGATGGCCGCCCGCCGCGACCCGCACCTGGCGGAACTGGCCGGCGGCGAGCGTCCGCTCAGGATCGCCGCCTGCTGGCCGCGGGCCGTGCAGGGGCTCTTCGTGCTCGCCGATGCACCGCTGCCGAAGCAGGGCGTGGAGATCCTCAACATGCGAACCGACACCGCGGACGCGGTGCTCGCCGGCGTGCTCGCGGCGCCAGCCGAAGGGACGGCCTCATGATCGCCGAAGCGTTGCTGCCGCCGCGGGTGATCGTCTACGAGGGGGCGGGAGCCTCTCCGCTGCCGACCTCCGACCGAGCAGGCCTCTTCGCGGCGCTCCTCGACCGCGGATACGCCGTCACCCGGGCCGGGGCTGGCACGGCCAGCCTGATGGCCGGCGGCGCGATGATCGTGATCGGCTGTTTTCCCGACGGGCCGCCCGCCGTGGGCGATGCGAGCGGACGGTGGGAGGTGGCGGTTCGCGACGTCACGGGCCTGTCGATCGCCGAGACCCTCGCCGCCGTCGAGGCGGCCCGCGGCGAGCGGCGGATGAACCGGCCGCCGGAAGCGTCTGCCGTGGCGAACGGCCCGGTCGCCAACACCGCGGACACCTGGAAGCCGTGGTTTCCGGTGATCGACACGGTGCGGTGCACCAACTGCATGCAGTGCCTCAGCTTCTGCCTGTTCGATGTCTACGGCGTGGCGGCCGACCACACGCTCCGCGTCGAGAATCCGGCCAACTGCAAGGTGAATTGCCCGGCCTGCTCGCGGGTCTGCCCCGAAGTGGCCATCATGTTTCCCAAGTATCACGCCGGCCCGATCGATGGCAGCCCGGTGGCGGAGTCCGACGTCCACCGCGAGAAGATGAAGGTCGATATTTCCGCGCTTCTCGGCGGCGACATCTACGCCAAGCTGCGGGAACGGAGCGCCGACGCCAAGGCGAGGTTTTCCAAGGAGCGGAGCGCCGACCAGGCCCTGGCCGAGCGGCGGCGGTGCCTCACAAAGCTCGCCGACGCGGCCCAGATCCCCCGCGAGGTGCTCGACGCCCTGCCCTCGCCCGAGGAGATCCAACGGCGGGTGGAGGCGGCGGCGGCGCGGGCGGCAGCCGCAAAAGAGGCCGTGTCCGGCGGAAATGCAGGCGCGGCCGCGGGAGCAAGCGGATCGGCCTGACGAAGACGGAGCCGAAAGGCATACTGTGTCTTCCCCCGGAGAGGTGCCCGCGATGTCCACTGCAGACCCCTCGTCGATCGCCCTGGCGATCCTGCCGCCGCCCGTGCCGCCGGCGGTGATCCGGTCCCGGCCGCCGCAGGCCGGCATTCCCCCGACGAAAGCCGATCGTGATGCGCTGCTGGAGGCCATCCGCAGGGGCATGACCCGCGACCGCGCCGTGCCGCCGCTGGGCATGGATGAACTCCGTCGGCGGGCGACCGCGGCGCTCGTCGAGTCGGGGCTGCCCGAGACCTATCTCGACTACGCGGTGGTGATCGTCAACAACGAGTCATGGCGCGACGCCCTGGCCGCGGTGCCCTTCGAGCGCCGGCTGCTGCTCATGCCCAAATGCCTGCGGGTGGAAAACCGCTGCCCCGCGCCCTTCGACGAATTCGGTCTGCTCTGCAAGCAGTGCGGCCTCTGCTCGATCCAGGACTTTCAGGCGGAGGCGGAGCGGCTCGGCTACGCCGTGCTCGTGGCCGAGGGCTCGGCCCTGGTGATGGCGATGGTGCAGACCGGCACGATCGAGGCGATCGTCGGCGTGAGCTGCATGCCGGTGCTGGAAAAGACCTTTCCCCACGTGCAGGCGGCGGCGATCCCGGCGGTGGCCGTGCCGCTCCTGCAGGACGACTGCATCGACACCACGGTCGATGTCGACTGGGTCTGGGACTACATCCACCTCGAGGCGGCCGACCGCTCGCGGCGGCTCGATCTCGGCGGGCTGCACGACAGCGTGAAGACCTGGTTCGAGCGACCGTCCCTCGATCGGCTGATGGGGCCGCCTGTGGGCCATGCGGAGGAGATCGGCCGCGAATGGCTGGCCGTCGGCGGCAGGCGCTGGCGGCCCTTCCTCGCCGCGGCGGTGTTCGAGTCGCTGCGACCCGCTGGCAGCGATGAGAACCATGCTGAGACCACGGCACGCGATCCGCAGACGCTCGAAGCGATCCAGCGGATCGCCGTGGCGGTGGAATGTTTTCACAAGGCGTCGCTCGTCCACGACGACATCGAGGATGGCGATCTCGAACGGTATGGCGAGCCGACCCTCTGCGGCGCCCACGGCGTGCCGATCGCGCTCAACGTCGGCGACCTCCTCATCGGCGAGGGCTATCGCCTGTTGGCCGAGTCGGGCCTCGATGCCGATCGCATCCGCGCCGCCGTCCGCGAGGCGGCTGCCGCGCAGCGGTTGCTCTGCCAGGGCCAGGGGGCCGAACTCGCCTGGAGCCGCAAGCCCTCGCAGCTGGCGAGCCGCCAAGTGCTCGAGATCTTCCGGCTCAAGACATCGCCCGCGTTCGACGTGGCCTTGCAACTGGCCGCGATCGGTGCCGGCCGGGCGGACCAGGTCTCCGACGCCCTGCGGGCCTACAGCGAGGCGGTCGGGATTGCCTACCAGATCAAGGACGACCTCGAAGACATGCTCGACGACGCCGGCTTGGTGAGCAACGTGGAGTCGCGGCCAAGCGTAGTGCTGGCACTGGCGGCCGAGCGGGCCCGCGGCGACGACCGAGAGATGCTCGCGGCGATCACGTCTGGCAAGGCCCATCCCGCCGCCACGCCCGACCGCCTGCGGGAGGCGATCCGCGCCGCCAAGGCCGACGAGAAGGCGGCGTTGTTGCTCGAGAGCTACAAGGAACAGGCGGTGCGGGCCCTCGAGGGGCTCTCCGACCCGACACTCAAGGGCCTGCTGCGTCGCGTGCTGGCGAAGATGTTCAACGAACTCACGTTCGAGGGCTACTGCCGGGAGCAGGAGGCGAAGGTGGCCCGTGAGGGCCACCACGAGCCGCACACGGCCGCCGCGAGCCCGGCTACAACGGCATGAGCCAGCGGCTGCAGATGCTGCAGGTGGCCCGCCTCGCCCGGCGGACGCTCGGCGAGACGACCGATCTCGTCGTGTCGTTTCTCGAGTCGCTCGCGACGCCCGGCGGTGGCTACGGCAATCGCGGCGGCCGGCCCGATCTCTATTACACTTCGTTCGCACTCGATGCGCTCGTGGCGCTCGACGCCCTGCCCGTCGGCAACGAGCAGGCGGCGGCGACCCGCGGCTATCTCGACTCGTTCGGCGACGGCAGCGGACTCGATTTCGTCCACCGCTGCTGCCTCGCACGGGCCTGGGCATCGCAGCCGGCGGACACGCTTCCTTTCGAGCGCCGAGCGGCCCTGCTCGCCGGCGTGGCGCGACACCTCGCGGCCGATGGCGGCTACAACTCCCGCGCGGGTGCCCCGAGTGGCACGGCCTATGGCTGCTTTCTGGCACTGAATGCCTCCGCCGACCTCAGGCAACCGCTCGCCGAGACCGGGCCGGAGGCCGAGCGATTGGCGGCGTGCGTGCTCTCGCTCCGCGCCGCGGATGGCGGCTGGGCGAACACGGTGGACCAGCCCGAAGGGTCCACGACCGCGACGGCCGCCGCGATCGCCACGCTCCGTACGCTCGGGCGGGCAGTCCCCGCGGGCACTGCCGAGTGGCTGCTGGCCCGGCGGCATCCGGCCGGTGGGTTCACCGCCGCTCCCGATGCGCCGATTCCCGACCTGCTCTCGACCGCCGTCGCGCTCCACGCGCTCGACGCCGTGGAGGCGCCGTGGCGGGAGCACCGCGAGAGCATGCTCGATTTTCTCGACACGCTCTGGACGGCCGAAGGCGCCTTCCACGGCTCATGGGCCGACGACGAGCCCGACGCGGAATACACGTTCTACGGGCTGGTCGCCCTGGGCCATTGCAGCGTGTAGCCGGAAAGTCATCGTCCCTCGCTCGCGCGTCGGGCTTGCATGAGAGCACACCTCTCCCTCGTCGGCTATCGTAGTCGTCCATGTCCTCCCCTCCCTCCATCCTCGGTTCCGCCGCATTCCACGCCGCCCGCCGCGCGGCCGTGGCCGAACTGCTCGGCCGCCGAACCGCCGCCGGCCACTGGATCGGGAAACTTTCGTCAAGCGCGCTCTCCACGGCGACGGCGATCACCGCCTTGCGGCTCGTGGATGCCCGCGGCCACGCCGCCCGTATCGAGGCCGGCGGCCAGTGGCTCGCCGCCACGCAACTTGCCGACGGCAGTTGGGGCGACACCGTCACCAGCACAGGCAACCTCTCGACGACGCTCCTCTGCTGGGCGGCACTCGGCGCGGTGGCTGATGATGGTTCGATCGGTGACGGAGGGACGGCCGCGATCGAGCGGGCCGCCGCCTGGATTCGCGGCCGTGCCGGCAGCCTCGAACCCGAGCCACTCGCGGCGGCGCTCTCCGCCATCTACGGCCGCGACCGGACGTTCAGCGTGCCGATCCTCACGCACCTCGCGCTCTGCGGCCGGTTCGGTGATCCGCGGCGTTCGGAAACCTGGCGGGTGATCCCGCAACTGCCGTTCGAACTGGCGGCGCTTCCTCAATCATGGTTTCGCCTGGTCGACATGCAGGTGGTGAGCTATGCGCTTCCCGCGCTCATCGCCATCGGACAGGTTCGGCACGCACGCATGCCGGCCTGGAGCCTCCTGAAGCCGGTTCGCGACGCCGCCCGTCGGCCGACGCTCCGCACGCTCGCCGCCATCCAACCGGAGAATGGCGGCTATCTCGAGGCGACGCCGCTCACGTCGTTCGTCACGATGAGCCTGGCCGGCATGGGACTCTCCACGCATCCGGTGGCCCGCCGTGGCGTCGACTTTCTCACGCAGTCGCAGCGGCCGGACGGTTCGTGGCCGATCGACACCAATCTCGCCACCTGGGTGACGACGCAGTCGGTGGCGGCGCTGGCCGCGGGCGGCCGGCTGGCAGAGCATCTCGGGCCGCGCGAACGGGAGTCGATCCGTCACTGGCTCCTCGGCCAGCAATGGCGGCGCGTGCATCCCTCCACCGGCGCCGCGGCCGGCGGCTGGGCCTGGACCGATCTGCCCGGCGGCGTGCCCGACGCCGACGATACGAGCGGAGCCGTGGCGGCGCTGGCGTCCCTCGAATCCGCCGAGGATCGCGTCCCCCATGCCGATGTGCACCGGGCGGCAGCGGAGGGCATGGCGTGGTTGGCCGGCCTTGCCAACCGAGACGGCGGAATCCCCACCTTCTGCCGGGGCTGGGGCCGTCTGCCGTTCGACACGTCGTGTCCCGACATTACGGCGCACGCCGTTCGGGCCGTGGAGCAGTGGTCACGACTGCCGCAGGCGAGCGCCTCGACTGCCGTCGAAAAGATGGTGACGCTGGGGAACCGCTACCTCGCGACGACGCAGGCGACGGATGGTTCGTGGTGCCCGCTCTGGTTCGGGAACGAGCATCATGCCGAACAGGAGAACCCCACCTACGGCACGGCCAAGGTCGTGCTGACCACGACCGATGCCCGGGGCGCCGAGTGGCTCATCGCCGCGATGGGAGCCGACGGCGGCGTTGGTGGCGGGCCGGGACTCGCACCATCGATCGAGGAGACGGCCATCACGGTCGAGGCGCTGGCCCGTGTCGCCACGAAGACCCGCGACGAGTCGCTCCGCGCCCGCGCGGCCGCAGCCGTCTCCTCCGGCGTGGCGTGGCTCGTGGAACACACGTCCGCAGGTACGCGGTTCCCCGCCGCTCCGATCGGCCTCTACTTCGCGAAGCTCTGGTACGACGAGGAGATCTATCCGCTCGCATTCACCGTGGCGGCATTGGAGCGGGCGGCGAGAGTGCCCGACCACAATTGCCCGACTAGGATTCGAACCTAGACAAAGGGAACCAAAATCCCTTGTGCTACCGTTACACCATCGGGCAGTGCCGGCAGTTTAGCACAGGCTCGCGGCGTACGCCGAGACACGGGGCGATCCGCGAGCGTCACGAACCCGCTTACTCGCCGACGAAGCCGTGTTCGCCCAGCCAGCGGCGGCATTCCACCGTCCAGGGGTGGAGCTTCGCCGGATCGTAGGGACGCACGCCGAGGCCGAGGCCGTGGGGGCCCTTTTCGTAGACATGCAGTTCGAAGGGCCGGCCGTGCCGGTCGAGCGCCGCCGCCAGGTCAAGCACGCCCCCCAGCTTCACGGACTTGTCCTCGACGGTGTGCCAGAGAAACACCGGCGGCGTCTTCTCCGTCACGCTCAGTTCGCCGGAGAGTTCCCGCGCGAGTTCCTCGGGGGGATTCTCGCCGAGCAGGTTTCGTTTCGAACCGGCGTGGGCGTTCGCCGACAGCATGCTGACGACCGGATAGCAGAGCACGCCCAAGGCCGCCCGCGACGGCTGCCGGTCGACCGCATCGGCGGCGGCGGGATCGCCATCGTCGCCATGGGTCAACAGCGTGGTCGCCAGGTGGCCGCCGGCCGAACTGCCCATCACCCCCACCCGCGCCGGATCGATGCCCAACCGCGCATGCTCCGCCCGCACGAGCCGCATGGCCCGGGACACGTCGCCGAGCATGACCGGATGCCGATACCCCTTGCTGCCCAGCCGGTAGCGAAGCACGAAGGCGGCGATGCCCTGTGAATTGAGCCACCGTGCGTAGTCGCTCCCCTCGTGGTCGGCGAGCCCGCCGTACCCACCACCTGGGCAGACCACCATGGCCGCCGTCGGCTGCTTCGCGCCGGCGGCCGGCCACCATGCCACCACGGGAATGTCGTGGTCGGCGGCCCCGAGCGCGCCCGGTGCTTCCCCCGGCCAGAGCCGGATCGTTTCGGCGGCGGCCGGCGCATCGGCGGCAGAGCTTTCTCCCGCGACGAGCACCGCCGCCATACAGGCTGCGACGCACCGCCACCGGAGGATTTTTGCGATAGACCGATGGTGCATCACAGCAGTCTCCATGAACGAGCGGCATGAGGCTCTGGAGGGAACGATCGGAACGGATGTAAAGCATCCCGCATCTCAAGCACGCGGGAGATTGCAAAGCCGTTCACAATAGATAGTCAATGCCCAATCCGCAATAACTTGACCCGGCGTACGATACGCCAGTACACTTTGCCGCCATGAGCACCGGCCCACGTTACGTGCCGCACTACACGGTCTCCGATCATGCCGAGTGGGAGGGCGACTGGGAATTGCTCGCCGGTGTCGCGGTGGCGATGACTCCAAGCCCCTTCGGCCGGCATGCTGAGCAGCTCTCAAGGATGGCCGCGACGCTCTGGAACGCGATCGACGCTGCGGGCTGCAAGGCGACCGTCCTCGCGGAGATCGACTGGATCGTCTCCGACGACACGGTCGTACGACCGGATCTCATCGTCGTATGCGGACCGGCACCATGGCGGCATGTCGAACAGGCTCCCGCCTTGATCGTCGAAATTCTTTCCACGGCGACCCGGGAACGCGACCTGACGGTGAAGCGTGATCTGTACGAGGCGCAGGGGGTGCAGTGGTACGCGATCATCGATCCGGACGAAGGACGCTCCACGATCTTGCGGCTGGGTGAGTCGGGCCGCTACGAGGCTCGTGCCGCGTCCGGCAGACAGCAGATCGATGTCTGCCCAGAATGCATGCTCGCGATTGAGTTCGGTCCGGGATGAAAAACGGAAGGCAGTCATTCGTGTTCGGCAGGGCCGCCTCCACCCGCCGTGTTCAAGAGACGGTGAGAGCGGCCGTCCGCCGCATGAACTCGATGCTTTCCCGGGCGAGCCGTTCGGCGCCGGGAGTGTAGTCGAACACCTCGACGCTCACCCAACCGGGATAGCCGACCTCCGCGAGAGCACGGAAAATCGGCACGAAGTCGACGTCGCCGAAGCCCGGCCCCTGGAGATTCACGTCGTTGGCGTGGAAGTGTTCGAGATGCCGGCAGCTCTCGCGGATGATCTCCGGAATGGAGAGTGATTCGCTCGCCATCGCCTTCACGTCGAGGTGCAGCCGCACGTGGGGTGAGCCGATCCGATCGATCAGTCGGCATGTCTCCGCCGCCGTGGTGAGCACGTCGGTCTCGACGGGCGACAGCGGCTCGAGCGCCACGACCGTGCCGGTGGATTCGAGCACGGGCACGAGCCGTGAAAACACCTCGTGGAGATGTGCCGTGGCCTGCTCGTGCGAAACGCCGGGCAGCAGGCTCCGCTGTTTTGGTGATCCGAACACGAGCACGCGACCGCCGAGATCGGCGCAGAGCCGCGCGAGATCGCCGAGATACGAGACGGTCCGGTCCCGTACGTTGGCATCGGGGTGCGTGACGTGAAATCCGTCTGTCTTTGCGAGCAGCCAGTGGAGCCCCACGCAGTCGAGCCCGGCGGCGTCGAGCGTCCGCCGGATCTCGGTGCGGGCAGCGGTGGAAACGTCGGTGACGAGCGGCGCGAGCGTGAAGGGCGCGATCTCGAGCCCCGTATAGCCGCACGACGCCGCACACTCGCAGGCCTTCGCGAGCGGCCAATCGCCGAAGGTCTCGTTGCAGATCGCGTATCGCATGGAACTCATGGCTGCCGGCCTCCGGGCAGTTCGCGGATCCGCAGCCGGCGAAACTCGACCGGCGCCCCTTCCGATTCCAGGCAAAGAAACCCGCTGGCGGGCGTGCAGCCACTGCCCCCCGACACCTCGTGGCCGTTCACCCAGAGCCGCACCTCGCCGTCGATGGCACGGATGTAGTAGTGGTTCCAGGCGGGCGTGCCGCGGGAATGCCGCGCCGTGGGAAAGCTTCTCTTGCCGTCGGGAGCAACCGGCGGAAAGGGCTTCATCGTGGAGGTGCCCACTGGAAAAACGTCGCCGTCGGTCGTGAACCAGTCCGCCTTCTTGCCGGCCGATTTCTCATACTGCGCGGTGTAGCCGTGGTCGAGCACCTGCACCTCGATGCCGCCGGGGGGCAGTTTTCCGGGGGGCAGTTTTTCGAGGGCCTCGGGCGGTGCCCAGAGAAACACGCCCGAGTTACCGCCGCTCGTGAGGTGCCGCCACTCGAGCGAAAGCTCCAGGTTCGTCACGGGCCGTTTGCTACGGATCACGCCCACTGGCTGCCCGGTGCACCGCACGGAGTTGCCTCGCCAGGTCCAGGTGCCGGGCTCGCCGTTGACGTTCTCGAAGTCGTCGGCCGTAAGATCCCGCCAGCCGGGGCCACCTTCGCCGATCACGATCGTGACCGGGCCGGCGGCCTCGCCGAACGGACGAGGCGTTTCCGCAGCGTACGTCTTCCAGGCCTCTTCGACGGCACCGGTTCGCTCATCGCCCTTGTGAAACAGGAACCGGTGGTGCAGCCGCAGCACGTCGCCGGGCGCGAGCGTCGTGGTGCCGTCGGGCAGCGCGGCGTCGTACTGCCTGCTGGCGAACGGATTGGCGGCGAAGAGGCCGTAGGTGCGAACGTGCCACCGCGTGGGGTGGCGGTAGCTCGCGGGATGGTTCAGGATCGCGATGCCCAGGTGCTCGCCGGCGACGGGGCCGTGGTAGTCGCACCAGCGGGCGGGCTTGGACCAGGCGTCCTTGTCGACCTGGCCTTCGCTGTTGACGAGCCGGCCGCCCTGCTTGGAATCGACCGCCATGCTCGTCGGCACGCGAATGAAGAGCCCGGCGTCCTTGCGGTCGTCGAACGTCACGGGGCCGGCGGCCGTGGTGCCGTCGGCCCCCGCGCATGAAAACTCCTGATCGATGTCGATCGTCCGCGTCTCGCCTGTCGCCCGAAACGTGAGCCGGCGGTGCTCGACGAGAAAGGGACGGCCCGCGGGGTCGACGTGATCACACACCTCCTCGATCACGGCCCGGTCGCCGTCGGCGGACACACGCGAGAACTCCCTGTGAACGATCCGGCCCAGGGTCGCCAGCCGGGCCCGGTTTCGCTCCTTCAGCTTCTCCTGACCGCTGAACTCCTCGAACGTCAGTCGCTCGTGCCAGGTGTCGCCGCCGCCGCGATAGGTTTCCGCACCGGTGAGGCCGTCCCACGTCTCCGGAAATTTCCAATCGGCTCCGCCGACGCTCTCATGGCCGAAGGTGATGCCGCGGTGGTGCGGATGATCCCGCTGCACCGCCGGCTCCTCCGGCAGGTCCCGCATCGGATAGGCCCGCGTCATTGGCTTGCCGGTGGGACCGACGATGGGCCAGAGGTAGGGCTTATTCCCCTCGTCGATCACATACGCGGCGAATGGACCGCCATTCACCTCGACCGTCACGCCCGACGTGTCCTGCCGCAGCGCCAGGCCATGCGACTCGGCAGCGACCGCCCGATGCCGGCCCGCAGCCACGAGGCATGCCGTCGACAGTCCGACCGTTGCCACCGACCACAGCAGGTTGTTTCGCCAGTTCATCCGCAATTCCTTCCGGTCATGACTCATGTGATTTCAGGAACCTCGAACCCGCGACGATACTCGCGGGAAAGCAGGGCATCGGCCGCCGGGCTGTCGATGAAGCGTTCCCGCGCGGGATCGAAGACCGGAGCCACACCGAGCGTGAGCGGGTCGGCGTTCAGATTAACGCCATTGGCAGCCACGTGCGAGGCAAGCCTCTCGAACGCGTCCGCGGCGGCGGGGCTCCCTCGTAGTGCGTCGCGGATCTCCGCCGAGGAGGCCCGCCGACCGAGCCGGTGGGCGATGTCCATCTGATGGACTCCCTGATTCCCGAGGTCGCCGTTGCCGTAGTGCCAGATCCAGTGCCAGTCGTAATGCACCGGCCCGCACTCCTTGCGATTGCGGCGCGGCGGCACGACCGGAGCGGGACCGCTCCAGAGGTCGTAGTCGATCTCCGTCAGCACCGGCTGCGGCCCGCCGGCAGAGCCGATCGAATCCCGGCGGTTGTAGCAAAGCCCGTGCACCGCGAGGAGACGGCCGAGCGGCTCGGTCCGCGCCCACTCCAGGGCGCGGGCGATTCCCACGCCAGAGCGACTTTGGATTCCCATCTGCACGATGCGGCCGCTTTTCTCCACGGCACGGACCAGCTGCCGCCCCTCCCACACATTGTGCGAAACCGGCTTCTCGACGTAGACATCCTTGCCCGCCTCGAGGGCCCAGATGCCGCCGAGCGCGTGCCAGTGATTCGGCGTCGCCAAGGAGACGACATCGACCTCCTAGTCGGCGAGCAGGTCGCGCATGTCGCGGAAACCCCGAGCCTCATGGCCCTGGGAACGCAGGCGAGTGATCCGTTCGTCGAGCACGCGGGCATCGACGTCGCACACGTCGGCGATCCGCACGCCGGGGATCGCCGCGTAGTTGGTGAGATGATTGACGCCACGGCTGCGCACGCCGACGACGCCGACGCGGATCGCATCATTGGCTCCGATGACCCGCGCATAACTGCGAGCCGACAGGCCCGTGGCCGACGCGGCCGTAGCGACGAGGGCCGAGCGGAGAAAGCCGCGCCGGTCGAGGCCGCGGTGCGGAAAACGCGCAGGTCGGACAGTCATGGCAGGAGCTCCTTTCGAAAGTTCTCTCATCATGCCGCATGCCGGTGTTGCCGGTTCAGGCAAAAATCTCCGGACGGCCTGCTGTGTCGATCGCTTTTTGCCGTTTCCGGCAGTACCCTGCCGCATAGTCTCTGCTAGTCTTTTCAGGCCTCGTCGTTCGAGGCGAGTGTCTTCGGGTACCGCCGTCGTTTGCGAGTTCGAAAGGAGCTTCGCCATGCCGCTCGACCCTCACGACCAGCCAGCCTGTTCCCGGCGATCGTTTACCGCCGCCTCCGCTGCTGCGTTGTCGTCTGCGATGGTGCACTCGTCACGGGCTGCCGCCGAGGAGTTACGCGAACTTCGGCTCGGGATCATCGGCTGCGGCGGCCGCGGCACCGGCGCCATGAACGACTCGCTCACGATCAACTCGGGCGTGAAGCTCGCGGCCGCGGCCGACCTCTTTCCCGACAGATGCGCGGCCCTCTGGAAGACGATGCGGGAGGCGCACCCCGACAAGGTCGCCGCCGCCGACACGAGCTACTCGGGCCTCGACGGCTACCGACGCATCCTCGATGACAAGACGATCGACGTGGTGCTCATCACGACATCGCCCGGATTTCGTCCGCGATACGTGCGCGAGGCGGTCGAGGCGGGCAAGCACGTCTTCACGGAGAAGCCGGCCTGTGTCGATCCGGCGGGCTATCGCATCTGCCTGGCAGCCCACGATGCGGCGGTCGCCAAAGGCACCGCGATCGTGGCGGGCACGCAGTACCGTCGGCAGGTGAACTACGTCGGCGCCATCGACCAGATCCGCGCCGGGGCGATCGGTGACGTGGTCGGTGCCGCGGCCAGGTATTGCGGCGGTGGCATCTGGTATCGCCCGCGAACCGAGGGAATGAGCGACGCCGCCTACCAGATGAACAACTGGTATCACTTCGTCTGGCTCTCAGGCGACCACATCGTGGAGCAGGCGGTCCACAATCTTGACACCATGAACTGGGTCATGGGGGCGAATCCCGTGTCGGCCTTCGCCTCGGGCGGCCGTTTCAATCGGCCCGACGATAGCGAGCTGTGGGACAGTTTCAGCGTGCAGTACGAGTATCCCGACGAGCGGATCGTGTCGTTCATGTGCCGTCAGATTCCTGGGGCCGCCGCCGACGTGAGCAACGTGGTCTACGGCACGAAGGGGGAATGCCACATCGGCGCGGCCAATGCCGGCTCGAAAGTCTTCGATCGGGCCGGGACAATGATCTGGGAGCAGGAGGGCAAGATTAGCGACGCCTATCGGCAGGAGCACAAGGATCTGATCGACTCGATCCGTGCGGGGAAGCCGATCGTGGAGTTCCGGCAAATGGCCGACAGCTCGCTCGTAGCGGTGATGGGCCGCATGGCGGCCTACACCGGCCAGAAGGTGACCTGGAAGTTCGCCACCGAAGAGTCGCAGCTCGACCTCTTCCCCAAGGATCTCACCTGGGATTCGGCGCTGCCAAAGCCCGTCATATCCCTGCCTGGCAAGACCAAGCTCGTGTAGCCTGTCTCGAGCCAGAGGCCGACGCCGCCCGCCGGAACAGGGGTGCACCGAGCGTGATTGACGGTGTAGTGTTCTTCCGTATACTTTCTCCGGATACGCTGAGCCCGTTTCGTCGAGAGCGTCGTCATGGCCACGATTCCTTCCATCGCGCCGTCCCGCCATCTGATTTCGGTGGACGCATTTCATCGGATGGGCGAAACCGGCATCCTCGGTCCCCGAGAGCGAGTGGAACTCATCGATGGGGAGATCATCGACATGTCGCCGATCGGAGTGTTGCATGCGGCAATCGTGGACGTGCTGGCCAGGCATTTCGGTCGTCGTGCAGACGAGTCGGTATTCGTTCGTTGCCAGAACCCGTTGCGGCTCGACGACATCAGCGAACCCGAGCCTGATATCGCGATTCTGCGGCCCAGGGCCGACTTCTACATGACCTCCCACCCGGGGGCTTCCGACGTGCTGCTCGTGATCGAGGTGGCGGACACGAGCCTCGCCTACGACCTCGGCACGAAGGTGCCGCTCTATGCCCGGCATGGCATCCCGGAGGTCTGGGTGATCGACGCGGCCACGCGGCACACCCGCGTGTTCCGCCGGCCGGTGGGCGGTGGTGGGACAGGCCCCTCAGGTGGCAGCGGCTACGCCGAAGAGGTGGGCGTCGAGCCGCATGAAGCGGTTTCGTGTGCAGGCGTAGTCGACGACGCCGGAGGACGGGTGGTGGTCGAACTGGCCCGACTCCTGCCGCCGGTGGCATGAGCTTTGGGGATCTTCGTGTGACTGGTCGAAGAACTGGGCGCGGGGGCCAGCAGGCACGGTCGCCTGCACGGCGGGCTCGCCGCCAGCTGTGATGCCGATCTCGTGCGTCTCGGTGAACGTGGGCACGCGGATGAAGAGGCCCGCATCCTTGCGGTCGTCGAATCGCACCGGGCCGGCGGCCGGGTTGCCGTCGGCGGCGACGCGGGTGAACCCGCAGTGGACGATCCGGCCCACGGTCGCCAGCGGGGGCGCGGTTCTGGTCCTTCATCGTGCCATGCGTGACTACCAGCCGTGGCTGCGGAGCCAATCGATCGCGCGGGCCTTCCAGTCGAGTTGGCCGGGCAGCGTATTGCCGGCCTTGAGGCCGAAACCGTGCCCCCCCTTCTCATAGATATGGATCTCCGCCGGTACCTTCGCCTCGAGGAGTTTCAGGTAGAGGTTGGCCGAGCCTTGCGGCACCGAGCCGGAATCGTCACCGCACTGGGCGATGAAGGTCGGAGGCGTGGAGCCGTCGATCGTCACGTCGGGGCGCAGCCCCTGATTCCCCTCGCCCACGATCTTCCAGGCGTAGAGCAGCAGCAGTGCGTCGGGCCTGGCCGACACGTCCGGATCCGCCGCCGGAAACCGCGGCGGATTCGTGGCCGCCACGAGCGCGGCCTGTCCGCCGGCCGAGAAACCGAGCACGGCCACCTTGGCCGGATCGATCCTGAACTCCGCCACCCGCCTCCGCACCTCCTGCACGGCCCTCTGGATGTCCTGCACCGGCGCGGCGTTGGGCTCCGGCATCGTGCCCGTCGGCACGCGATGGAGCACGAGAAACGAGACGATGCCGTTGTCATTGAGCCAGCGACAGGCGTCGGAGCCCTCGTGCTCGTCGGCGAGCATGCGGAAGCCCCCGCCCGGCACCACGATCACGGCGGTGCGGAGCTTCGCCGGATCGGCCCTCGGGATGTCGTAGACCACGAGCCGCGGCTCCGAGACGTTCGAACGCCGCTGGATGCCGTCGGCTTTCTTCTCGACCGTCTCCGCGGGCTCGGACGGCACCCGCGGCTCGGGCACGCCGTCCGACCAGAGCCTGATCTCGCGTGGTTCGGCGGCGACCGCACGCCGGGGCGACGTGCTCGTCGCCACGAGCACGACAACCATGAACACGGCGACCGTCATGAAAGCTGAACGCCGCGGGGTCTGCATGAAGATGCCTCCGACAGGGGTGCGAAACACGCGGGCTTACCTCATGCCACCGGTGGCATGAGGCGATGGCCGATCAACCCGGCGGCCTATCCCCCGGGGGGGGCGTCGCCGCGTCCGCGGCGGCCTTGGCCAGCTTGTTCGTCACCGCGAACGACAGCTGCTCCAGTTCGATGGCCAGGTCCACCGCCACGACCTGCACCTGCGGCGGCAGGCTGAGCGTGACCGGAGCAAAGTTGACGATCCCCTCGATGCCGGCGGCCACGAGCCGATCGGCCACCGACTGCGCGTGCGCGGCGGGCACGACGATCATCCCCAGCCGAATGCCTGATGTTCTGACGACCTCCGGCAGTTCGTCGAGGTGCCGGATGCGAATCCCCTGGATCGTCTGGCCCACTTTCGTCGGGTCGGCATCGAAAGCCGCATGGATCGAAAAGTTCTGTCGGCCGAAGCCCCGGTAGCCGAGCAGGGCCTGACCGAGGTTGCCCACGCCCACCATCACCACCGGCCACGGGTGGTTCGTGCCGAGGATGTCCCGCATCGCCCGGATGAGCTCGTCGCAGCGGTAGCCGACGCCCGGATAGCCAAACTGCCCGAAGAAGCCCAGGTCCTTGCGCACCTGGGCATCGCTGAAGCCCAGCAGCGTGCCCAACTGGCCGGAGGAGATCGTCTGCTGTCCGGACGCCTCCAACCGCTGGAGTTCGCGCAGATAGAGGCTGAGGCGGCTGACCACCACCTTGGGGACGGGGGCATCGGACGGGAGTTCTCCCGGCGGCGCGGTCTGCGGTCGCTGGTCTGGCATGGAAAGCCCCTGGGCCGGAACGGGCATGAATCTACCGGGATAGCCCGCAAATACCAATCAAGACGGGAGGCTCGTGCGGAACGCAACGACTGTAACGCGCCTGGGGCTTTGGAAAAACAGCGCCGATTACGGGGACTTGTCAACTTGCGGCGAGTTTGTGGTCGATCCTTGAGAAGGTGCGGCAGTGGGCAGCCACGCCGCGCCCCAGTGGTTCGTTCCCTTTCTCTCCTTCCAGTTCCAGGAGCCGCCTCGTCAGAGGCAGCAGACATGAAAAGTACGTGGCTTTGTTGTCTGCTGGCACTCGTCAGTATCGCTTCGTCGGCCCAGCACGCCGACGCCGCCTACTGCGGGCTTGCCAGCTACAAACACGACGGCCCGAAGATGACCACGGTCAGCTTCGCGCAGGCTCGTGAAGGGTGTTCAAGTTGTGAGACGTCCGCCAGCGAGCCGAGCTGTGCCAGCAAGCCTTCGTGCTGCGGCACACGGCTGGTGAAGGACGTCGTGTACGAGCAGAGGCAGTACACCTGCTACAAGACGATCTGTGAAAAGGTCGTCGAACAGAAGCAGATCGACTGCGTCCGCTACGAGACCGAGAAGTCGTTCAAGGAGGTCGAGTACACCGTGTGCAAGCCGGTGTGGGAGACCCGTTCACGGACCATCAACTACACCGTCTGCAAGCCGGTGTGGGAGACGGTCGTGAAGGAGATCCCCTACACGGTCATGAAGCCCGTGTACGAGACCAAGACCCGTGAGATCCGCAGCACGGTCTGCAAGCCGGTGTGGGAGACGATCACCAAGGAGATCCCCTACACGGTCTGCAAGCCCGTCTACGAGACCCGCGAACAGACCTACACGGTCTGCAAGCCGGTCTACGAGACGCGGACCAAGGAGATCCCCTACACGGTCTGCAAGCCGGTGTACGAGACCCGTGAGCAGACCTACACGGTCTGCAAGCCGGTCTACGAGACGGTGACCAAGGAAATCCCCTACACCGTCTGCAAGCCGGTCTACGAGACGGTGACCAAGGAGATCCCCTACACGGTCTGCAAGCCCGTGTATGAGACCCGTGAGCAGACCTACACCGTCTGCAAGCCGGTCTACGAGACGATGACC
>JBILWX010000159.1:0-7068 GCA_044369655.1 Pirellulales bacterium
CGAGAAACCCGGTCCCGACGCCCGGGCCGCTCCTCCCGAGGCTCACGAGTCGCTCATCAGCCGGAAGACCGGTGCGGAGGTGCCATTGACCGGGCTATCCTTAGACCGGTGCGGAGGTGCCATTGACCGGGCTATCCTTGCAATCACGGGCTGGCGATGGCGCGGGGAACGATCGTGTTCTTCGTCGACCAGGATTGCGTGGTGCCTGACGGCTGGATCGCGGCCCTGGAAAAGCACTTCGCAGATCCAGCCACCGGAGGTGCCGGGGGATCGCTCGGGATTCTCAATCCCGACTGCCTCACCGGCTGCGCCGTCTATTTCCTCGAATTCTTTCGGCACTTCCCCCACCGTGGATCGCCGCAGCGGAATCGCAATTTCCTGCTCGGCTGCAACTGCGCCTACCGGGCCGACGTGCTCCGCGGAGGCGGATTCCCCGATCAGACACTCGGCGAGGACGTGCTGATGTCACATCAGGTGCGTCAGCGGGGCTTCGATCTGGTCTATGACCCACGCGTGGAGGTGATGCACCGCAACCGCGCCGGTCGGCGGGAATTCTTTCGCTACAACACGAAGATGGGAACTGCTTCCGCCGCAGACCAGCTCACCATTCGTCGGCCCCGATCGCTGGTTTTTTTCTACTGCCCTGCTTTGGCCTTCCTGATCCCCGTGATCCTCCTGCCCCTGATCTTCTTCCGCCTGCTCCGCAGCAGCCGAAGCTATCTTCCAACCTTTCTTCTCCTCATGCCGCTCTGCTTGGCGGGGAACCTCGTGTGGGCCGCCGCCTTTCGGCGACGGATCCTGGCATCACGGCGGTGTGCTGGGCCGAACGAGCGTGCGTAGGCTGCCCTTGGGCCAGCAGCGATGGTCCATGATGCCCCAGATATCGCGGCAGGTCGCCCGACGCATGGCCTGCACGGCCCGCCGCTTGCCCAGGAATTTCGGCAGCCCGACGACGGCATGCCACTTGGCCGCCACGACCGCAGCCCCGCAGCCCCGCAGCGTGAACAAGGCCAGATCATAGAGCAGCAGGGCGGCGTGCCCGGGCAGGAGCATCAGCACCAACGGGAACGGCATGTTCTTGACGAAGCACCAGATAAGGTTGCGATGACCGTGGTAGACCGCGAAGTTGCTCCGCGGACCACCCGTCGAAGCGGCACCCATGTGCGACACGCCTGCAGCGGCGACCGACCGGGCGGCATACCCCGCCAACCGCAGACGGAAACCAAGGTCGACGTCCTCGAAGTAGCAGAAGAAATCCTCGTCGAAGCCTCCCACCTCGAGAAACGCCTCGCGCCGATAGAGCGCCGCGGCGGCGCACGCCGAGAAGATCTCGGCGTCTGGCTCGTAGCGTTCGCCAGCTGTCTTTTCATGGCCATCCCGCCAGGCAACGCCGCTGATGTGATAGACATCCCCGACACCGTCGAGCAGGCCGGGCCGGCCGTCGAGCCGCTGCCACGATCCGAAGGAAGCCGCCTCCGGATACTGCCGGGCGGCGGCGACCAGCGCCGTCAACCAGCCTCGATCGGGAAAGGCGTCGGGATTGAGCAGGGCCACGAATTCGGTCGTGCAGTCCTCGATAGCGCGGTTGTTGGCGGCCGCGAAACCGGCGTTGACGGAGGAGTCGAGCTGCTCGAGCCGCGTCGCCAGCCGCCCATCCCGAGCCACCCACTCCCGGGCGGCAGTCGCCGACCCATCGGTGCTGCCGTTGTCGACCAGCACGATCCGCTCGGGCGGTGTCTCCTGGCCTGCCAGGCAGGCAAGACAGCGCAGCAGGTGCTCACCGCCGTTGTAATTGACAATGACGACCGTCACTGGCGCTGAAGGGCTGGCAGACATCGACACGCTCGGCTGAGGGACAGTAAGCCCATATCGTACCCTCCCCCGGGAAAAAGCCGTCGCAGGCCCACCCGTTGCTTGCCGACCGTCGCGTGGCACCTCCTTTTGCCGCAGGACGGCCACGTGCTTTCCCCGCATGGCGGGGCCGAGCTTTCGCCACGGGGCGGCGACGAAGTAGGATCCTACCCATGTTCGAACATCGCACCGCACCGCTTCTTCCACGGCACCATTTTCTCCTCCGCGTGCTGGGCTATCTGGCCCTGGCAGCGCTGCTCGCGGGGACCGCCCTCGGGATTGGCGTGATGGGCTACCACTACCTGGGCGGTCTGGCGTGGATCGACGCCCTCGTGAATGCCTCCATGATCCTCGGCGGCATGGGGCCCGTTGATCCGATCGCTTCGAATATCGGGAAGCTGTTTGCCTCGTTCTACGCCCTCTTCTCCGGGCTACTTTTTATCGGTGCGGCCTCTCTCGTGCTGGCCCCGTTCGTGCACCGCGTCATGCACAAACTCCACATCGACGACGAGTGTGAGCCGCTCCCGCCGCCCATCATGGTCATGGTCACTGTCGCGACCGCGGCAACAGGAGCCACCACGCGGCGCGTGCATTCGACGGCCGTTCGCGCCATGCACTCGCCCCCCCCGAATGGGGTTTCCTGTGGGGCCTTTGGCCGCTAAGAACCTCCGCTGAAACGTGCGGATCGCCAGGGGCTTCACGGCAAGAGAGGGTTTGGCATGCAAGGCAATCTGGTAACGGCGCGACGGATAGCCGGCGCGACCGACGAGGGCCTGGCCGCGATCGGCATGCCGCGGCCGGAGGCATCGCCCTCGCCGCTCACGGTGGCCGTCATGACGCCGTGGGATCAGCAGTGCGGCAACGCCGAGTATGCCAAGCGTCTGGCCATCGGCCTCGAACGATTCGCCACCATTCTGCCGTTTGAGATGGTGAATCTTAGCGACGACGAGATGCGGTCGAGCCGACGCGAACTCGACCGCTCCTTCGACGATCTCGTCGCCCGGGTCAACGGTTCCGCCGCCGACCTGATCCACATCCAGCACGAGTTCTGCTTTTTCGGCAGGCGAATCGGCCCGTCCAACCGCAGGTTTCTGAGGGTGATGAAGCAGTTGCGCAAGCCCGTCGTGGTGACGCTCCACACGTGGCTCAAGAGCATGACGCGGGCCCGGCGGAATCGCATCTCGTCGCAGGCGGCGGAGTGGGTGCGGCACGGCTTCCGCAACCGCCACATCGCGGCTGCCCTCCGGCGTGCCGATGCAATCGTGCTTCACAGCAAAGACACCCACAAGTACTTCATCGATACCTTCCCCGACCTGAAGAAGCGGGTGCGCGTGGTGCCGATCCCGATCGAGCGTGCCGCCGTGACGACGGTCGAGCCGTCACTCCGCAAGCATCCACGAGACACCTGGGTGATCGTCCCGGGGTTCGTCAGCCGCTACAAGGGCCATGCCAACGTGCTTGCGGCGCTGCGGCACTTGCCCGATACCTACAAACTCGTGGTTGCAGGGGGCGTTCACCCCAAGGATCGGACCGGCAACGACTACTGGATGGATCTCATCCAGCAGGCGGACGCCAGGGGAGTTCAGTCCCGGATGATCCTCACCGGATTTCTCACCGACGCGGCCGACCAGGCGGCGGTGCTCGAACAAGCGGACGTGTTCGTCCTTCCCTACGACGAGGTCGGCCAGTCCGGATCAGCCGTGCTTGCCGACGTGCTCTCCTACGACCGCCCCGTCATCACCTCTCGCGCCAGGTCGATGTTCGTCTACCGGATGGATAAAGATACGGCCTTCTCCAGCATCGCCGCCGACGTGGGCAATGCGGAAGAGTTGGCCGCCACGATCCAGAAGTGCGTCCGGTTCGAGCCGCAGTCCTACGCCGACGCCAGGCAACACCGCGAGACCGCCCGCCGACGGTATTCCCTTGCGAGCACTCAGGCTGCCTACGAGCAGATCTATCGCCGGTTGCTGGTCGCCCCCGCCAGCTGACCACCGCCACAAAGGAGAGGCATCCATCGTGCCGCCCGGGAACAGCAGACCGGTTGTCGTCACCGGGGCCAGAGGCTTCCTGGGGCGCCACGTGGTCAAGAGTTGAGGGGACCCCATCTGTTGGACAGTCGGGGGCCCTGTTGAGGCGGGGACCACCTCAGCCGGCCGAGCCGTCGATCGGGCGGATCGTCGATCTATTGCGAAAAAGCAAGGTGTCATGATCCACGTGCACCGCCTTGCCCTCCTGCAAAGGAGGGGTATCCTTGAGCTCCATGTGTGGAATTGCCGGAGCAGCGTGCGACGATGCGGAGCAGGTTTCTCCTGCCGTCCTGCGGATGGTCCGCGCCCTAACGCATCGCGGCCCCGATGACGAGGGCGTGGAACTGGTCGTCCTTTCCGCCGGCGAGAGCGCGCAGCCGTCAGGCGGGGCATTTGGGTTTCGCCGGCTTTCGGTGCTCGATCTCTCGGCCGCGGCCCACCAGCCGATGGTCGATCCCGTCACTGGCGACTGCCTCGTCTTCAATGGCGAGATCTACAATTTCCGCGAACTGAGGGCGCGGCTCGAGTCAGCCGGAATCACCTGCCGCAGTTCGGGCGATGCCGAGGTGCTGCTGCGATTGCTTTCGCACCAGGGTGAGCAGGCGCTCGACGATCTGGACGGGATGTTCGCGTTGGCGTTCTATCAGGCCCGAACACGCCGCATTCTCCTCGCGCGGGATCACTTGGGCATCAAGCCGCTCTATGTGGCAACCATGCCGGGGACCGTGGCCTTCGCCAGTGAGGTACGGAGCCTCCTCGCTTCGGGACTCGTGCCAGACACGCTTGATCCGGCAGGTGTCGCAGCCTTTCTCGCCTACGGTGCACCGCAGGATCCGCTGACGGTCCACCGATGGATCCAGTCGTTTCCGGCAGGTTCGTATGCGTGGATCAGCCTCGACCCCGCCGGCAAGCCGAGCCTGGGTACGGCCCGGCGGTATTGGCGGTTTCCGGATGTCACAACGGCGGGCGATCGCGACGCGGTCGGATCGATCCGCGACCTGCTCGACGAGGCCGTGAGGTCGCAATGCGTGGCTGACGTGCCGGTGGGAGTGTTCCTGTCAGGGGGTATCGACAGTGCGGTGATCGCGTCGTTGGCCAGGCGGCACACGACCGCGTTTCGCGCGCTGACCGTGGGGTTCGACGGTGTCGCTGACCGCGACGAGAGTGAGGCAGCGGCTGCCACCGCCCGCGGGTTGGGCGTCTCGCATGAGCGGATCGTTCTGAGCCTCGACCGCGTCGGCGAGTATTGGGATCGATGGCTGCGGGCGGCGGATCGGCCCAGCATCGACGGACTGAATTCATACATCGTGAGCGGAGCGGCACGGCAGTCCAGGCTGACGGTCGCCCTGTCGGGGCTCGGTGCCGACGAGTTGTTCGGCGGCTACCCGCTCTTCCGAACGGTGCCGAAGATGTATCGCTGGCTGCGGCCGTTCGCCGGGTTGCCCGAGGGCGCGCGGAGGTCCCTGGCGCAGTTGGTGTTCTCACCTCTGAGGCCCAACCGACGCGACCGGGCGGTTGAAATCGTAGCCGGCTGCAGATCGCTGCTCGACGTGCTGCTGGAGGTGAGGCGTATCTTCACCATTCAACAACTCGATTCGCTCGGGATCTTTCGTCGTGCTCACGGGCTCTCTTCCCAGTATCTGCCGGAGGGAGCCTGCGACGCCTTCGCCGATTGTCGCGGGCTGGACGCATTTCATCTCATCTCGCGTGCAGAAGCGGTGCTGTACATGGGCAACACGATTCTCCGAGACGTCGACACCAACAGCATGGCGCACAGTCTCGAAGTCAGGGTGCCGTTCCTGGCTCGTGATGTCGTGGACTATGCGTTCGCGTTGCCATCAGGGGTGATCGCCCCGGCGGACAAATCGCCAAAGCACCTGCTTCGCGAGGCGGCCCGTGATCTTGTGCCGGCTGAGGTCTTGACTCGGCGGAAGACGGGGTTTTCGCTGCCAATCGGCGAATGGATGGTGGGCTGCCTGCGGGACCGGTGCGAGGCGGCCGTGGCTGAGGCGGCGCGCTGCCCGCTGCTCGATGCTACGGGTGTGCGAGGGATCTGGGATCGGTACGTCGGAGCCGCCGTTCGCACGCACGTCGAGAGGCCACTCGCGCTGGTGGCGCTCGGCAGCTATCTGCAAAGCCTGCACAACGGCCCGTCTGCGGCTCGTGGCCACCACTCGCGTGGTATGCGGGGCGGCGAACCTGTGGCGACAGAGCACTCCTCGTAACGCAGCGAATGGCGGGCGGCTTCCTATTCGGCACGCCCGGCGGCCTCACCCAAGCCGCGTCCGCCCGCGGCTTCTGTCGGATTGTGCATTGCACGGCTGGGCCGATTCGGTCTATGCCATGCGTTTTCTCACCCACCTGGAGCACCGTTTCCGATGCCTGCGACCTGCCGTGTCCGCCACCCCTTGCCCGTGATCGTCGTTGCCATCGCGACCCTCCTCAGTGCCGCATCGGCCTCCGCCGCCGACGCACCGCGGCGGCCCAACATCCTGGTGATCTGGGGCGACGACATCGGGCAGTTCAACGTCGGCGCCTACAACCACGGCATGATGGGCTACAAGACGCCCAACATCGACCGCATCGCCCGCGAGGGGGCGCTGTTCACCGATTGGTACGGCCAACAGAGCTGCACTGCCGGCCGGGCCGCCTTCATCACGGGACAGTCGCCGATCCGCACGGGGCTCACGAAGGTGGGCCTGCCCGGTGCTCCCGAGGGCATGAAGAAAGAGGATCCGACGATCGCCACGCTGCTGCGGGCGCGGGGTTACGTGACCGGCCAATTCGGCAAGAACCATCTCGGCGACCGCGATGACATGCTCCCCACCGCCCACGGGTTCGACGAGTTCTTCGGCAACCTCTACCACCTCAACGCGGAAGAGGAGCCGGAGCATCCCGACTACCCGAAGAATCCGGAGTTCAAGAAGCGGTTCGGCCCCCGCGGCGTGATCCACTCCTTCGCCAACGGTGCCATCACCGACACCGGCCCGCTCACGCGGAAGCGGATGGAGACGATCGACGAGGAGGTCAACGCGAAGACGTTCGCGTTCATGGAAAAAGCCAAGCAGGCCGATAAGCCGTTCTTCATCTGGTGGAACTCCACGAAAATGCACATCTTCACGCACCTCAAGGAGGGCGTGGCGGGCAAGACCGGTCTGGGGATCTACGCCGACGGCATGGTCGAGCACGA
>JBILWX010000175.1:0-6145 GCA_044369655.1 Pirellulales bacterium
GCAGTCTCGTGACCAGCCCGCAGCCGTGGCAGATGCCGCGGCTGCCCGGCTGGTGGAGCGTGAGCGCGATGTCGCACTGCGGGCACCGCATCGTGTTGCCGCAGGCCTTGCATTGCACGGCCGTCGCAAAGCCGCGCCGGTTGAGCAGGAGCATCACCTGGCCGCCCGCGTCGAGCGCCCAGCGGATGCCGGCCGCCAGCCGTGGCGTCACCGCGCCGCGGGAACGGCTGGCCGGATCACGAAGATCGACGGAGAGCACCGGCGGCAGCTGCGACCCGCCCACGCGGCCGGGCAGCCGGCACATCCGCCACTCTCCCCGCAGGCAGCGGTGGAAGGTCTCCAGGGCCGGCGTCGCGGACCCGAGCACGAGCGGCACCCCCTCGGCCCGTGCAATCCACTCCGCCACGTCGCGGGCGTGGTAGCGCGGTGCGGTCGCCTGCTTGAACGTGGTCTCGTGCTCCTCGTCGATCACGATCAGGCCGAGCCTGGGCGCGGGAGCGAAGATCGCACTGCGGGCCCCCACGACCACGCCCACGTGGCCGGCGGCGATCTCGCGCCACTGGGCGTGCCGCTCGGTCGGCGTCAGGTGGCTGTGGAGCACGGCCACGCTCCCGAACCGGGCGCGGAACCGGTCGCAGGTCTGCGGCGTGAGGCTGATTTCGGGCACGAGCACGATCGCCTGCTTGCCGTAGGAGAGCGTTTCCTCGACCGCTTGCAGATAGACCTCGGTCTTGCCGCTGCCCGTGACGCCGAAGAGCACGACCGTCTCATGCCGTCCACCACGAAGCGGATCGAGGATCGCCTCGAGCGCGGCGGCCTGCGCGGGGGCCAAGGTGGCGGGTCGGTCGTGGCTGATGGGTGGCCTGCCCGCAGCGGCCGCAGCCGGCTGGGCTCGGGAGCGATCGACGGTGCCGGCCTCGCACAGGAGCCCCGTCTTGAGCAGCCTCGCGACGACGGCGCGGCTCGCGCCCGTGCTCTGCGCCAGGGCGTCGGCGGTGGCCGGCGTTGCGGCGGCCGCCAGCACGCGGGCCTGCGCCGGCGTCGGCTTGCGGGGCGGCTCCACGTCGGTGGCCACCAGCAGGGGCACGGTACGGCTCTTTCTGCGGAGCCGCACGCCGGCCGGCAGGACCGCCTCCAGCACCTCGCCCCAGCGGGCCATCCAGCGGTCGGACATCCACTTGGTGAGGTCGAGCATCCGCCGCGAGAGCAGCGGGGCCTCGTCCTCCACCCCGACCACGCTCTTCAGCGGCGTCGGCGGCAGTTCACCGCAGCGAACGCCGACGCAGTACGCGAGCCGTTCCCGGTTGCCCCGCCCCAGCGGCACGAGCACCCGCCGTCCGGGTTCCACCGCCCCGGCCAGGGCTTCGGGCACCAGATAATCGAGCGGCTTTTCGACCCCATCGGGCAGCACCACCGTGGCGATGATGCCCTGGCGGGCGTCATCCTCCGCCCACCGGGGGCCGCTTTCGAAGAGTTGGCGTTGGTTCGTATGCTGGTGCGACATGCCGACGATTAGACCGTGCTGACGGCATGCTGAGGAAGCCCGCGACCTGCAGGGAACACGAGCGTGCGTATCGGAGTGTTTGGCGGAAGTTTCGACCCGGTCCATATCGGCCACCTGCTGGCCGCCGAATGCTGCCGCGAGCAGGCCGGCCTCGACCGCGTGCTGTTCATGCCGGCGGCCATTCAGCCCCACAAGCAGCACCGGCAGCTCGCCGCGGGGCAGCATCGCCTGGAGATGCTGGCGTTGGCGACGGGCGGGCACGACGCGTTTGCGGTGTCGAGCGACGAACTCGATCGCGGAGGGGTGAGCTACACCGTCGACACGCTCGAGCGGCTGGCTGCCCGGCATCCTGGCGACGACCTGCTGCTCGTGCTCGGTCCCGATGCGGTGCTCGGCCTGCCCTCCTGGCGGGAGCCCCGGCGGATCGTCGAACTCGCGGAGATCATCGCGGTGGAGCGAGAGTCGCTCGACGATCTCGGCGGCACCGTCTCCCGCGCGGCACTCGAGCCCCTGCTCGGCCGGGAACGGCTCGATCGCATGATCGCCGAGCGGGTGCGGTTGCCGGCGATCGGCATCCGATCGAGCGACCTCAGGGCGGCCGTCGCGGCGGGCAAGAGCATCCGCTACCGCACACCCCGAGCCGTCGAACAATACATCGCCGCGCACGGGCTGTACCGGGGCGGTGAGACGGCTCGGAGGTGAGCCTCGCGCGGCCTCGCCAAGCTGCTGGCCGATGAAGGCAGGGCCGCCGCGAACGTCCAGCGAGAGGGCACGGGCAACCCCGTCCTACGCAAGACGCAACACGCCGCTGGAAGGGCGTCGGACCGGAGCAGTGGACGGGGCCGGAATCGAACCGGCGACACACGGATTTTCAGTCCGTTGCTCTACCAACTGAGCTACCCGTCCAGGGTTTCTACTCCCATTTCGTAGGGCGTCCGGGCAGGTCTGTCAACGCGGGGGACTGCCAAACGGGCGGGACGGCAACCGCCCCCCCAAACCGCCCCGCCAAACCGATCCGGTCAACGCCGATCTCGCCCCACCTCCGCGATGATCTGGGCCGCCATCATGAGGCCAAACGCCGCCCAGCCCAGCACGGCAGGCGCCCGCACCCCAAACAGGCTGACTGACGTCTGACGATCGATTCCAAAGACGATCCACATGACCAAGGCAAAGGCCACCGCGGTCACGGTGGCCACCGCGACGCTCCTGGCCAACACCCTCGCCCATCGCCAGCCCATGCCGAGAGGAGCGGCAAACGCCGGCCGCGGACGACGACCTGGTTGCGGTCCACTGCCGTGGTCGGTCTCCTCGACCGCCGACAAGAGCCCCCTGGTCGACGCATTGTCCGCGTTCAACAGATCCAGCCAGGGCCCCGAGCCGGAGAGCAGTGGAGGCACCAATCGCCGGGAAGTCGTATCGTCGGCCGCTGGGGCACCGGGCCACGATGGCCCGCGCTGCTTCGACCTGGGCATCGCCAGCGGCGTCGGCGGGGCCCACGGACGCAGCCGCTCCACCACCTCCTCGGCAGAAGACGGACGCTCCTCCGGGTTCTTTCGCATCAACACTTCGACCATGTGGCACAAGCCGTCGCTCACGCCCGGCACCAACTCCCGAATGGGCCGTGGTTGTTCCTTCAACTGCCGCTTCGCCTTCTCCTGCCGCGTGCCGCCCGGAAATGGCACCTCTCCCGTGAGGGCGAAGTAGAGCGTGCAGCCGAGGGCATAGATGTCGGCCGACGGCCCCACCGTGTCCGGCGTGCGAATCTGTTCCGGGGCCATGTAGTCCATGGTGCCCACCACGCGGCCCAGACGTGCCGACTCGCCTTCGATCACGGAGCCTGCCAGGCCGAGGTCGAGCACCTTCACATGGCCTTCCGGAGTCACGAGCAGGTTGGCCGGTTTGACGTCGCGGTGGACCAGCCCTTGGGAGTGCGCGTAGCCAAGACCGACCGCCGCCTGGGTGATCACCGACGCCGCCCTGGCCTCGTCGAGCCTGCCGTGCTTGAGCACCTGCCGGCGGAGGTCGAGGCCCGGCACCAGTTCCGTGACGAGGTAGTAGACCTTGCCGTCGTGGCCAGCATCGAGAGCCCGCACGAGATTGTCATGATCGAGCCGGGCCAGCATGCGGATCTCCCGCTGGAAGGCCGCCTCGGACTCAGCTGTCGATTTTGCCCGCGGCAGCACCTTGATCGCCACCGTTCTGCCCATCATCACGTGCTGGGCCCGAAACACCTGGCCCATGCCGCCCCGCCCCAACTCATCGAGGATGCGGTATTGCCCGAGCGTGAGCTTTCGCCGCCCCGCCAGCAGCTGGTCGGCTTGAAATCGGGTGAGTGTGTCCTGCGTCACCAGGCATGCGGCCACCGCGGCATCCCAGTTGACCGCGTCGTTCCGGGCGGCGGCTCCCAAGGAGATGCCAACCTGCTCCTCGCAGGCAGCGATCTGCGCCGCGTCCACGAGGCCGCTGGCCAGCGCCGTTTCGCGAAATCGAGGCAGCGGCCGCGACGGCACTTGGCTGCTCGCGGAGCCTGACGGCGGAGGGGTGGGGGGCTGCGGCATGGCACCAAACGGGCGACAGACGGTGATCGCGCTGGCCCAACAAAACGAAAAGTAGGACGAAAAACAGGACGAAGATCGAAAACGACGATCAAAGCAGGATGAAATCAGCCGACGGACTCGACGCCCTTCAGTCTACAACGCCTGACTGCGATCGATCACCTCCCCGGGGGGTGTTCGGCCCGCGTGCCAGACTCGGAAAGCGTGTGGCCCACACGGCGGGCCATGGGGCCGCCAGCACGACCGGCTGCCGCGTGGCCGGATGGTCCAGCCGCAGGGAGCGGGCGTGCAACGCGATCGCCGCACCGCCCCCCGGGACTGAAGGGAACGGGAGCCTCGCCCCATACACCCTGTCGCCGACGATCGCACACCCCCGCGCGGCCAACTGGGCCCGCAACTGGTGTCGGCGGCCCGTGGAGGGCGCCAATTCGACCAGCGACACTTCTCCGAACCGCTTCACCACGCGGGCACGGACGTGGCATTCGCCGCCGGCCGACGGTTCACCGTCGTCTTCAGCCCCGTCTGCGGGGTTCTCTTCGGAACTGGTGCCGGCCGACAGCAGACGCGACCGCCGCTCCTCGCCCCGACGTTCGATCCGATCGTGCCAGTCGACCCACTGCCCAAGCGGCGCCGGAAACCGCCCCTCCACGACCGCTTCGTAGGTTTTCTCGACCAGCCGTTCCCGAAACTGCCGGGAGAGGTCGGCGGCGGCCGCCCGTGTCTTGGCCATCACGAGCACGCCAGACACCGGCGCATCGAGTCGGCTGACCACACCCAGAAATGCTCCCGCGGGCCGCGAGCCACTGAGGATCGTGAACATGCTCGGCATGCCGCGGGCGGCATTGGCCGTGGGCAGGCCGGCCGGCTTGACGACCGCGAGGAGCTGGTCATCCTCAAGGAGGATCGCAGGTTGTGGAGGGCTGACGGCCATGGCTCCAGCGTCGCGTCGACAGATCGTGCTTGCAAGCGGCTCCCCGCGGAGGCGGGCCCTGGCGGCGGCAGAGGGCTGGGACGTGCAGGTCGTGCCGCCACCCGAGGCGGTCGAGGCATCGGCCGCGGCTCGCGCGGCCGATGAATCGCTGGAGTCATACGTGCTGAGACTCGCCCGGGTGAAGGGCCAGGCCGTGGCCGACACGGGCATCGCGGGCACGATCCTTGCCTGCGACACCCTCAGTGAAGTCGACGGCACCGCCCTGGGGAAGCCTTGCGACCGGGAAGACGCCCGCCGGATGCTGATCCAGCTCTCTGGCCGCGTCCATCGCGTGCTGACGGGAGTCTGGCTCTGCCGGCGGCAGGTCGCCGACTCGTCCGGCACTGCCGTCCCAAGGCTCCTGGAGGCCGTCGAAGAGAGCCTGCTGGAAATGGGGCCGCTCTCCAACGGGCTGCTCGAGTGGTATCTCGACAGCGGCATGTGGCAGGGCAAGGCCGGTGCCTGCGGCTTTCAAGACGAACGATTGCCGCTCCGGCTGGTGGCCGGAAGTGCATCCAACGTGGTCGGGCTGCCTCTGGAGCGGGTCAGGGAGATGCTGGCCGAAATCGACGCCAAGCGATCCTGACGATCGCCCCGCCGAAAACACTCCCACCGACCACCGCCCCCCCAAAAAAAGTCCACCAAAGAACCAGACCAACAAAAAAACCGACCCATGCGGGGAGTTTTGCTCCACCACATGGGTCGGTCGAAGAAAATCCGGCGATACCTACTCTCGCGCTTGTGGCACTACCATCGGCTCTGAAAGCTTAACTACCGTGTTCGGGATGGGAACGGGTGTGACCTTTCAGATATGTTCACCGGAAAATACGAGCTGCTGTTTTCACAGCAGAAGGTCGTGGTAATTGGCATGCTCCGGGCCAACTGTTGACAACAGTCAGCTTCAGGAGCACTCGATACGAGTGGTCAAGCATTCGTCCGTTAGTACCGGTTAGCTAAATGCATTGCTGCACGTACACATCCGGCCTATCAACCTGGTCGTCTTCCAGGGGACTTTCGGGTATTAACCCTACGAAACCTCATCTCGGGGCGGGCTTCACGCTTATATGCTTTCAGCGTTTATCCGTTCCGTTCATAGCTACCCAGCCGTGCCGCTAG
>JBILWX010000160.1:0-7044 GCA_044369655.1 Pirellulales bacterium
GCGCGATAGCATCGCAGGTGGCTCCCGGCCTGTTCATCTGCGGCGACCATTGCACGACGGCCTCGATCAACGGCGCGCTCGCGAGCGGCCGGGCGTGCGCCGAGGCCGTGCTGGCACTGGGATGAAAATGGCCCGTTGCCGCATGCTCAGGGCAGGGTTCGTCGTCGGCGCGATCCCCCGGCTCACGCCGGGGCGTGTATGGGTTCATAAAAGCCCGGTCAGCGGCGTGCTCACCGGACTTGCTACCCAGCGGCCCCTTTTCGGAGTCGATTTGGGAATTCAGGAAAACGGGGCTCCCCTCGTGGGTCTATGGTGCATACACTTGATTCAAACGCGTGTTTGACACGCCAGGAATGCCCCGCATAAAGGCTTTTTTGGATGGTCGTCGTCGATTCCTCCGTTCGGGCTGAAAAAACTGCTGCGGCTGAGCCGCGGGAGCGGATTCTCTCCGCCGCTGGGCGGGAGTTTGCCGAACGGGGCTACGAGGCGGCGACGGTCCGCGACATCTGCCTCGCCGCCGGCGTGAATCTCGCCGCCGTCAACTACTACTTCGGCGACAAGCAGCGGCTCTATATCGAGAGTGTGAAGCATGCACACGAGCAGCGGGCCGGCCAGGTGCCGCTGCCGGAGTGGACGGCGGGCACGCCGCCGCAGCAGAAGCTCCGCGACTTTGTCGGCAACTTGCTCGAACGGATGCTCGGCTTCGGCCAGCCGCCCTGGCAGGTCCGCCTCATGATGCGGGAGGTGCTGCATCCGACCGACGCCTGCCGTGAACTGGTCGAAGACTATGTGCGGCCGCGGTTCGAACTGCTCGTCTCGATCCTCGACGAACTCGTCGAGGGCCGGCTCTCGCAGACCGAACTGCGGCAGGTGGCCCTCTCGATCATCGGCCAATGTTTTCTCTACCGGGCGGCAGGGGACGTTGTGGGCATGCTCGTGCCGCGCGAGGAACTCGAGTCGCACCACTCGCTCGCGCCACTGGCCGACCACGTGACCGGCTATGCTCTGGCGGCCTTGGGTGAAGCGAGGCCGCTCGTCGATACTCATCAGCGAACAAACCACGTCCGAGAGGAAGCCAGTTCATGAATATCGTCCGTGCGATCCTGGGATGGATCGTGCCCCTTGTCATTCTGGGATGCGGAATTACCGCGTTCTTTTTCATGGGCAGCCAGCCACCGCCGGCTCGGAAGTCGAGCGACGTGTCTGCTGCGACGGCTGTGCGAACCGTCGAGGCCACCCCCGAGGTCAATGGGCTCACGATCGAGGCCGACGGCGTGGTCGTGCCGCTGCGGGAGGTAACGCTGGCGGCCGAGGTGGGCGGTCGCGTGCTGACCAAGGCCACGGCCTGCAATGAGGGACAGTTCGTCAAAGCCGGCACGCTCCTCTTCGAGATCGATCCCCGGGATTACGAACTCGACGTCGGCAGGCTCGAACGAGAATTTAAGCAAGCAGGGCTGGCGATCGAGGAACTCGACGAAGAGCTCGTCCAGAACGGGAACACCATCGATCTCGCGCGGCGGCAGGTGGAGCTGGCCCGGCGCGAGGCCGCGAGGCTTGAGAACCTGAAGGCCGGCAAGATCGTGACGGAATCGGAGCACGACCGGGCCCTCCGCGACGAACTGACGGCCACGAACCTGCTCACGACCGCCGAGGGCCAGAAGCGGGTGCTGGCGAAACGTCGGAATCGCCTGATCGAGGCCCAATCGCTTGCCTCGACCATGCTCGACAAGGCGAAGCTCGACCTCTCGCGAACGCGGATCGTGGCGCCGATCGACGGCATCGTCGTCGACGACAAAGTGGAACAGGAGTCGTTCGTCGCCAAGGGCACGCCGCTGGTCACCATTGAGGATACCCGGTCCGCGGAGGTTCGCACGAGCCTCCAGATGGACGAGGTGGCGATGGTCTGGGGCAGCCGTCGGCGAGCCGAACTGCCCGCGCGGGTGGCTCACGACGAACTCGACATGCCGGCTTCGGTTGTGTTTACGGTCGGGGACGCGGCCTACGAGTGGAATGGAACGCTCTCGCGGCAGGAGGGTCGTGGTCTCGACGAGAAGACCCGCACGCTTCCGTGCCGCGTGTTAGTCACCCATCCGCAGGATGTGACCGCACTCGATCGCTACGGCGCCGCCATGTCGCAGTTGCCCGCAGGCGCCCCGCAGTCGTTGCTGCGGGGCATGTTCGTGGAGGTCCGCGTGCGGGTCGATTCGCCCGGCGACCTCGTGTCGATCCCGGAGGATGCCCAGCGGCCCAGCGGTGAGGTCTGGGTGATGCGTGATGGCAGGCTCGTCATCCTCAAGCCCCGGGCGGTACAGGTGTCCGGGGGCCGAGTGGTGTTCGACTCGGCGGCGTCCGGGCTTATGGCGGGCGACCGCGTGGTGACCACGCAGCTGTCGTCGCCGCGGGCCGGCATGGAGCTCGTCGATGCCGCGAGCGTGCCCGCCACGTCGTCCCGCACGGCCGACACGGCGGGCGAGACCGACGCACTATGAGATTATTTCGGAGTTCATCCCGATGAGAAGCATCGTCAGTTGGACCGTCCGCAATATGCCGGCGATGAACACGCTGGTCATCGCGATCCTGCTCGTGGGATCGATGGCGTTCGTGTCGATGCGGCGGGAGGTCTTCCCGGAATTCGATCTGGAGATCGTGCTGGTGACGGTGCCCTATCCAGGCGCGACGCCCGAAGAGGTGGAGGAGGGAATCTGCCAGAAAGTCGAGGAGGCCTGTCGCAGCGTCGCTGGCATCAAGAAGATTACGAGCGTGGCCCAGGAGGGAATGGGCTATTGCGTCTTTGAGCTGCAGGACAACGTCAAGGAAGTCCAGAAGACGCTCGGCGAAATCCGTTCGGAGGTGGAACGCATCCCGAGCATGCCGGAACTGGCCGAGGATCCTAAGGTGGAGCAGGTGACGCTCCGCACCCCTGCGATCAAGGTGGGCGTGCTCGCGCCGCAGAACCGTGCCGCCGATGCCGCGGCGGAGGGGGAGCTCCGGGACGTGGCGGAACTCGTTCGCGATGACCTGCTGGCGTTGCCGGCCGTGTCGGCCGCCAACCTGCTCGGTGCCAAGGACTACCAGATCGACATCGAGATTTCCGAGGCGACCCTCCGCAAATACGGACTGTCGCTCCAGAAGGTGGCCGACATCGTCCGCAGGGAGAATCTGGAGCTGCCCGGCGGCACGATCCGCAGCGAGGGGGGCGAGATCCTGCTCCGCGGCAAGAACAAGCGGTATGTCGGAGTGGAGATCGCGAAGCTGCCGCTCGTCACGCTCCCGGACGGCCTCGTGCTCACCGTCGGCGACCTCGGTACGGTTCGCGACGAATTCGCCGACGTGGCCGCCACCAACCGGATCAACGGCCGGGCCGGGATGGTGGTGTCGATCGACCGCAGCTCGGGCGAGGACCTGCTCGCCATGGTCGCCGCGGTGAAGAAGTACATGGTCGATGCGAAGCTGCCTCCGGGATACGACCTCACGGTCTGGGCCGACCAGTCGATCGACGTCAGGGACCGCCTCGACATGCTGATCTCCAACGGCATGCAGGGCCTCGTGATCGTGTTCGTGATGCTGGCGCTCTTCCTCGACCTCAAGATCGCCTTCTGGGTGGCGATGGGCATTCCGTTCTCGATGCTCGGCACGGGCGCACTCATGTACGCCACCGACCAGACGCTCAACATGCTCTCGATGTTCGCGTTTCTGATGGCGATCGGCATCGTCGTCGACGACGCTATCGTGGTCAGCGACAACGTCGACCGGCACCGCCGGATGGGCAAGAGTCTGACCGCCGCGGCGATCGACGGCACCGTGGAAGTGATCCCCAGCGTGATCTCCAGCGTGCTCACGACGGTGATCACGTTTCTGCCCCTCTGCTTCGTGTCGGGGGTGATGGGGAAGTTCATCGCCGTGATGCCGTTTGCGTTCATCTCAACGCTGCTGGTGTCGCTCGCGGAATCGCTGCTCGTGCTGCCGGGCCACTTGGCGCACGAGAAGAACCTCGTGTTCACGATCTTCGGGATCGTGCTCTACCCGCTGCGGGTACTGATGCCCGTGGTGACCTGGCTGCAGCAGAGCTGCGACCGGGGGCTGAAGTGGTTCGTCAGAAACGTGTATGCCCCGTTCCTGGATTTCGCGCTCGACAACCGCCTGTCGGTGATGGCGGCCGCCATGTGCATCCTGCTTCTCGCCGGCGGGATCGTCCGCAGCGGGATCACGCCGTTTCTGCTCTTCCCCAAGATCGACGCCAACAGGCTGCTCGCCAAGGTCGTCTTTCCCGACGGCACCCCGTCGAGCGTCACCGACGAGGCCACGCGAAAAATCGAGGAAGCCGCCTTCGCGACGTCGCAGAAGCTCTCGCCCGCGGGTGCACCGATCGTGCAACTGATTCACCGGGCGATCGGGCAGGTGTCCTCCCAGGGGGAGGTGGGGCCGGATGCGAGGATGAGCGGCAGCCACGTGGGGGCGGTCGCCGTCGAACTGGTCGAAGGTGAGCTGCGCGACGTCACGAGCGAGCAGTTCATCAGCGAATGGCGGCGGGCCGCCGGCGAATTCGCCGGCACCGAATCGCTCATTTACGGCACCGAGAACATCGGCCCGGGTGGCAAGACGATCGAGTTCAAGCTGCTCGCGCAGGCCGGCACCGACTCCGTCCAGCAGCTCGAGGCGGCCGTCGAGCGGTGCAAGGAGTGGCTCGCGCAGTATCCCGGGGTGATCGACATCGACGACGACTCGCGGCCGGGCAAGTGGGAATACCAGCTCAAGGTCAAGCCGCGGGCCGAGGCGATGGGGGTGTCGCTGGCTGAACTCGCCGCCACGATCCGGGCGAGCTACTACGGCGAGGAGGTGATGCGGCTGCAGCGCGGCCGGCACGAGGTGAAGCTCATGGTCCGCTATCCGCGGGAGGAACGCCGCAGCTTCGCCACGCTCGACGAGATTCGGGTGACGGGTCCGGACGGCGTGAAGCGGCCCCTCGGGGAACTGGCCGACGTGACCGTGGCCCGTGGGTATTCCGAGATCAACCGGCTGGGGCAGAGGCGTTCGATCACGGTGACCGCCGACATCGACGTCGCGAAGAGTTCCCTGACCAGTGCGCTCGTGACCGCCGATATGGAGAAGCGGCTGATGCCCGACCTCGCCAAGGACTATCCGCTGGTGCGGGTCCGCTGGGAGGGGCAACGGGAGCAGTCGAACGAGTCGCTGCGGAGCCTCGGCGTGGGCTTCGTCGTCGCGTCGTTCGCGATGTTCGTGCTGCTCACCATGGAGTTCAAGTCGTATTTCCAGCCGTTCCTGATCATGGCGGCGATCCCGTTCGGGTGTGCGGGGGCCGTGTTCGGCCACGCCCTGATGGGGATGCCGCTGACGCTCTTCAGCATGTTCGGGCTGGTCGCGCTGGCTGGTGTGGTGGTGAACGACTCGATCTGCCTGATCGACTTCATCAACATCCGCGTCCGCGAGGGGCATCCGTTGCGGCTCGCCCTGCGGGAGGCCGGGTGCCTGCGGTTCCGGCCCGTGATGCTCACGAGCATCACGACGATCGGCGGCCTCCTGCCGCTCCTTCTTGAGAAGAGCTTTCAGGCCCAGTTTCTCATCCCGATGGCCACGGCGCTGGCCTTCGGCCTGGCGATGACGACGCTGCTCGTGCTCGTGCTCGTGCCGGTGATGTATTCGTTCTTTGGGACGAGCGCCCGCGAGGAGCACGTCGAGGAATATGCCGAGGGGTTTGCCCCGGCGGGGGCGGTGAGTTCGGTTGACCCCGATGACGCCGAGAAGGAATGGTTGCCGGATCACCTCCGCGAACAGCCGGGGCCAGAGTCGCTCAGCGCATAGGCACGCCTCGCGCACGTGCCATCAAAGCCCGCAACGCGGGTCGGGCATCCTTGGCGACGCGGCGCCGGGACGGCAAAGCCTCCGTCGCTCGGAGATTCCGACTTGTCACCCTGGTCGGGATGGCACGCACAACAAGTCGGACATCCTCCTCGTCTCCTCCGGCTTCACCAATCCCGGCTCCCCGGATTGAAATCACGCGTCGCAGCCATCCACAGCAAGAAGCCCCCGGCGGAAGCCGGAGGACGGGCATCACGTTCGGCTTGGATCACACGCATGATCCCATCGCTTCCGCTCCGGGCTTGTATGGGATGGCGTGGCGTGTGGCCGTTTCATAAAAGCCCCCGGCGGAAGCCAGGGGATAGGCATCACGGTTGGCTTGGATCACACGCACGATCCCATCGCTTCCGCTCCGGGCTTGTATGGGATGGCGTGGCGTGTGGGCGTTCCATATAAAGCCCCCGGCGGAAGCCGGAGGACGGGCATCACGGTTGGCCTTGGATGGCCCCTGATACGCTATTTATTGAAAAGGAAGTGACAGATGTCGCCGTCGCGCATCACGTATTCCTTCCCCTCCACGCGGAGCTTGCCCGCAGCGCGGATGTCCTTCTCCGTCTTGTAGGTTTCGAGGTCGGCGAGCGAGTAGATCTCCGCGCGAATGAATCCCTTCTCGAAGTCGGTGTGGATCACGCCGGCCGCCTGCGGGGCGGTGGCCCCGACTGCAACGGTCCATGCGCGAACTTCCTTCTCGCCGGCGGTGAAGTAGCTCTGCAGGCCGAGCGTCTTGTAGGCGGCCCGGGCCAGCATTGCGAGCGACGGCTCGGTGAGCCCCGCGCCGGCGAGCATCTCGCCCCGGTCGGCCTCGTCGAGCTCGGCGATCTCTGCCTCGAGCTTGGCACAGACCGGCACGACCTCTGCGCCGGCCTTCGCCGCCGCCTCCCGGACCTTCTGCACGAGCGGGCCCTTGCCGTCGAGGTCGGTTTCGTCGACGTTGGCCACGTAGAGGATCGGCTTGGCCGTGAGCAGTCCGAATTCCTTCACGGCCACCTTCTCGGCCTCGTCGAGGGTGAGCGTGCGGAGCGGCTTCTCGGCCACCAGGTGGGCGAGGCACTTCTTCATCACCTCAACCTTGAGCTTGGCATCCTTGTCGGCTCCTTTGGCCGAACGTTCCAGCTTGGGCAGACTGTTTTCCAGATGCTGGATATCGGCCAGCATCAGCTCGATCTC
>JBILWX010000060.1:0-21924 GCA_044369655.1 Pirellulales bacterium
TCACCGACAAAAGCCACCTGAAGCCGGGCGAGGTCGTCGCCCCGGGCAGCTACACCTGGGATGCCATCCATCACAAGGGCATCGGCCTGCGGCTGGTGGGCTGGGCCGACAACGCCGGCAAGACCCCCTTCGATTCTCCCGGCGGCAACTGGGGCGGCGACCACGGCGATCCCTGTGCCGTGACCACCGATGGCCAGTCGATGTATCTCGGCTGGACCGGGTCGGAGGCGGGGCAGGCGGTCGTCTGCACCGACCTCGCGGGCAACGTGCAGTGGCGTCATAAGCGCGGCGGCTTCGGGGGCGCGAGCCATATCGCCGTGGCCGACGGCATCGTCTACGTCAACGACAACCAGCTCAACGACTCGGTGATCTACCGCCTCGACGCCAAGAAGGGCGACTACCGTCCGTGGAAGGGCAAAGACACCGCCAGCCTGCCAATCGAGCCGGGCCTCGCTGGGCTCGACGTGGTCGGCGGCAAGCTCTACCTCGCCACCAAGGAGGGCGTGCGGGTGCTCGACGCGACGACGGGCGACGAAGTGGCAAAGATCGCGGTGAACGAAGCCGGTGATCTCGAGGCCGGGCCTGATGGCGGCGTATTCGTGATCAGTGGCGGAAGCAGCGTGCTGCGGTTGGCTGCCGACGGCACCGCGAAGCCGGTGGTCGAGGGCCTGAAAGCCGCCAAGGCAGTTGCGATCGGTAACGATGCCACGATCTACGTGGCCGTTGGCGACCCCGACAATGTCGTGAAAGTGTTTGATCCGGCAGGCAAGCCGCTGCGCACGATCGGCAAGCAGAGCGGCCGGCCGCTGCTCGGCCCTTGGGACACGTCCGGCATGCGATTCGTGAGCGGCCTGCGGCTCGACGCGAAGGGCGTGCTTTGGGCGGCCGAACTCGATCACTGGCCGAAGCGATTTTCCTGCTGGAACTCGACGGATGGAAAGTTCGTCCGCGAGTTCTTCGGGGCGACGGCCTACGGGGCACTCGGCGGGGCAATCTCGCCGGTCGATCCGCTCATCATGGTGGGCAGCGGCTGCGAGTGGCTGCTCGACAAAGAGACGGGCCGGGCCTCGTGCGTGGGCGTCTTCTGCCGCGAGGGCATGTCCAACAGCCGGTTCGGCCGCTCTCGCGACGGCCGGCTCTACGTCGCCGTTGCCACCGGCTGGATCCACGGTGCTCCGCCCGTGCTCATCTACGAACGTCTCGGACCGGGCCGCTACAAGCTCCGCACCCGGTTCGAGGCCTTGGCCGAAAAGAAGAACTCCGAGGGGTTTCCTGTTGGCAAGCTCACAGGCATGAAGATCTGGTCCGACGCCAACGACGACGAGCGTGAGCAGTCGGAGGAATCACGGGAGTATCCGGGCGACCCCGGCGGCTGGGTCACCGGTTGGTACATGCCGATGACGCCCGACCTTACGTTCTACGGCACGCTGCTCAAGCTTGCCGTCACGGGCTACACGCCGTGCGGCGCGCCGAAATACGATCCCTCCACCGCCCGCAAGCTGCCGGTGCCGGCCGACATCGCCACCCGCGGCAGCATGGGGGCCCAACGTGGCTGCGGCTCCGCTGACGGCACCGTGATGCTCTTCAACGGAAAGTATGGCGAGGCGCACGCCGACTTCGCCTGCTACGACATCTCGAGCGGCCAGCTGCGTTGGACGTATCCCAATAACTACGTCGGCGTGCACGGAGGGCACCACGCGCCGCCGGCGAGCGTAGGCATGATCCGCGGCGCTTACGACATTCTCGGTACGGGCACGCTCCCCGACCCCATCGGCGACATCTTCGTGATCGGCACCGACAAGGGAGAATGGCACGTGCTCACGAAGGCGGGCCACTACCTCACGCGGCTCTTCGAGGCCGACCCGCTCAAGATCCGCTGGCCGCAGTCGGCCGTGCCCGGCGCGATCATGGACAACGTGCCCCCCGGCATGGGCGCCGAGGATTTCGGCGGCTCGATCGCCGTCACCGACAAGGGCGATCTCTACGTGCAGGCCGGCAAGACGGCCTACATCAACATGAAGGTCGTCGGGCTCGACACCGTGAAGCGGCTGCCCGGCGGCTCGCTCGCGGTCGGCCAGGCCGACCTGGCGACGTCGCGGCAGATCCGCGAGAAGATGCTGCAGCAGAGCGTGGGGGCAGCCGTGGCGACGGCGAGAAAGAAGACCGTCGCGTTCACGGGCGACCTGCGGAAGGACTTTGACGAAAAGCAGCCGCTCGCGTTTCAGAAGACGGCGGCCGACCGCGTGGAGGCGGCGATCGCCTACGACGACACGCACCTGTATCTCGGCTGGGCGGTGAACGACGCCACGCCGTGGATCAACGGTGCCGGTGATCCGGCCGAGATGTATGGCGGCGGCGACACGGTTGACTTCCAACTCGGCACCGACACGAAGGCCGACCGCAAGCGGTCGAAGCCTGTGCTCGGCGACCTGCGGCTCTCGATCGGCAGTCACGGCGGGAAGCCGACGGCCGTGCTCTACCGGCCCGTGGCGGCGGAGAAGGCCGTGCGGAAGTTTTTCTCCGGCACGGTCAAGGAGGGGTACGTGATCGAGAGCGTGAAGGTGCTCGACAACGTCAAGGTCGAGGTGAAGGCCGACGCCAACGCCAAGCGATACGTCGTCGAGGCGGCGGTGCCGCTCGCGGACTTGGGCTTGAAGCCCGCCGCCGACCTGACGCTCTCCGGTGATTTTGGTGCGACGTTCGGCGATCAGGCTGGCAAAGACACGGTGCTGCGGAGCCACTGGAGCAACCAGGCCACCGGCATCGTGGCCGACGAGGTCTGGGAGCTCGTGCCCCAGCCGCAAAACTGGGGCCAGATCACGTTTCAGTGAGCTTCACATATTCCCAGAGCCATATTCCACGAGAGCGAGGCACACGATGCACAGAGTTCTACGAACCATCTCTTTGGCATGTGTGTTCGCGAGCGTGCTGGCAGTCGGCAGCACGGCCGCGTACGGCGTGGACATTCCCGTCGCGTATGAGTCGCCGGGCGATGGTTTCCTGAGCCTCACGCTCCGCAACGGCCAGGGGCAGATCGTCCGCAGCCTGCTCTCCGCGGAGCCCGTAAAGGCGGGCACGGGGATGGTCCGCTGGGATGGCACCGACGACCTCGGTCGCGTCTGCCCGGCAGGCGAGTATGCGGTCCGCGGCCTGTTCTTCGACAAGGCCCCGTCGCTCACGTATCGGATGACGGTCGGCCGCTCCGGCAACCCGGCCTACCGCACGCCCGACGGCAAGGGCGACTGGGGCGCGAACCTCGGCGGCGGCACCGGCATCGCCGCCAACAAAGACTCCGTGATGATGGTCTTCGGCTGCGTTGAAGACAATCAGATTACCGGCCTGCAACGCGTCGACCTCGAGGGCAACATCCTCCGCCGCTACTTCTCCTTCTATCCATGGGACCAGCGGACGAGCGCCGCGATCGACGACAAGAATATCTACGTCGCGATCTATGCGAACGAAAAGCTGGAGCTCGCCGCCTACAAGCTCGATGAGTCCCGTGGAAAAATCCTCGCCGCCCTGCCGGTGAAGCCGACGGTCACACAGCACGGCCGCTGGCGGAACCGGCCCGTCGCCTACACGGAGGGCATGGCTCTCTCCGACACGACTGTCTACGTATCGGTGCCCCACGACAACGGGCTCTTCCTGGTCGGCCGCGCCGACGGGAAGGTGACGCGGATCGAACTGCCCGCCCCGCGCGGTCTCGCCTTCCACGACGGAAAACTCTTTGCGGTGAGCGGCCGGAAAGTCCTGCGGCTCTCCGCCGACGGGAAGGTGGAGGCCACCCTCGTGGATGGCGGCGGACTGGAGCATCCCAGTTCGCTTGCCGTCGACGCCAAGGGCAACCTCTACGTGGGTGATTCGGGCGCCGATATCTGTGCCGCCGGCACGCTCGTGGGCGGCGACCGGGTCGCGAAGGGCGGCACACGGCAGATTCACGTGTTCACGGGCGAAGGCCGGCCGCTTCGCCGCCTCGGCCGGCCCGGTGGATCGCCGCCGGAGGGGCGGTTCGAGGAGGATGGCTTCGGAGAGATCTCCGGGATCGCCGTCGATGCGAAGGGGCGGCTCTGGGTCAACGATGTGGCCACCGGCTTCAAGCGCAATAGCCTCTGGTCGGCCGACGGCAGGCTCCTCAAGCAGTGGTTTTGCCGCAAGGTGCAGCACACCGCCGACGTCGTGAACCCCGTGAACCCGCGGGAATTGCTCTCGATCCGCGACATTTTCGACGACGCTCCGCCGGGCATCTTCGCCTACGAGGTCGACTTCGCGAAGGGAACGTGGAAGCCGTCGTGGTTTTACGAGCTCACCGTCGAACGTGGCTATGCCCCGGCCGCGGGCGGCTACCAGAGCTTCACGCACGGCGGATTCCCCATGGAGAAGGCCTATCCCGAAAAGAAGGGCCGCTGGCCGGCGTTCAGTTACTCCGACAGTCTCGTCGCGATCGACGGCCGGCTCTACATGCTGCAGTCGAGCGGCAACGGCGAAGGGGCCATCTATCTCGTCACGCCCGACGCGCCGCCGAAGCCCGTGGCGATGATCGGTTACCACCGACTCCCGGAGAAGAACGCCGAAGGCGAGTGGCTCGCCAGCTACGACCAGGGGCCGAACCGCTGGATGACCTGGGCCGACCGCAATGGCGACGCCCGGATGCAGCCCGACGAGATGCGGATTCTCGAGAACGACCCCGCGCTCGCTCCGTTCCGCCGCGTCTTCGAGGCCGGCTTTCGCCCCGACGGGTCGGTTGCGATCTCCCTGGTCGGGAGCGGTGGATTCATCGATGCCACGCTCGCGCCGCGGGAGTGGCTGGCGAGCGGCGTGCCGGTGTTTGACTGGTCCGATGTGAAGATCTCCGCCACTGACCGCGCGGCTCCCGATTTCAGCGGCGGTGACGGCAGCAAGAAACCCGGCGTGGTCCGCGCGATCGGCTCGGCCACGAAGGACGGGGTGCACTATGCCCTCCTCGAGCCTGCCGCACCGCAGGGGCTGCGGCTGCCGGGCATCGACGGCGACGGCTGGTGGGCCAGCCGCAACTGGCGGAAGAAGCTCGCCGCCTGGAACGCCGACGGCACGCTCAAGTGGGCGGTCGGCCGCCGTGCTCCCGCCCGGGCGAAGCCGGGCGAGATGTACAACCCCATGGGCCTCTCCGGCATCGCCCGCGACTGCATCTTCCTCTCCGATGCGATCTCGATGACCTGGGTCTGGCACAAGGACGGTTTTTATGTCGGTCGGCTGTTCCCCGACACGGGAACCGGCGTGATGGACGACACGGGCATCTACGTCGAGATGATGGGGAACGGGATTCACGAGGAGGGCGGCCGGCTTTACACGCTCGTGAACGACACGGCCTGTGCCGTCCACGAGGTGGTGCTGCCGACGTTTAAGCCGGTCGTCGCGGCCGCCGTGCGGCTCTCACCTGACGACGCGGGCCGCGCGCAGCCGTGGGATCCGGACGGCCCGGATCCGGCGCTACGGCCGACGTTCACGGCGGTGCGGCACGATCCCACCCGCGCGGGGGCGACCCCGATGAAGCTCGACGGCGAGGCCGACGGTCGCGAGGGCTGGTACGAGGGCAAGATCGCCCCGATGCTGATTCTCCTCGATGGGCAGCGGCTCGCCGACGTCCGCGGCATGTACGACGCGAAGCATCTCTATCTCCACTACTCCATCCTCACGTCGACACCGTTTGCCAATGCCGGCACGGAGCTGCCGCTCTCGCCGTTCGTGAGCGGTGCCTACGCCGACTTCTGCGTGGGGTCCGACTGGAGCCGGCCGCAGTTGGAGAAGCCGCTGGCCGGTGACGTGCGGGTGATCCTCGCGCGTGTCGGCGGCAAGCAGGAGAATTTCTCCCAGGGCTATTGGCCGGTGCTGCCCGGCGCCGGTGGTTCGCCGACGGTCATCCGCTCACCGGCTGCTGAGGCGAAGTTTGACCGCATCGGCCTGGTCGACGGCCTTGCCATGGCCTGGAAAGACAAGGGCGTTGACGAGCGGTCAAAACTCCACCGGACCTCGCTCGAGGTGCATGTGCCGCTCGTGTCACTGGGCATCGTCGGCGACCCGGCGGGCCGCAGCATCGGCTTCGACGCCTCCGTCGCGGTGGCCAACGAGGGAGGCGATCGCCGGGAGCGGGCGATGCACTGGGCCGGGCTTTCGGAAGGCGTGGTCGTCGACCGTCCGGGCAGTGCCACTCTTCTGCCCAGAACCTGGGGCACGCTGACTTTCATGGCGAACAAACGGTGATTTCTCATGACAAACTTCGACCGCAAGTCGCTGACTCTCTCACACGACGCGACGGCGCCCGTGACGTTCACTGCCGAGGTCGATTGTCTGGCGACCGGCGACTGGTGGGAGTATGCCCGGCTCACGGTCGAGCCCGCTGGGTGCGGCTCCGGGCCGACCGCGATTGCGTGGCCACCGCGCACTTCACCTACGAGTGATCCGGCCGGGCAACGAAGCGGACCTGAGCGTGTGATGCGGTGCAAACACCGTGGGCGCCCGAGCCGCGCCGCTCACTCGTAGATCGGAAAAAACGTGTTGAAGGCGGTTTCGCAGAAGACGCCGGGATCGTTGAACCTCCGGCCGCGGTCGAGCGCCGAGATCGCCGCCATCTGCTCGGGCTCGAGAGCGAAATCGCCGATCGCGAGGTTTTCCCGAAGCCGCTCGGGACGCGAGGTCTTCGGGATTACGCCCGTGCCCCGCTGCACCGCCCACCGCAGCACCACCTGCGCCGACGTCCGGCCCACCGCCCTCGCGATCCCGGCGACGACAGGATCCTCGAGCACTCCCTCGCCCGGCATCGCCATGCCAAGCGGTACGTAGGAGGGCGCACCGAGCGGCGAGAAGGCCGTCACCGCGATCCCTTCCTCGCGGCAGAACCGCAGGAGTTTCTCCTGCGTGAGATAAGGATGAAGCTCGACCTGGAGCACGGCCGGGCGGATCCGGGCGGAGGCGAGCAGGTCACGCAGCAGTGACACGCCATAGTTACAGACGCCGACGTGCCTCACGAGTCCGGCCTGCACGAGATCCTCCATCGCCCCCCACGTGTCGGCGAGCGGCACGCGGGCCGCCCTCATGCCCGGCCGCGGCGAGTCGGGATCGAAGAACCACCCAGGCGGGTAGCGGGTCTCGGGTGGGACGTAAGCCAGTGCGATCGGGAAGTGGACGAGGTAGAGATCGAGGTGGTCGAGGCCGAGGTCGCGAAGTGTCCGCTCACACGCCGGCCGCACGTGCTCGGGCGCATGGAACGTGTTCCAGAGCTTCGATGTCACCCAGAGCTGGTCACGCCGGCAGAGGCCGCTGTGAAGCACCCGTCGAATCCCCTGCCCCGCTTCCGGCTCGTTGCCGTAATCGCAGGCCGAGTCGAAGTGGCGATAGCCGACGCGAGCCGCCTCCTCGATGAGTCCCGCGACGGCGGGTCTGTCGATTTTCCAGAGGCCGAGGCCGACCTCGGGCGGTGCGACGGCAGTTGGCTTAGCGGTGTTCATGCCAGTTCGAACATCGCCTCGATCTCGACCGGGATGTCGTCGGGCAGCGACCCCATGCCGACGGCACTCCGCACGCCGATGCCGTGGTCGGGGCCCCAGACCTCGGCGAAGAGCTCGCTGCAGCCGTTGATCACGTAGGGGTGTTTCTCGAACTCCGGCGTGCAGTTGACCATGCCGAGCACCTTCAGCACCCGCTTGATCTTGTCGAGGCTGCCGAGGTTGGTGATCAGCGTGGCGAGGATCGTCAGCCCCACCTGGCGGGCAGCCTTCTTGCCGCCGTCGGCGTCGTGATCGCGGCCGACACGGCCCCGCATGAGCGTGTTGTCGGGCAGCAGCGGGCCATGGCCCGATACGTAGACGTGCGGTCCGACGATCAGAAACGGCTTGTAGACGCCCACCGGCTTGGGCGCCGGGGGCAGCGTGAGAGCGAGAGTTTCAAAGCGCTTCTGCGGGGTGGCGGCGGACATGGATGGAGACAGCCTCTGCTGGAAATGGGGATGGGTGGTGCACGCGATCCCGTCCGGGATCCGGGCTGAAAAGATAGCATCTTTGGCGAAAATCGCGACGGCGGCGGGCGGCAGGCCGCGGGCGTTACAATCGGGCTCGGTCGGCATTCCCCTTCCCTGCTCTCCTGCCCTGGCTCGTGGCCCATGACGCTCCGGCATGCCGCTGATCCGCATAGGGCGCTCGAAGCCGCCGGCCCAGAACCCGCTGTGCCGCCGGATCGGCTCGCCGATCTCACGCTCTGGCGGCCCTACTGTCAGATGAAGACGGCCGGCGAACCGCTGCACGTGGTCGCCGCCGAGGGAGTCTGGCTCGAACTCGATTCGGGCCAGCGGATCATCGACGCCCTGTCTTCCTGGTGGACCGCCTGCCACGGCCATCGCCATCCGCACCTGGTGGCCGCGATCGTGGAGCAGGCCCAGCGGCTGCCCCACGTCATGCTCGGCGGCATCGACCATCCGCAGGTCGTGCGGCTGGCCGATCGGCTGGCTGGGCTGATGCCCGGCAGCCTGAACCATTCCTTCTTCTGCGACTCCGGTTCCGTGGCCGTCGAGGTGGCCATGAAGATGGCGGTGCAATACTGGATGAATCGGGGCGAGCCGGCGCGGAAGCGATTCGTCTGCCTGCGGCACTCCTACCACGGCGACACGAGCGGCGCGATGAGCGTCTGCGATCCCGACGACAGCATGCACCGGCATTTCCGGGGGTTCCTCTTGGAGCAGTATCCGCAGGAGCTGCCGGTCGACGAGGCGGGCTGGCGGGCCTTCGCCCGGTTTCTCGGGGAAGTGGGCGGCACCTGCGCCGCCGTCATCGTCGAACCGCTCGTGCAGGCCGCCACCGGCCTGCGGTTTCATGCGCCCGAGCAACTGCGCCAACTGGCCGATCTGGCCCGCGAGGCGGGGCTGCTCTTCATCGCCGACGAGATCGGCACGGGCTTCTGGCGGACGGGAAAGTTGCTGGCGTGCGACTGGGCCGGCGTGGTGCCCGACATTCTCTGCCTCGGCAAGTCGTTGACGGGCGGCACGCTCCCGCTGGCCGTGACGATGGCGACCACGGATGTCTTCGGCGCTTTTTATGGCGACCATCCCGACCACGCGCTGATGCACGGCCCCACCTACATGGGCAATCCGCTCTGCTGCGCGGCGGCCAACGCCTCCCTCGATCTCTTCGAGCGGGAGCCGGTGGCTGAACGCGTGGCCGCCATCGAGCGGCTGGGCCGGGAGTGGCTTGCACCGCTGGCCGCGCTCGGGCACGTGCGGGAGGTCCGCTGCCGCGGCGGCTTTCTCGCGGTCGAAACGGAAAAAGCATTCGACCGTAAGAGTCTCTCGCCATTGATCCTCGAGCATGCGGTCTGGCTGCGGCCGATCGGCAACGTGATGTATGCCGTGCCGCCCTTCACGATCAGTCCTGCTGAATTGCGGCAGGTGGCCGACGCGATGTCGGCCGCGGTCCGCGCGAATACCTAGAAAGCATGCGGGCCTGGTGGATCGCCGGCCGCTCGCCGTCGCTAAAACACGTTGGGCACGAAGCGGCCGCCGCGGCAGCGTTTGAGATGGTCGAGTGCCGCCACCTGCCCCGTCGTCTCGAGGGCATCGCGGTAGACGGGATCGTGGAAGCCCTCGATGTCGATGCTACCCCGCCAGCCGTGCAGCCTGAGCGTGCTGATCAGGTCGGTCCAGTTCGTGTCGCCGAAGCCGGGCGTGCGGTGGTGGACATACTGCACGCCGCCGCGGATGCCGTGCTCGCGGACCACGTCCCACAAGACCGTCGCGTCCTTGCCGTGGATATGCCAGATGCGGTGGCAGTAGCGTCGCAGCTGCGGCAGGGGATCGACGAAGCTCACGAGCTGGTGGCACGGCTCCCATTCGAGGCCGATCACCGGGCTCTCCACTTCGCTGAACATCGCCTCCCAGGCCTGCGGCGCGTGGGCGATGTTACGGTCGCCCGCCTCCCAAGTGCCGCGGGCCTCGCAGTTTTCGAAGGCGAGTCGCACCCCCTTTTCCTCCGCGCGGGCCGCCAGCGGGCGGAACACCTCGCCGAACCGCCCGTAGGACTCGGGCACTGGCCGGCCGGGACTCCGCCCGGCGAACCCCGAGACGATGTCGCAGCCGAAGCTGGCGGCGGCATCGATCAGCCGCTCCAAGTCGCAGACCGTTTCGGGGCTCGTGAGGGGGTTGCCGTAGACGCCGATCGCACTCACGCGGGGCGGCAGGTCGCCGCCGGCGACGGGGCTGGCATCGAGCACCCGGCGGACAGCGTCGGCCAGTGAGGAGAGATCAGCATCGCCGACGCTCCTGCCGAAGCTGATCTGAAAGGTCTCGAAACCGTGCGGCAGCAGCTGGCGGATCACCTCGGCGGTGCGGTCGTGGGCGGGAACGAGCGTGCCGATGCGGATGTCTTGGTGGGCGTGCATGGTTGCAGCCTAGGGTACAATCGGGCGAGCGGGAAGATCGGTGAATGGACCCAGAGTGATCATGAACAAGGCCTTCTGCAAGGAGCCCGATTCGAGCCTTCCGCCGCGGTGCCCGCGGTGCGGCGCGGACGGTCTGCCGGTGGGGCCTGAGACGCTGCGGAGCCATCTGGCCCCGGAGGCGGCCGAGTCGCTCGGTGAACCGGCCTACTGGTGCGCGACCGACACCTGTCCGATCGCCTACTTCGACCTCTTCGAGCGGAGCGTGGAGGCGGCCGCCGCGCACGGCCTCTACTGGCCGAAGGATGCCGCGGGGCCGCTCTGCTGCTGCCACGGCCTGACGGTGGACGACGTCGATGCCGACCTCGCGGAGCAGGCTCCCACCCGTGTGCGGGCGGTGGTGCAGAAGGCGGGCCAGCCCGATGCCGCCTGCACGACGAAGAGTCCCGACGGCCGCCCGTGCGTGGCCCGCGTGCAACGGTATTACATGCGACAGAAACAGAAAGGCTGACCGCGGTCGGCGTTCGTCGTCTCATGCGACTGTTGAGCTGGAACATCCACAAGGGGATCGGCGGCCGCGACCGGCGGTATTCGCTGGCCCGCGTCATCGATTGCATCGAGGCGGAGAATCCCGACCTGATCTGCCTGCAGGAGGTGGATCGGCACGTGCGGCGGAGCCGGTTCGACGACCAGCCGCGGCTCCTCGCCCGCTACTTCCGCGCCTATTCGGTGTTTCAGTCGAACGTGGCGGTCGGCAACGGCGGCTACGGGAATCTCGTGTTGTCGCGGTGGCCGGTGGAGACCCGGCACCGGCTCCTCCTGCGGCAGGGCACGCGGAAGCCTCGCGGTGCGCAGTTGCTGCTCATCGACAGTCCCGAGGGGCCGCTGCACCTCGTGCACACGCACCTGGGCCTGGCCGAGCGGGAGCGTCACTGGCAGATGGAACGCCTGCTCGGTCACATGCTGTTCCGGTCGGCCGACAATCTGCCGACGCTGGTCGTGGGGGATTTCAATGACTGGCGCGACACGCTCGCGGCAGCGAGCCTGGGCGCGAACGGCTTTATGCAGGTGACCAGTCCGGCGGGAAAATTCCGGTCGTTCCCGGCGTGGCTGGCGGTGGGCTCGCTCGACAAGGCATTCGTCCGCGGGCCGATCGCGGTGCGGCAGGCCCGGATCGTGAAGACGAGCCTCTCGAAGACCGCGAGCGACCACCTGCCGCTGGTGGTCGATTTTCATCTCGGTAGGATGCCAGCCCACTGACGTCCGACGTCGCGCATCGCTGACGATGCCGTTTGGCTCCCATGCAAGCCCGAAGCGCAAGCGCGGGACGAACCTCACGACCCCTGTGCTAATCGCATCGTCTCTTCGAACGACCGCAGGCCTGCGGTGGCGCCCAGGCCCGTCACGCAACAGGCGGCGGTGGCCGCGCCGAGCAGGCCGGCCTCGCCGACCGGCATGCCCCGCAGGATGCCCGTGAGCAGACCGGCGAGGAACGAGTCGCCCGCGCCGGTGGTGTCGACGACGGGGCCGGGAGCCGACACGCACGGAATCTCGAGCAGATCACCTGCCGCAGGGCTCAAGAGCGTGCCCCGTGAGCCGAGTTTCACTCCCACGAGCCCCCCTGCCCCGTGCTGTCGATAGCAGGCGATGATTTCCCGCGGATCGGAGATGCCGGTCTGGTGGACGGCCTCGTCGAGACTCGGCACGTAGACGTCCAGATACCTGAGCGCCGGCGCGAGCTGCGCGAGCGTGCCGCCCGAGCCGCCCGTCTCGAGCGCCACCTGGCAGCCCGTCGCCTTGATAGCCGCGAGTGCCTCGGCCAGCACCGGCTCGAGCGCCGGCAGCAGTCCGAAATAGCCCACCAACGCCAGGCGGCTGGTGCCGAAATGGGCCGACTGCCGCTTGATGAAGGCGAGGTCGATCGCCTGCGGGGCTCCGACGTGATGGGCGAAGCTGCGTTCGCCACTGGGGTCGATGAGCACGGCCGTCGTGCTGGTGGCGAGCGAGGGGTGTGATTCGATCGCCGCCGTCGCGATTCCCTCGGCCGCGAGCCGCGACCGGACGACGCCGCCCCAGAGGTCGTCGCCCACGAGGCTCGACGCCGCCACCCGCATCCCAAGCCGCTGCATGGCGGTGCCCGTGTTGCAGACGATGCCGCCGGTGGTCACCTCGATCGGGTCGACGTGAAAGAGCCGTCCGGCTCCGACCGGCTGCGACAGCGGCACCGGCCGCACGAGGATGTCGGCCACGCAGGTGCCACAGACGATGCAGTCGATCGCATTGCCGTGGGAAGAATCGCCATGCGGCCTTCCGCTCATGCCAGCCCCTCACGTATCGTGTCACGCTGCGTGGCATCGCCGCCGGAAACGTTCGCCGGCAGTGGCGGCCCGCTGGGGAGCGATTGTAGCCGGCGCCAGGCCGTCGATGACGGCCAATTCTTATGTTTTTCGCGGCCTGGCTTACGCGATCAGGTCGTCGTCGGCTCAGATGCATGCCGGTGGTGAGCAGGACGGTGTCGCGGACTATGCTGTGCTTTGGCAGGGAGGCGACTTCCTTCGCCGCAGAATTCCCGCACAGGAAAGACGATCCATGACCACGCTGACCGCCCGGTTGGCCGCATCCGCGTCCGTTGTCGCCTGGATCTGGTGTTGCAGCGGGGCCGCGGCCTTCGCCGTACCGGCGGATACGTCGCCACCCGTTCCCAGACCGCCCGTCGTCGCGGCCCGCTCGGACGAGCCGATGAAGGCGAGCGCCGCCTTCGGCATGCCCACCGGCATGGCGGTAAAACTCTTCGCCGCCGAGCCCGATGTGGCGAACCCCGTCGCCTTCACGATCGATGAACAGGGGCGGGTGTTCGTCTGCGAGACGTTTCGGCAAAACCGCGGAGTCAGCGACAACCGGGGCCACACGAGTGAATGGGTCGATGCCGATCTCGCCTCGCAGTCGGTCGAAGACCGTCTGGCGTACCACCGGCGGCTGCTTGGCGACAAGGCCCGGGAATGGGAGGTTCAGGACGACCGTGTGCGGCTGCTCGTGGACACCGACGACGACGGCGTGACCGACGCGGCGACCGTCTTCGCGGACGGCTTCAACGGGCTCGTCGAGGGCACCGCCGCCGGTATCCTCGCCCGCCACGGCGACGTGTTTCTGACGTGCATCCCGAGCCTCTACCGACTTCGCGATCTCGACGGCGACGGCCGCGTTGACGCCACGCCTGCCGAGCGGGCTGTGCTCTCGACAGGCTACGGCGCCCGCGTGGCGTTTCGTGGCCACGATATGCACGGCCTGACGCTCGGACCTGATGGCCGGATCTATTTCACGATCGGCGACCGGGGATACAAGGTCGAATACAAGGACGGCCGGGGCGAGGCCGGTATCGCCCACGATCCGGCCAGCGGCGCGGTCTTCCGCTGCGAGCCCGATGGCTCCGGATTCGAGGTGTTTGCCACGGGGCTCCGCAACCCGCAGGAGATCGCCTTCGACGATCTCGGCAATCTCTTCACGGTCGACAACAATTCCGACGCGGGCGACAGGGCGAGGCTGGTGCACGTCATGCCCGGCAGCGACTCCGGCTGGAATATGGCGTTTCAGTACCTGAGCGACCGGGGCCCCTGGCATCGCGAAAAGATCTGGCACCTCGCCAACGCCACGCAGCCGGCAGGCCTCGTGCCGCCGCTGGCACACATCGGCGCCGGGCCCTCGGGGTTTGCCGCCTATCCCGGGACCGGTCTGCCTGCCCATTTCGACGGCCGGTTCCTCCTGGCCGACTTTCGGGGCGGGCCCGCCGGCAGTTCGGTGCGGAGCTTTCGGCTGCGGCCAAAGGGGGCGAGCTTCGAGCCCTTCGACGAGGAGGAGACCTTCAAGAACCTGCTCGCTACCGATGTCGAGTTTGGCCCCGACGGCGCCGTCTGGGTGAGCGACTGGGTGCAGGGCTGGAACGGCGAGGGCAAGGGCCGCATCTGGCGGTTTGTGCCGACCGAGCCGCAGACGACGGACGACGGCGACGTGGCGGCGCTTCTGGCGGGCGATTGGACTGCACTGGCGTCGCCACGCCTCACGCAGTTGTTGGGCCACGCCGATCGACGGCTCAGGCTGGAGGCACAGTGGGAACTGGCTCGTCGCGGAGAGGCAGCGACATTCGAAGCGATCAGTGCGGATCAATCGCAGCCGCGGATGGCTCGTGTGCATGCCCTCACAGGTCTTTGCCAGATCGCCCGCCGCAGCGACGCCTCGGCAGCGCAGAAGCCGCTGGCCGTGATCGCTGCCGCGGTCGCTGATCCCGCCTGGGAGATCCGCTCTGTGTCAGCGAGAAACCTGGGCGAGGCGTGGGCCGATCGCGCGGAGTCTGCCGGCGGAGTGTCGGCGGGCCGAGAGGCGTCTCGTGCCGCCCTGCTCGACCGGCTCGCCGACGGCAACCTCCAGGTGCGGGCTGCGGCGGCGATCGCGCTCGGACAGTTGGGCGTGGGCTCCGAGGCGGTGGTGCAGGCGCTCGTCATGATGGCGGAACGCGACGCGGGCGGTGATCATGTCGATCCTTACCTCCGCCATGCGATCGTGATGGGTTTTGCGGGGGCATTCGACCCGCCGGCTCGGGCAGCGCTCGTGGGTCACGCCTCGGCGGCCGTGCGACTCGTCGACTGCCTCGCCATGCGGCGGTGCCAGGACGCCGAGATCGCCCGGTTTCTTGCCGATACGGACCCACGGATCGTGCTGGAGGCGGCGCGGGCCATCCACGATCTCCCCATGGAGAACCTCCTGCCGGCGCTGGCGGCGTGTGCGACCTATCAGCCGCCTCAGGGCAAGGTGGACGATGCGCTTGTGCGACGCGTCATCTCGGCCGCAGAAAAGCTGGGAACGCCGGAGGCGGCGCGATTGCTCACCGCCGTGGCCTCGCGGAGCGATCTGCCTACTGATCGGCGGGTGGAGGCGATCGATGCCCTGCGCGTGTGGGCGAAGCCGCCACAGAGAAACCGCGTCACCGGCGTGTGGCAGTTTCACTCGGCTTCGCGGGATCCCGCCGTGGCCCGCGGCACGCTCGACGCCGCCCTGCCCGACCTGCTCGGCTCAAGGCTCGATGAACCGCTGCGGTTCGCCGTGCTCCAGGCGGCGACCGAGCTTGGGATCACGTCGACCGGATCGATGCTCGTGAACTGGTGCTACGACAGGTCGTGCTCGCCGGCCTCGCGGGCCAAGGCGCTGGTCAGCCTGCTGGCGTCGAATCCAGCAGCTGCTGTCGAGGTCGCTGCGAGGCTCCGCGAAGACCCGCAGCCGGCGGTGCGGATCGCGGCGCGACGCGTCCGCGCGACGCGGCTGCCTGCAGAGCAGGTCGTGCCCGAACTGGAGGCGGCGGTGAGCTCCACGGATCTTGCCGAGCGGCAGGCGGCCGTCAGCCTCCTGGCCGACATGGATGCTCCGGCGGGTGTTGAAGCGGTGAAGAGTCTGGCGGCGAAGCTGGATTCGGGCGGGCTTGATCCGACGATTCATCTCGAGGTGCGCGAGGCCGCGCAGAAGCGGTTGGGCCGTGAGGTCGCCGCAGCGCCGGCATCCGGGGGCAGCGAGGATATGGTCGCCGCGTGGAGCGACGCGCTCGAAGGGGGCGATGTCGTGCGAGGACGAGAGCTGTTTTTCACGAAGGGCGAAGTCTCGTGCGTGCGGTGCCACCGTGCCGAGGGCAAGGGAGGCGATGTCGGGCCGGGCCTCGATGGTATCGCCGCCACGAAGCAGAGGAGTTATCTGCTCGAAAGCATCGTGGCCCCCAATGCGACGGTGGCCGAGGCGTATCGCACGACGGTGATTCTCACCGACGAAGGCCAGACCGTGGCCGGAATCCTCCTGTCCGAAGATGCGGATACGGTGAAGCTCAAGACGGCCGACGGCACGATCAAGAACGTTGCAGTGGCATCGATCGACGAGCGGACCAGCGGTCCCAGTTCGATGCCCGCTGACCTGGCCGGCAAGCTCACCCGCCGAGAGCTTCGTGACCTGATCGCCTGGCTGGCGAGCCTCACGAAACCCACAAAGCCGTAGCAGGGAATCCGGCGGCCGTCAGGCGACGGCCTGGAGCAATGCGCCGACCGCCGCGGCGACCGCGACCACGACCGGCGTCGAGGCCCAGCCGCGGAGCAATGCCACGGCGCTGATGATCGCCACGGCGATGGGTAGCACCGCCGGCTGGCCCTCTGGCAGGAACGAGGCGACCGCGAGCTTCAGTCCCAACAATACGATCGCCGCGACGACGGCCGCGCCGATCGCCGTCATCGCCCGGCCCAGACCCGACGTCGGCCGGATGCTCCGCACGAGCGGCGCGAGCGTGAAGATCATCGCGAAGGACGGAATGAACGCGAAGAGCGTGGCGATGGCGGCTCCCTCGAGGCCGGCGCTGGCGGAGCCCGCGGCATCGGTCTTCCAGCCGGCGAGAAACCCGATGAAGGTGACCACGAGGATCAGCGGCCCCGGCGTGGCCTCCCCCATTGCCAACGCGTCGAACCGCTCCGCCGGCGCGAGCCACCCGCGGGCGACCGACTCGTCGAGCGCCCACGGCACGACCGCGTAGGCTCCGCCCAGCGAGAGCAGCGTCGTCTCGGTGAAGAGTGCGGCGATATCGGCGCCGCGGCCACCAGCCAGATGGAGCAGGCTAACAACGAGATAGGCGGCTCCCCAGATCGCGGTCCAGGCGGCGGCGGTGATGACCGCGTGGAGGATTGGGGACCTGCCGCGTGCAGGTGCGGCGTCAGCAGGCTCTGTAGGGATGGCAGGCTCCGCGCCGGCCGCGTGGGCATTTTTGCCGCCGGCTCGCGGGGCGAGGTCGAAGGGGAGCAGGAATCCCACGATGCTCGCCACCAAGACCACGAGCGGAAAACTCCAGCCCGCTGCCAGTGCCCCGAGGGCTCCGATCGCGATCACGACCGCCGTCGGCGAGCGGAGCGACCTGTTACCGATCCGCCATGCCGCCAACGCGACCAGTGCCACGACCGCCGGCCGCGTGCCGGCAAAGGCCGCTGCGACGAGCGGAAGGTGCTCCCCCGCGGCATGGAGCCAGGCCAGCGCCGTCACAAGCAGCGCACCGGGAATGACGAAGAGCGTGCCAGCGAGCAGTCCACCAGTCATGCCGCCCTGTCGCCAGCCGGCGTAGGTGGCCAGCTGCTGGGCCTCCGGGCCCGGCAGGAGCATGCAGAGCCTCATGGCGGCGAGAAATTCTTCCTCGTCGAGCCACTTGCGTCGTTCCACCACCTCGCGGTGCAGAATGGCCACCTGCCCAGCCGGGCCGCCAAAGCCCGTGGCACCGATCATGAGCCAGATTTTCCACGCATCTGGTTGAGGTGGGGATTCCAGTGATGCGGATGTCTCGGTCACGGAGGAATTATGCGCAGAAAGACGCATGTCAATCCACCCGCACCCGGCTCTGAGTCGGCATCACGCCAGCACGGGCTGGATCACGTGGCCGTGCACGTCGGTGAGACGGCGTTCGATGCCGTTGTTGTAGAAGGAGAGCCGCGTGTGATCGAGGCCGATGAGGTGCAGGATCGTGGCGTGCAGATCGTAGATCGTGGCCACGTTCTCGATTGCCTTGTAGCCAAATTCGTCGGTCGCCCCGTGGTGGAAGGCCCGTTTGACGCCGGCGCCGGCCAGCCACACGGTGAACCCCGCTGGGTTGTGGTCGCGGCCGTTGGCCCCCTTCTGGAAGGTCGGCATCCTGCCAAACTCGGTCACGAACACCACCAGTGTGTCGGCAAGCAGGCCGCGGTCCTTGAGATCCCGGAGCAGTCCGGCGACGGGCTGGTCGAGGATCGGGCCGTGCACGCTGTATTGCTTCTCGATGGTCTTGTGGCCGTCCCAGTTGCCGACACCCTCGCCCATCGCGTACCCGCCGTTGAAGAGTTGCACGAACCGCACCCCCTTCTCCACGAGCCGTCGGGCGAGAATGCAGTTGCGGGCGAAGCGGGCCTTGAGTGAGTTGTGCGTGTCGTCGGCACCGTAGAGCGCGAGCGTCTGGGCCGACTCGTCCGACAGGTCGGCCACCTTCGCCGCGGAGAGCTGCATCTTGGCGGCCAGTTCGTAGGCACTGATCCGGGCCGCGAGGTCGGTGTCGCCCGGATGCCGCGAGAGGTGGTCCTCGTTGAGCCTCTGCAGGAAGTCACGGGTGGCCTGGTCGGCTTCGACTGAGATCGAAGCCGGACGGGCGAGGTTTGCGATTGGGCGGTCGGCATTGAAGGCGGTGCCCTGGAAGACGGCCGGCAGGAAGGCACTCTGCCAGTGCCGCGGACCGTTCTGCGGAACCCCGCGAGGATCGGGGATCGCCACGAATGCCGGCAGGTCGTTGCAGTCGCTCCCAAGGGCGTAGGTCGTCCACGCGCCGATACTCGGGAAGCCGTCGAGCGTGAACCCGGTCGACATCTGGCTCTCGGCGGGGCCGTGGGTGTTGCTCTTGGCCGTCATCGAGTGGATGAAGCACATCTCGTCGGCCAATTCGCCGAGGCGTGGCAGCAGGTCGCTCGTCATCGTGCCGCTCTCACCCCGTGGCTTGAATTCCCAGAGCGGCTTGATGAGGTTCCCCTGCTCACCCTGGAACGTAATAACCTTTTCGCCGCTGGCGGTTGGCATCGGCGTGTCGTGCCGCTTCACGAGTTCCGGCTTGTAGTCGAACGTGTCGACGTGCGAGAGCGCACCCGAGCAGAAGATCATCAGCACCCGCTTGGCCTTCGCGGGAAAGTGCGGCTGCCGTGGGGCGTAGGGATGGGCGGGATCGATGAGCGGCCGGATCGGCGGCTCTCCACCGAGCAGCCGCTGCTCGTGGAGGAGCGTTGCCAGCGCGATGCTCGAGAGGCCGGTGCCGCCCCACTGGAGGAAGTCACGACGGTCGAGCATCCGGCGGCCGGCGTGGGAAAGTTCGTGTCGCATGGGCGCCTCAGTAGATGGTGATGAATTCGCTGGCGTTGTAGAGGCTGCGGCAGAGGATCGGCAGGCCATGGGCGGCGATGAGCGTGCGGCCCGCGGCCAGTTCCGCATCCGTGGCCTTGCGGCCGAAGGCCAGTTCGATCGCGCGGCCTACCTGGAGACCGGGATCGCTCCCCACCTCCCGCTCGACCCGCTTGGCGAATCGGGCGGCCTGGTCGAGCAGAAAGTCGCCGTTGAGCATGTTGAGCGCCTGCAGCGGTGTCACGCTCACTGTCCGCTTTGGCTGAACCTGTCCGGCGTCGGGGCAGTCGAAGGCGCCGAAGAAGCTGTCGAGTTCGGCCCGCGGCTTCGACTGATAGACCATTCTGCGGAACTCTTCGTCGGTGAACTTGGTCTTGGTGTTGTAGACCTTGACGTAATTCGTGTTTGGCTCGAAGAGGTCGAAGCCCGGCCCGCCCATCTTCGTGTTGAGGCTGCCGCTCACAGCGAGGATCGCGTCGCGCAGCGGCTCGGCCTCCAGACGCCGCGGCGGATATCGCCAGAGCAGCCGCGAGCCCGAGTCGACCGTCAGGCCGTCCTCTCGCGGCGTGCTCGTCTGCCGGTAGGCCCGGGTCGTGACGATCAGCCTGTGCAGGGCCTTGAGCCGCCAGCGGTTGGCGGGGTTTGCGGGGTCGATCAGTTCGCTGGCCAGCCAGTCGAGCAGTTGCGGATGGCTCGGCGCGGCCCCGTTGACACCGAAGTCGCTCGGCGTGTCGACGATGCCGGTGCCGAAGTGGTAGTGCCAGAGCCGGTTGACGATCACGCGGGCTGTCAGTGGATTGGTCGGCGAGGCGATCCAGTCAGCGAGCGCCTTGCGGCGGTCGCTCTCCGGGGCGTCGCCCGGGAGTTCCCATGAGGCGCCGAATCGCGAGAGGCTGCCGGGGGCGATCTCCTCACGGGGGGCCATCGGGTCGCCACGGAAGAAGCGATGCGTCGTCGAAGCGGTGACGAACTGGCCGGCGTATGCCTTCGGCAGCGTCTTGAGCGGAGCGAGCTTCGTCTTGAGATCCGCCGCAGTCTCGGTGAGGCTTTCCATCTCGGCCAGCTCATTTGGGGAAAGTTCGGCGGCCGACGTGATCGGGCCGACTTTATGAACGTAGTCGTGAGGCAGCCGATCGGCGTTGGTCGCGACGACCTTCCAGTGTGTGCCGTCAAGCGACGTGCTGACCTCGTATTTCGTCGCCAGCCGGTCGGTGTATTCAGGCTTCGGACTGCGGTCGCGGCTCCAGATGACGCGGCTGAGCTCCTCCTCTTCGTGCAGTTCCAACTGCACCCAGCCCTTGCCGAGTTCGTTCGAGATCCACGACCGCTTGTTGCCGTACTTGCCATCATTGATGTGCTCGAGTTTGTGGGAGGGGTTGTCGGCGAAAGTGCCCGAGGCCGATGGTTTCGCCCCGGTGGCCACGTTGCGGCCATCGACGGTGAACACATCAAGCTCATCGATGCAGGGTTCGGCCGCCGTCGTCGCGAGCACCGTGAACCGCACGAAGCGTGCCTTGGTCGGCGGGAAGGCGTCGACGTTCTCGCCTGCCGACACCGGACCGCGGAGATGCGGCGTGCGGTTGGCCATGTCCCCAAGCGTCTCCTGCTCCTCGAAGATCACGACGTCCGCCGTGACGGGGGCTTGAGCTGAGCCGCCGATGACGAAGAGCCGGCTCGCCTCGGTGATCGAATGAGTACCCGCCTCGCGCAATCCGCTCCACAGCGGCTGGTCAGGCGTCGGCTCACCGCTCCCGTCGGCCATCTGCCTCTGGTCGATGGTCGCGACTACGGTTTGATCGGAGGTGGTCTTCAGATCGCCGTCGGCGTCGATGACGTATTTCGCGTCGCGAGAATGCGTGTGCCAGCCGGCGCCCCACGAAAGCCAGATTCGGAACACACCGGCAGCCTTCGGGCCGTAGGCGAAGACGGTCTGGCCTGGAGTGGCTTGCCACCACGTGTATTGCTTGCCGATGTTGGGCAGCGAGCGAATGTCGCCGGGCTCGTCGGCGTGGCCGTGTTCCGTGCCGGCGGCGTGCGTGGCGACCCCCTTCGGCTCGACGAGTTTCTCCGTCTGCGTGGTCGACAGGTCATCGATCACGATCGTGCGGCGGAGCCGGGCGGCAGGCTGCAGTTCGGCGAGCCGTCGCTGGACCGGCTGCAACTCCCGCTCGATGGCGGCGATCTTCTTCAGCCGCTCGGCGTTGTCGGGGGGCAGGATGTCGCGGTCGCCGTGAGTGACCCCGGCAAAGACGGCCTTGATCCGATAGTAGTCGGCCTGCGGGATCGGATCGAACTTGTGGTCATGGCAGCGGGCGCAGCCGACGGTGAGGCCGAGCATGGCGGAGCCCGTGGTGCTGACCATGTCGTGCAGTTCGTCGGCGCGCTGGTTGGCCGTGAGCACGGGGTCGGGCGACTTCACTTCGTCCTTCGGTCCGCCAACGATGAAGCCTGTAGCGGCATCGGCTCCAAGGATGTCGCCGCAGAGCTGCTCTCTGACAAACTGGTCGTAAGGCTTGTCGGCGTTGAGCGACGCGATCACCCAGTCGCGATACCGCCAGGCGTTGGGCCGGGCCTTGTTCATCTCGAAGCCGTGGCTCTCGGCGAACCGCACGA